>JAQUWM010000164.1 GCA_028692885.1 Acetobacterium sp. | reverse complement strand
CCTACTTGCCAATGGCCGCCTATCAGGTCAGTGGTGAATACGCCATGATTAAAAATGCCGTCGATGCCGATCTGATGGATCGCCGGGCTATTTTTGAAAGCCTGATCAGCATCAAACGGGCCGGAGCTGACATCATCATCACTTACTTTGCCAAAGAACTGCAGTCAATGCTGAAGGATTATCAGTGACAGCTAATTATTAATATGTCAGGAATCTATTTGTCAAAGCAAACGTAGTACCGACAATTGTTACATCATGTTGTCTGCATCGGAGCGAACAGGTGAATACCTGTCCGATTCTGCGCGATAGTAACGAGCCAATCACAAGCTTGCTTGCAGTTGGCGACTACCCGCGAACCAAAGAGAAAGAAGCGTAGCGGATTTCTCGTGGTTGCAGCAGACAACAGATTAACAATTAGTCGGTACGGTAGTGATTGCATACCTGCGTTTTACATGATAGTGAAATAATTATTATTGGAGATATTATGAATCGAGAAAAATCAGAAAAATTATTTATCGAGGCTGAAAAATATATACCGGGCGGTGTCAACAGTCCGGTTCGGGCCTTTAAATCAGTGGACATGCCACCGGTTTTTATTGACCATGGCAAAGGCGCCAAAATTTATGATGTCGACGGCAACGAGTATACCGATTATATCTGTTCCTGGGGTCCCTTGATTTTAGGTCACGCCTCACCAGTCTACTTTGAAGGGATTCAAGAAGCCCTGCAAAAAGGAACCAGCTTTGGTGCCCCGACCGCCATTGAGGTCGAGGTGGCCAAACTGATCACCGAAGCCTATCCGTCCATGGAAATGGTGCGGATGGTCAGTTCCGGAACTGAAGCCACGATGAGTGCGCTGCGGGTCGCCAGAGGCTATACCGGCCGGGATAAGATTATCAAATTTGAAGGCTGTTACCATGGCCATGCCGATGGCCTGCTGGTTAAATCCGGGTCCGGCACCCTGACCTTTGGAGTGCCGACCAGCTCCGGGGTGACGCCGGGAACGGCCAAGGACACCCTGGTAGCAACTTATAATGATATTGCCAGCGTCAAAGCTCTCTTTGCCGAAAACCCCGGCGAAATTGCCGCCGTCATCGTCGAACCGGTGGCCGGTAACATGGGTGTTGTCGCCCCGGATCTGGATTTTATGAAAGCTCTACGGGAAATCACCGCAGCTGAAGGAACGGTACTGATTTTTGATGAAGTCATCACCGGATTCCGCTTAGCTTACGGCGGCGCCCAGGAAGTCCTGGATATTAAATCGGACATGACTACCTTAGGTAAGATCATCGGCGGTGGTATGCCCGTCGGTGCCTACGGCGGACGTCGGGATATCATGGCAACCGTGGCACCCTTAGGCGGTGTTTACCAGGCCGGAACCCTGTCGGGAAACCCCATCGCCATGAAAATGGGATTAAATACCCTGACCTACCTCCGGGATCATCCCGAAGTTTACACCGAAATGGAAGAAAATGCCAAGCTGTTAGAAGCCGGCTTTAAGGCCAACATCGAAAAAACCGGGGTCAAAGCCCAGATGGTCCGTTTCAAAGGGATGACCTGCTGCTTCTTTACCGATGTCCCCATCGATGGCTACGCCGCCGTCATGACCTCGGACACCAAGGCTTATACCAAATATTTCAAATCAATGCTGGATGCCGGCAACCTGATGCCGCCAGCCCAATTCGAAGGTATTTTCCTCTCCGCCGCCCACACCAAAGCGGACATCGAAAAAACCATCGCCGATCACTATCAGGCATTACTGTCTCTATCTGAATCAAAATAGAAATAAGAAAAATAATAACATAAAATAGGAGAACCATCTATATGGAAAAAAAAGCGTTACTGGTCATCAGTTTTGGTACATCTTACCCTGAGACCCGAAAAAAAACCATCGAGGCTACCGAGAACCGCTTAAAAGAAGCATTCCCGGACCATGATTTTTATCGAGCCTTCACATCCCGAATGATCATCAACAAACTGAAGACCCGGGACAACGAAAGTGTGGATACCCCGCAAGAAGTCCTTAAAAAGCTTAAAGCAGCCGGTTATACCCACGTACAGTGTCAAACCACCCATATCATCAATGGCTATGAATACGACATTACGTTAAAAGAACTAAAGGCCTTTGAAAAAGACTTTGTATCCCTGACCCTGGGCCGGCCACTGCTAACCACGGTAGAAGATTACGAAGAAACCGTAGACATCGTGATGAAGCAGATGCCCAAGCTTAAAAAAGGCGAAGCCCTGGTATATATGGGTCACGGCAGCGACCATCATGCCAATTCCACTTATCCCTGCCTGGATTATATGTTTAAAATGAAGGGTTATGAGGATGTTTATGTGGGAACCGTAGAAGGTTTTCCGGAGCTGGAAAACATTGTGCCACTGTTACAGGAAAAGAAATATAAAAAGATTTATCTGGCGCCCTTTATGCTGGTAGCTGGCGATCACGCGATTAATGACATGGCCAGTGATGAAGAAGACTCCTGGCGAACCGTTCTTGAAGATGAGCGGTTTAAAGTCGAATGTATCCTGGAAGGCCTGGGTGAATATGCCGGCATTCAGAACATGTTTTTAGATCATTTAAAGAAAGCACAACCCGTTACAGAAATGTAGGAATGGATTCAAAAGTGCTAAAATTAGAAATAAAGTTTAGGAGAAAATAGTTATGAATACAGTGTATATGGTGGGTGCAGGCCCAGGAGATCCAGAACTGATTACCGTTAAGGGTCAACGAATTGTCAACGAAGCAGATATTATTATTTATGCCGGTTCTTTAGTCAATAAAGCCATTATTGCCGGTCATAAAGCGGATGCCGAAATTTTCAACTCCGCATCGATGACTTTAGATGATGTTATCGCCGTGATTAAACGGGGAACTGAAGAAGGCAAAAAAATTGCCCGGGTTCATACCGGTGATCCATCCATTTATGGTGCCATCCGGGAACAGATGGACCGATTGGACGAATTGGGAATTCCCTTTGATGTGATCCCTGGAGTCAGCTCCTTTGTAGCATCAGCGGCAGCGCTTAAAAAAGAATTCACCCTGCCAGATGTATCCCAAACCGTAATTTTAACCCGTTTGGAAGGCCGAACTCCCGTTCCGGAAAAAGAAAAGCTGGAAGATCTGGCATCGCATCAGGCATCCATGTGTATTTTCCTGTCGGTGCAAATGATTGATGATGTCGTTAAGCGATTAATGAAACATTACGCGCCAACCACGCCAATTGCGATTATTCAAAGGGCAACCTGGGAAGACCAGAAAATTGTTATGGGAACCCTGGAAACCATTGCTCAAAAAGTAAAAGATGAAGATATCACAAAAACTGCCCAAATTTTAGTTGGTGATTTCCTAGGCGATGAATACAGCTTATCCAAGCTTTATGATCCCAGTTTCACTCACGAATACCGTCAAGGGGTTGAATAAAACCGTGAAAACAGAAAAATGGGCCATAGTCACCCTGTCCCAGGATGGCATGGCTTTGGC
>JAQUWM010000057.1 GCA_028692885.1 Acetobacterium sp. | reverse complement strand
CGATATCCCCCTGGTTCTGTGTAACTATACATTTTCTCGACCAGTCGATCCTTGGTGGCCTGATCGAAATAAATCATCACATTGCGGCAGAAAATGACATCAAATTTTTTCTCAAAAACAAAGGTCGGTGTCATCAGATTAAAGCGGCGATAAATCACTTCTTTTTTGATCTCGTCGACCACCACCATCTGACTGCTGTCATAGTTTTTAAAGTATCGCAGTTTCCAGTTAGGCGGCAGTACCTGAATCCGATCCTTATCATAAATGCCCTTTTTGGCAATATCCAGAACCTTATTTGAGATATCCGTTGCCAGCAGCTTTTTATCCCAAAGATGCGCCTCCGCTCCAAAAAATTCAGCCATGATCATCGCCAATGTATAGGGTTCTTCCCCGGTCGAACTGGCGGCGCACCACAACCGGATATCGTGATTGTGCTGCGCTTCCTTTTTTTTCTTGAGCTCGGGCAAGACACTATTTTTAAAATACTCAAAATGCTCCGGCTCCCGCATAAAAAAGGTATGGTTAGTTGAAACCTTGTCAATCAGAGTTGAACTGGCTTCTCCAGTTTTATCTGAAATTAGATAATGATAATAATCGGTAAAACTATCAAAGCCCAGCTCCACCAGCAGCTTATGAAGTCGACCCATTAAAAGCAGTTGCTTTTCTTTTTTTAATTCGATCCCATATTCACTGTGAATATATTCAGTCAACATGGCAAATTCTTTTTCGGTGATTTGAATCATTTTTCCACATCCTCAATCCTGTTATCATCGCTTCACGGGCCAGCTCAAATCGCCGCACGACAGTGAAACCTTAGACTAGTTTAACCCAGCCCAAGGATAAAGTAAATACTCAATTTCGTAGCGATTGGCGAGTCCTGTTTAACATTAATCTGGTTACTTTGATAATCCTGTAGTGCTATCGATAATTTTCTTGTCATTTAGCATAAAAAAGTCTATAATAGAATAAATCTAATTTAGAAGGGAGAATAATTATGGCAATCGTATGGACACCAGCTTTATCAGTCGGCGTAGAAAACATTGATTCACAACATAAAATCTGGTTTGAAAAAGTGGATCAGCTTTTTGAGGCCGGAAAAACCGGAAAATCGAAGGAAGTTATTGCTCAACTGTTTGATTTTCTTGATGACTATACCAAACAGCATTTCAGAGATGAAGAAGCTTATATGACAAAAATCAATTATCCTGAAATCGCCGAGCAAAAGAAATTACATCAGAACTTTATTATCGAACTGGCTAAACTCAAAGCCGATTACCAGGAATCTGGCGGTAATATTTCACTGATTATCAACGCCAATCAGATGATCGTTAATTGGCTGACCAAACATATTTCAACCATGGATAAAAAAATCGGCACCTATGCCAAAACACTATAAAAAATAAACCGCAGTCTCGTCTGAGATTACGGTTTTTTTATGCCGCTAAACTGACTTTTCGGCAATCACTAAGGCTGCTGTTAAACCGTATCTCCAATAAAACCAATTGGACAAAGGTGTCTTCGACCAGTTTCTTCCCTTCTTCGGAAAAGAGCGTTGTCTGAAAGCTTTTTAAGTTGGTGTCAAAGCGATTATTCTCTTCTTGAATAGCAGCTTCAAGGCGGGAGATTTCTTCGGCATTACTCGATAAAATAATATCATCAACATTATTAGTGATCCCCATCAGCGCCTGGGTCATAAAGATCAGTTCACCCAGCGGCACCGTCATTTTTTCATAAAGATAGGTATCCTGGCGATCCACCGTCTGGATATTAATGACGCCCATCACACCAATCCCGCCCGCAATCAAGGCGACCACCACAAAACCGAGAATTAACTTTGTTCCAATTTTCAGATTATAAAACCATTTCATCATCGTACCTCTCATCTTTCTGATCAATTAAAATTTCAATATCCTGATTGGATAATAATTTATCGCAATCCAACAGTAGTTTGACTTCATTGCCGACCTTGCCGATGCTTTTGATAAACTGGTTGGAAACCCCGGAGCTGAGCATCGGCTGCTCGATAATATCGGCCTCTTCAAAGGCGATTACCTCAGAAACACTGTCGACAATCAGCCCCACGGTATTGTCTTCCACATCGATGACAATCACACAGGATCGTTCATCGTAGGCAATGAATTTTTTTTGAAACCGCAACCGCAAATCCATTAACGGAATAATCCGGCCGCGCAGATTGAAGATCCCCCGGACATAGGCCGGCCAGCCCGAACACCAACGTGTAAGCACGGATATTTTCCATCATGCAATCGTCTTCATATTGAATAATCACCTGATAACAGGAACCTTCCGATCCCGCCCCGGATTCTTTATCGGTCGGGTTATCATCCGATGGCAGGTCTTGATTCTTTTCCTGGGGGATATAATACTGCTGTTTTTTTTGCTGGTAACGGCTCTGCCGATCTTCTTTCCCAAAGATCTGCCGCAACTCATCGAGGAATACTTTTAATGATTGAATCAGACCGGACGGGTTGCCATCGGGATCATTTCGGTTCGTGATTTTATTGATCTCTGCTTTAATAAAATCGACACATTCCAGCACCAGATCCGATACCGCCGAAAAATCGAGGTCGGCCGGTTTTTGCTCCCTGATAAAATAAAAGATATCCTCCATTGCATGGGACACCTTTTCAATATTGTCAAACAACATCATCATTGTAAGGCTGAAAATATAAATCCGTAATCGTATGTTAATGGTGGTTTCGATTATTCTGCCTAAAATCATTGACTTCTGCACAATTAGTTGATCGTATTGTGCAGAAAGAGACTCGTTTAGGCAGAAAGGAAGGATATATTATTAAAATTGGAGCTGGTCAGAACACCGCCTATATCCGTAATACCAATAAATAAAAAAACAGGTACACACTAATTATTGGGAAGAGGTACAAAAAAAGTTTGAATTATTTCAGTCCCAAATCTTGATTATCCAAATTTTGATGGTATACTATTATTAACAGAGTTGCCCGAGACGTTTTACGTCCTGTCGGGAACCAGGGCCGGCATTTATGCTGGCTCTTTTTATTTGGAGGAAATCAAATGGGATTAAAACCACCCTTAAGTTATGCCACAATTCCAAAAAATAATAAAACCCCCGGCCACAAGGGCCGGGGCACAAAAAAGAACTTTCACATGAAATTTTTAATCAATAATCTGGTTGCGTGGCGGAATCTGAAAATGACAAAACAATTGATTGGGATAGCGGATCACGCCGATTTCCTGGCTGATCGCATAATCGGCCATCTGGGCCATCACCGCTTCATTCATCTGACCAGGGAAATAACCGTCAAAGGCATGGCCAGTGAGGTGGCAGGAGTCGGGGACCCCGCCAACCGCCGCATTGACGGTTGGGCAGCGGGCGCCGGAGGAAATCACCAGCGGCCAGCCAAACTGATCCCGGAGCCTTTGGGCAAAAGCCTTAAGCCGGTCGCAGACATCAAGACCGCAGCCGCATTCGCAGGTAAATTCATCTTTGGTAAAATCTTTCAGTAGCAGCTTGCCATCCTGATCCACTTTCAGGCCAATCCTACTACGGGCCTGGATCAGGGCACTGTGGGTTCGCTCCCCTACTTGCCCATCGACCGCCAAATCATTTTCTTTCTGAAACAGCCGGATGGCAGCATCGGTGCAGTCGCCAACCTCCCCATCGACCGGGCCCGGTTCATAGCCCAGGGCTTGTAAATGTTCCTGAATCCACTTCACATCGGCACTCACTTTTCGTCCTCCTTTTTTACTTCTTCTTTTACTTCTTCTTTTTTGCGCAGGGCTTCCAGTGCCTGGCTAATGATTGCCGGCAGCGGTACCCCCATCAGACCGATATTTTCGGTGATCGATAACAGCTCATTGCCGCAATAGGCAATGATGGTGGCATCGCGGATAAAGGTCGCGCCCAGCAGCAGATCCAGCCGGCAGGCAATCAGCACTACCCCCAGGGTTACCCCCTTGCGAAGCAGACCCTTCCAGGCCGCCAGACTTTCCAGCGCCCCTTGCTGTGATTTGCGGCTTTTTTTAAAGACCCCAGCCACGATTAACCCGGTGATATAATCAATGGCCATAAACAAAAACAACGACTGGAGGCCAGCATCCCAGCCGCCGAGCAATTCGGCGATGCAGCCCCCCAGTAACCCCAGCGCTGTCAGCGCTCTTAATTTAAACTCAGTCATAAACGGATTAAAAAGAAGCCCGTAACGGGCTATCTTTTGTGGTACACAACTACCGTACCCTTACGGGACGTTGTAGAAGTCAGAAGTGGTGGTTTCCACCATCTTACAATCGACCTTAGACACCAGTTCAATATGATTCGGGGTAAAAATACCCGTTGTTAGAATGGTATCCATTAAGGCCACGGCTTCCGCCTGGGTGACGGTGGGTTTAACATCAGGGATCGTCATGGATACATTTTTATCCACGGCATTTTTAAAAACCATTGCTAATTTAAATTCTGCCATAGCTTGCTCCTTTCATTTTTATTTTTTTTAGCGTTTAATCTTACAGACCGTCATCAAAGATGAGATCTTGCTGAAGCTGATGGACTTCTTCCAGGGCCGGGACTTGCAAAGCGGTGATTGCGGTCGCCACCTGATGGATCTCGGCAATGGTGGCCGTTTGTTTGACATTGGCGTAGGATTTGCTTTTGATGACTTCCTTACCATCCACGATGCCATAGTTCAGACGGGTGACCATCTTATTGGACAAAAAATCTTTTACAACTGCCATTGGTTATCCTCCTTTCAAAAATTTTTATAGCAAAGTCAGAAAACTGACGGTTGCTCAAACAGAAAATACTTTGTGGACCCGGTATCCGGCCTTGTTGTGGGCGTTGATGGCGGCGGACCGGGTGCTTTTGACCGCGGATTCATTACCGCAGCCCCTGCAGACCACTCCGTATTTTTTACCAGGTTCATAAACCACTTTAATTTGACAATCCCCCTGACAGATTTCGCAGAGCTTAATGGGTTTTTCCATAACGACCTCCCAATTGATTTTTATTTGTGCTGAGATTTTCCATCGCCAGCCTTTAAATTTTTTCCCGGCTGATACCTGGCATGATGTTGACCTCATTTTGGGCATACAAAAGCCACCATGAGATTTCTCCCGTGGTGGCCTGCGCCTACTTTTTTCACACTACCATTATAGCACATTGGCCACTAACCTCAACTCTCCTTTACTCTCCACTTGCCCTGACCACGATTTGCTAAAGTCGTTCAAAAGCATTGACAAACGCACAAGAAAGCGGTAAGTTACTGTCAGCAAATCCCACGGGCCGCTGTCTTAGACACGCACACTCGGTGGGCTTTTTATTTTTAAGGAGAATTTTATGAGTACGAAAGCATTTTTGTCGATCGATGGGCAAATCGAATTATCATTTGGGGTCGGGCACCATTTCCAGTTTCATCGAATATTGAGCTGTTAAATTTCTTGCAATTGTGGTATAATCTAAATAGTACAAGTTCAAATAAAGTAAAATATATTTTAAAGGGAGGGATTAGAATGGCCACTTCATCTTTTAATAAAGATTTTACATTGAATACCAAGAAGGCTGTGGAGTCATTCGAAAGAATAATTTCTACTCCAGCTAAAAGTGTAAAAATAAATAGAGATTTAGTATCACCTGAAAAAGAGCGGCGGGGTGAGCAAAAATTAAAACAAATATTATCTCGCTAAAAAGGCTAATAGAAATGAGTGATGCGGAAAAAGCGCAGAAACTTATTTCTATTTAAGATGAAATAATAGAACCGCAAGACCATCTTTAATTAAGGTGGTCTTTTTAGGTGGTAACGGTGGGGGTGCCACTCTCTAAAAGCAAAAAGCAGCGGCTCCCCATCAAGCCAATATAAGTTAATGCCAGACACTGTCTATTATGGATACATTTTTATCCACACTCTCCACTTGCGCTGACCACGATTTGCTTTAAAGCGCGATCCCGCATGCGGTAGGTGTGCGGGATACTAAAGCCCATCTTGATGGCAATTTCCTCCCAGGTATAAGCACAAAGAAAGCGCAGTTCAAGCAAGGTCTGGTATTCTTTATTGTCAACCGCTTTAATGCTGGCAACAATTCGCCGCTTGATGTCGATCAACTGCTGGATATCGCGGTCAATTTCACTTTGCAGGTCAACGATCTTAGCCACCGTATCGGCCATCGCAGCAATGCGCTGATTGGGGTTGCGGGGCATATCGCTGATGGTGGCGGTGCATTTTGCCGCCAGTTCATTTAAAAAATTAAGCTGTTCCAGTTTACTGTCGATGCGCAGATCCAACCGGTAAGCCTGGCTTAAAAAATCCAAGGCCGTCATCTTAAGCCCACCTCCATTTCACAAAGCTTTTTTAACAGCAGCTCGCCATCCAGGGCGGTCAGCATCGCAAACCATTCCGACCGGAAGAAGCGCTCAAGCGCAGCCCGTTCATGCTCATTTTTGATGGCTTGATCGCGCCGCGCATGTTGTTGCGGATCCTGATCAAGCGCTGGTGAGTGATGCTTCAAAAATCGCAGGGCTTTGCGGTAGTCTTTAACCGCCTGAATAATCAGCGCATGGGCTAAACTGTGATAGGCTTCCATGATTCTACCTCCAAAAATAGTTTCCTCATCGGTCATTGCCAAAGTGCCCTGAGCTCTGGGCCCACTTTCGCAATGTCCTGTCTTCCCAAAATAAAATAGACAGAGGGTTCATCACCTCTGCCTATAAGCGAAAAATCCGCATCAATCGAACCCCCAAAATTAAGAAAGATTAATCTTTCCTGTTCCCAGAACCTGAAAATCCCTATACGCGCGCATCTGGGCGTTTTACCTGAATAATAGCTGATTATTAAAGCTTTCCATTTTTAGAAAAATATCAGGAACATAGGAACACCGCTGTCAAATTTGGCTGCCGCTCGCGCCTCGGGGCTGTTCCTGCAAGTGTTCCTGGGACCCATTTTGGGAACAAAGCAGCGGGACAGGAACAGCCCATGGGCAAGGGAACAAGCTGGGAACTAGTTAGGAACAAGCCAGGAACAAGCCAGGAACAAGCCAGGAACAAGCTAGGAACACGTTTTGGGAACAAAAATAAACTGGGGGCCATAGAGGTCGGTTCTCCCTTTAGTGGGCAGCCGCTGCCAGTCCAGCCTGATCAGAATACTCGACAGTTCATTGGAATCGATACGCTTCAAGTTTGCCCGCTCTTTTCCAAAACATTCACACCAGATTTCCATGTTGCAGACCGCCGTCCGCTTGACCTGGCCTTTTAAGCCAATGTCAGCCAAACCGGTGCCGTTTAGATAATTCCGCCGTTCAAATAGATCCATACTTTCCCAGTTGTCCGGTAGCAGGGTATCCAGGTAATCGCGCACAAGGCCTTCACGTTCGTCGGCCTCCATGGCCTCACGTTGTTCCATCTTGGCCAGTTGGTTGACCCGGGCATCGAGATACAAGGGTTCCCCGGCCTTGACGTAGACCAGGGCTTCGGCCCAAATCTGCTGAACCGTTTGAGCGGTGATTTCCCAGGAATAGTGACGGCCGCCGCCCGGTGTTTTGACCGGCCAGAAGCGCCGATTGCCGGTCGTATCGCGCAGATATCCGGACTCGGCATTGGTCGTCCCAAAAAAGATGCATTGGCGCTGATGGGGCGTTGCCCGTTTGCCAAAGGCGGCGCGATAAATATCATTCTGGCGTGACAAAAAAGACCGCAGTGTTTCCACCTCGGCCTTTCGCAGCCCGGCCAGTTCACCGATTTCCAGAATCCAATAGCCCTGCAGTTTCTCAGCCGCGGTCTTATCCTTGGTATCGCCAAGATTTAAACTGTCAGAAAACCATTCCCCGGCCAGTCTGGCGATCAGGGTGCTTTTGCCAACGCCCTGGGGGCCGTTAAGGACCAGCATCGAATCAAACTTGCAGCCCGGCTTTAGTACCCGCATGACGGCTCCACAGAGGGTTTTTCGGCTAACCGCCCGGACGTAATCATTATCATCGGCACCCAGATAATCAATCAGAAGGGTATCCAGTCGCTGGACCTGATCCCATGCGGGCAAGGCCTCAAGGTACTCACGGATGGGATGATAGGAGCGGTCATCGGTGACCTTGGCGACCGCAATCTGATAATTCCGGGCCGAGAAATCACCATAATGGGCATCCACATAACTGATCAACTGGGCATCATCGGCATCCCGCCAGTATTTTGATGGGTGCTGCCAGGGCACCTGATCCCTAATTTCCAGGCCGTCCAACTGCTGGTTAAAGACAATCCCTTTCAAATTTTTATCATTTTTGAGGATCAGGGTCAGGTTTCTGAGGGAGTTTTTCAAAACTGTCGAACGGGCTTCATATTCCAGCTGTTGCTGCCATGAATCGTCGTCGCCATCGTCAAAATCGCTGACCGCCCGGGCCTGCCGTTCCGCCAGCAGCAGTCCTTTTACTTTTTCATTCTGACTGGCAAAATCAGCCATGGCCTGGAATGATTTTTGATCATCCGGATCACCAAATTGGTGGATGCGGACCAGATCAAAGGCATTCAGCTCTTTTTCCCAGGCCGGATCGGTGCTGTGATGGGAATAAGCAAATTTGTCATCATAGACCACCAGGCCGGCACTACTGTCGGCCGGGATATAATCATACCGACCCGGCACCGCTGACGCTTGATAAATATCTGAAAGAAAGGTCTCGATGGCCTCCTGGATGCCATAAGCCCGACAAAAGGCGCCCACGATGCCAACTTTTTCAAGCGGATCAGCCTGGCATTTTAAGCTGCGACGACTAAGCGCCGCTTGTCGGTTTGAGGTCGGCCATTGGCTGGCGTCACGCCAGTTCGGATACCGGCATAGATAGTGATCGGGGTCCAGTGCCGCGCCCCGATTTTCTTCAAACACAAAATCCCCATCGACCGGGCAGGAGGCCCAGAACATCATCCGGTTGGCCTGGTAGGTGGAATCATCAAAATAATCGATGCCAATTTGTTTGGCCACCATGCGCATCAATGGCGGGTATTCCGCTTCGCTGACAGCCCGGGAGAAAAGGATCACCACCCGGTATCTTGGGGCTTGCCGGGTATGGCTATGGGTGGAGTAAATAAAATAAGTCCCCCCGCCCAGCGCTGCCCGGCAACGCTGTAAAAATTCGCTATTGTCGGGAATACTGTCAGCATCGAGCATGCCAACCATCCGGCTGATCACATTGCCCTTTTTTCGAATCCCATCGGTTAACCAGCCACCAACAAAACCGCCATGATCCTTGCATTCATCACGCTGCTTTTTGGGCAGTTTGGCATATTCCTCAACCGTTTCGGACGTGCGGACCGGGGTCCGATTTCGGCTGACGATGTCGTCCCAGTCCTGTTCCTGATTGTGATATTTTTTGTCAGTCTTACCGTTGCAAACGGCGATTTTTATCTTTTGATTCATAACATAAGCTCCTCCAAGTCCGCTGTAAAATAACGGATTATTTTTCCTCTGAAAAAATGCCCAATGCATCGGTAATCGACAGCGGGTTCATCCCCGCTGCCGATAAACCAGGAATCCGCAGCAATCGAACCCCCAGTATTAAAAATTATTAATAAAAAATTAATCTTTTTGATAAAAACGGCATTCATAACCCGCGACATCAAGCCGCAGTCCCTTCGCCCAGGCCGGTGTGCTGGCCATTTGCGCACAGATGGCGGAAACTGACATGCGCTGATCCGCTTCAATGATGATTTCATCATGAACATGGGCCACAATCAAACAATGCCGGAGTCGTGCCATCGCTTCAGATAAAATATCCCGGCTGATGGCCTGGATGATATTCTCAACAAACTTTGGTCCATAGCTCTCAATCCGCTGCCATTTCCTGGTCGGCCCCACCCCTTCATAGGTCACCGATTCCCTGCCAAAGCGGTTTTCCCCAATCCGGGGCTTGACATAAGCCAGTTTTCGGCCGGAAGGCAGGGTGGAAAGTAAAAACCCACTGTGGTAAGAAAAGTAAAGACCATGGGTTTCGGTGGGGATTTTTTGTTTGATGCATTCTTTTACCGCCCGCTCCACCGCCCACCAGAAAGCGACGATCTTGGGATTGGCCAAGTGCCAGGCAGCCACCAGCGGCTTAAGCTCATCTTCAGCCATCCCGGATTCCAGGGCGCCCATGGCCTTTAGGGCGCCGACTGATCCGCCATAGCCACAGCTGAGTTCGGCTTGTTTGCCTTTCTGGCGGAGCGCTGCGTTGACCCCGTGTTTGACTACCTGGCAATGAAACATCTTTGCGGCGGTGGCACAATAGATGTCGCCGTTATCGGCAAAAACATCGATCCGCCAACTTTCACCGGCCAGCCAGGCCAGCACCCGGGCTTCAATTGCTGCGAAATCGGCCACAATAAATTTCTTACCAGCCCGTGGGACAAAGGCCGTCCGGATCAGTTCGGAGAGGACTTCCGGGACGGCATGATAAAGCATTGCAAGCGCCTCAACATCGCCATTTCGGACTAGGGCGCGGGCCTGATCCAAATCGGCCATGTGGTTCTGGGGCAGATTCTGCAGCTGGATCAGGCGGCCCGCCCAGCGGCCCGTCCGGTTAGCGCCATAGAATTGAAAAGTTCCGCGCACCCGGCCATCCTGACACACCGCCTGGTCCATGGCCTGGTATTTTTTGAGCGAGGATTTAGCCAGTTGCTGCCGCAGCGACAGCACCTCGGCCAGCATTTTGGGAGCCGTTTTTAGCATCTCCGCGACCGCTTTTTTCCCCAGCGTATCCGTTTCCAGCCCCTGATCGGCCAGCCAATTTTTCATTTGTGGGACTGAATTGGGGTTATCCAGCTTGGTCAGGGCCTGCATCCGGATGAGCAGTTCTGCCCGGGAAAGCTGATCAATGGCCATCGCCTGTTTGACAAAGGGCAGATCCAGGGCGATGCCCCGGTCATTGATTTCCTGGTCAAGCTGATACTGATCCCAGACAAAATCAGGCACCGGGGTCTTGGCCAGTTTTTTCTGGATGGCCAGCTCCACCGCCACGTCCCGCTGATTATAGTGTTTAAAGGCTGCCCATTTTTCGCGGTCATGGTCCGGCAGATTGCGGCTACGGCCACCGTTGGCAGTGGTGCTTTTACAGGGCCGGCAGAAATAGCGGATCAGCTCTTTTCCTTCTTTCAGCTTCTGATCTGCCAGGCCCAGCACCGCACCAACCCCTGCCAGCGACAGCGGCAGCCCCAGATAGGCCGACCAGACCATCGAACACCGCCAAGCCGAGGGGTCAAGATAAGCGGGGTCCAGATAAGCCCTGACGGGATCGGCGGCACTACTGTCACTGCAAAAATCCTGGGGATAATTTCGCCTCAGCCACTGGGACAGGCAGACCCGTTCAAACTGAGCGTTAAAGGCCCATTTGATGACGCGATCATCCACCAGTGCGGCCATCACTGGTGGCGGGATTTCTTCGCCACTGGCCAGATCAACCACGAGCGCCTGGCCGCCATCGATCGCATAGCCGAAAAGCAGGATGTCAAAATGAGCGGACTCTGAGTATTTGTAGACACCCGCTTTTGACACGTCGACATCGGAGTAGGTCTCGATATCTATTGATAAATTTTTCATTTTTAAATCTCCGTTCTGATATAAACAAACTGATATAAACAAACTGATATAAACAAATTTTTATAAACAAAGGCGGCTGGGATGATTCCCTGCCGCCCGGTGATGTTTTTAACTACTGGTTTTGCTGTTGGCTTTTCTTTTTGCGTTCGGAACGGATAGCGTCACGAAGGAAGGTTAGCAACATTGGCACTGCCGCTCATATAAATAACGGCGAGTCCCACCAATAAAACGGTTAAAATCTGATTGCCCATCGATTTACCTGCTTTCTAAATTTGTCTTTATTGACCGATTTTCACCATACTGATTGTTGGTCCCGTTTAGGCCAGGAAGTCATCCTCGTCTGCGCTGGCGAAATCCTCCTCAGCGCTGGCTTTTGCGCCCAGGTTTTCGCCATCTTTGATCTTCTGCAGGTTGTTTAAATGGCAGGCAATGCCTTTATTGCCATTGCTATTGAAGGCATAAAAGTTAATACTGGCGCGGCCATAAAGGCCACTGTAGACTTCCGATCGGTCGCTGATTTCCTGACGATCGCCGTCGACGATGCCGGGAGCAGTGGTGCTGTTGGCATTGAGGAAATAGCAGTTTTGATAGGCGGGATCATCGGGCCTTTCGGTATCGCCGTCGCGAAGGGGTGTCTTGAGCAGGGATAAGGCCGGCACGCTTTTTCCGGTTCCCTTTAGTTTAGACGCGCCTTCCTGATACGCTGCTTCAATCGCCGCTGTGATTTTTGTCACGGTTTTGGTGTCGGACTTGGGAATGATCAGGCTGACACTGTATTTCGGGGTGCCGCCATTAATGGACTTGGGCTCCCAGACATTGGCATAGGACCAGCGGGTATCGGGTCCGGTGATGACCTTCAGGGGATTGACATTTTTTATCGTTGACATCAGTTTTCTCCTATTCTTTTATTCTTCTAGAAAATCATTTTTGACACTGTTCATTACCGGTCGCTTATCACGCTCCGGCACGAGTGTTGGTTTGCCCTGGGGCCGGCAGATCAGCGGGCCAAGGACTTCTTCAAATCGCTTCTTGCCAAGCGCGGCTGTCATGGCGGTGATCCCCAGCAGTTTCTGTTCATAGGGGTTAAGGCCAGCGGCAATAACCGCCGCCGCGACGGCCCTTTCATCGCGATACTTGCGGTTGGCCCGGCCTTCGACCAGTTTCCAGCCGGCCCACGCTTTACCAGCAAGGGCCCCTTGTAGGGCAAAGGCCTTAATGTCCGAGGCCCAAGACAGCAGCTCATCGACTTTGAGCAGAATCGCTTCAATTTCTGCATCAGCCAGGGTGGCCGGTGGGGCAAAATCATAAGCGGCCAGCGCCAGATTTTCTTCGGCCCGTTTTCGGCAGGTCGCTTTGGCCTTGCAGAAAGTGCAGTGGTCTCCCGCTGCAAAGTCCCCGTCGCCGGCAGCGGCCAGCCGGGCGGCGGGAACCAGAACAGCGTCGGCCCACTGCAATAGTTCGGCTTTTGACAGCGTATCGGTGCTGATGTTTTCCCGTCGGGGCTGGTAAATGGTCATGTTGATGGTGTCAAAATCAAAAATACCCTCAAATAAGTCAACCGCCCCCAGGGCATAAAGCCGCATTTGCGGGTTGTCCTCGGCTGCCACCAGGATGCCTTTGCCGTGCTTATAGTCAATGACCGATAAGGCCCCGTCGGCGATAATGACACAGTCGCCGGTGCCAAAGCCGGACTCGACCCAGCGGCCAAAATCCAGTTGCTGTTCAATTAAGACCACCGGATCGGCGCAGCTTGCTTTGGCTTTGGCGACCTGCTCGATCACATAGAGGGCATAACTTTCGGCACAGTTTTCCATTTCCCCATCGTAAAAAGACAGCTCCGCCGTTGGGTCCGTTGTTTTCATGCCCAGCATTGCTTCCAGTTTAAACTGGCACAGGCGATGGGCTTCACTGCCCTGTTTGGCGTAGTCATTGCCCTGATCTGCGACATGTTCACAGAGTCGGGCCGATGGCGGACAGCGGATCCAGCGATGGCTTGATGATGCCGATAATAAGGCATGGCTCCGGTCAGCCGGCGGTGGGCCGCTATCCTTAATCGCTTGCTGCGTTTTCATCCCAGCATCTCCGCATCGTTTAGCAGCGCCGGGTATTTTTCTGGATCGATCTCCGACAGCTTGGATGCCCCGTACTGCGTCAGCAGGTCTCTGACCGCCGCAGTATGGCCGCTCCGGGATTTATCAGCGAGCACCGCCCGCACCTCTTCCAGCTTGATTTCTGGCGCTGCTTCAAGCTTGGCAAGGATCGGTTCTGCCGCAGCAGCAGCTGGACTTGCCCCTTCAAGGGGGTCATTTTCCAGCAGCGCCTCAGCAACCGCCTGCAGGCTGTCAGCCAGGGACCGGACATCGGCAATGACGTCAAGCAGTCGTTTGGTTCGAGACATGGCCTGTACCTCCAATCTGGTGGATTTCCACCGTTTCAACCGAGTCACCGGGCGTGAGTACCAGCACATTTACTTTTTCGCCAAACAAAAATTTCAGCAATTTGTTGCGCACCTGCATCGACCCACTTTTAATCACCGAAGATGTGCGACCGTCGGCTTGGGCAATACCAATTGACACCTTGTGTTTTACACGCATGTTTTTGTCGCTCCTTTCCGGGAATGTTTGCATTCCTCTGTCCATATGCAAAAACTACGGGGGATTCGAACCCCCCTTTTTTTAGATTTCTTTTATTTAGATTTCTTTTTTTTAGATAAGTTGAAGTAAATATTTAACGTAGGGGCGATCCGTGATGACCAAGGGGTCAGACCCTCGCCCGCACACTACACAATTGCTAGTTCGATAGTCAAAATTCTTTCATTCAACTGCTATCGATTTTCTTTCTTAGATTTTCTTTCTTAGCTTGGTAAAAATCTTTTTTAGTCTATTTCTTATCGCCGCTTCACTGACACCTTCCTCAGCGGCAATATCCACGTAGGTGCGGCCTTCATCAAAGACTTTTTTAATTAAAGCTTTTTGTTGTGGCTGCAGGGTGTCGGTCGCTGATCTTAGTCTTGCCAACCGGTCCTCGTACGCATCGGCATCAAGCGACGCAATCAGGCACGCCATCGGGTTGGGTGCCGGGTCAATCAGATAGGGATTGCGGTCGGTGGCGTCTTCATCACTGGCCATCGGGTAGGCTTCGAGATGGACTGGCGCATGGTAATTTTCTCGACGCTGTGCATCGAATTCCTGATCATCGAACCGATGAAGGGCAGCAATCACAGTGTTGCTTACGCCTTCTTCATCTGGCATAATTTTAATTTTTGATCCATCAACTGAATAATAAGTGTAGCTCGTCCGATTCTTTTTGGGGGTTCTAAACTTTCTCATAAAAGTTTCCTCGCCTTTCCCCTGGATGGTTGGGCGGCAAGGATACAAAAAGAGCCGATGCACTGGTACGCACCGGCTCCAACACCTGAAAATGGCATCGTAAAGCACGGTGGGTACATCAGTCGCTTGTCCACAGCTAAACTGTGGAAAAGACGCTTGATGTATCCCGCCGCCTTCATGCGCATCTCAGGCTTTGAGATAATTTTGTTGTAAATTTTTACTACTTTATTTCACAATTAAGAGATAGGCAGGTTGATTATTCAAATATATCTGCCGATCTTTGCAAGACTATTTCTTCTTGCCTGATTTCTGTGCCAAAGCACTTCCTGCTACTGACTTGGAACTTTTGCCGTAACGACTGTCTTTCAAAATCTTACTCGCTATAGAAGCAACTTTCTTTGAAGTCTGTTTGGTGTTCTTCATCGCTGCTATTATTCTCACCCCCTTTTTTTTACGGAAATTCTTTCCTTTTTCCAAGAATTTTAATATAATAGAATATAATGAACTCTTGATCGGATCCTTATCATTGGATTGATTTCATTTTATCAAATCAGTACTTTCAAAAATCGGACTGGCCGGACGCTTACGGACACTTTCGGACTGGGCTATAAATATGCAAATATTTTATTGTAGGGGGTGCAACATTTTGAAATTTTCTGACTACGCTCAAGGACTTTCACCATTTTGTTCTGGTGGAATGATTGAAGCGAGCTATTTCACTCAATTGATTGGTAATCTTATTCAAGACTCTGCCATGGATGCGTGTAAGATTCTCCAAAGAAAAGAAGATACGCGCTATCGATATATAAAGGGAGTACGACTTATTCAACCAAAGGATGCCCAATATATCTATGATCATCGAGATACCGATAAGTTCTCAAGTTGGCTCGATGATCAAATGGACAATTCTGATTCCTTCGAAGCTGTCTCTAGATGGTTGGATGATTGCAAAATTCCACATGACAGCAACCATATTCCTAATACTTGTGCCGAACTTCTGGAAACAATACTTCTCGAAATTATTAAAGGCCAAGATACCTCCTCTGACACTCCCGAAAACTTCGATTATGATTTTGACTTAGTAAATGAAATTAACCAAAAAATTAAATCGCTCCCCAGACCAGCCAAAGTGCCAGTACCAAAGGAAGCGACGATTGAAGAATATAATTATATCCATGAACTTTATTGTGCTTTTGGAGATGCTGAAGGTAAAAGTAATTTTGAAAAATCCGATTTATCGAGTTTTCCTGAATATGAAGAAGATCTCGCTGACCGACGCATCGATTTCTATGCTGCTGAATCCATACACCGTGGGGTAATGGAACTCGGTCATGGTGGTCTTTCAGATCAGTTTGAGGTGTTAAAAGATGAAACTTACGCTTGTGTTAAAGATACAGCAAAACGTATACATCCAAATGGATATGAACGGATGCTTGCCGTTATGGAACAAGCAGTTAATTTGGACGTGAAAAATTATTTACTTAGTGCCTCACCATATTGGATAAGTGGAAAAATCAAAAAGGGAGTCTGCCATCAATTAGTTAATGATGGCCAACTGAAATGGGTGAAAAAGAAAAAATGAATGAAATGACGGTACTCGGGTCTCCATTTGAAATATCATTT
>JAQUWM010000056.1 GCA_028692885.1 Acetobacterium sp. | reverse complement strand
TAAATCTGACTGATTATAAACAGTCGATAACTCCGACGTTGAAATATCAAACACCGTTTTGCCAATGTAATCTGAGGGCAATAATCCAGTTGATCGTTCAAAGGCCTTATTGCCACCAAGGTAGACTAAATCAATATTTTTATAGAAAATTGGTGAGGGGACCGCATCCATCAAGGCATTTTGAAAGTTCATCACATTATAAAGTTCATCCATCGTCTCATGAATCTTAATATTAGTAAAGCTGAGCTGGGAGACGTAACTCGCCATTCTGGTATAAAAATTCATGGCGGTTTCGATCTGATGATGGCTAAAGCGCGGCACCCGTGACAACGCTTCCATATAGGCGACCTCATCGAAGCCAAATTCTTTTGCCTGTTTGCGGAAGTAATCATAATCGACAGACTCCTCGGTGTAAAAGAATTGACCTAAATAAATGTGTCCCATCCGTTGATTCCCAACATAAATAGGGGTGGCAATATCCCAGAGATTATTTTTACATTTATAGGCCCGATATTCCCCCATCGCAATTCCTTTGGTAATTTCATAGTCACTTTCTAAACAGTTTTTACAAGCAGCTGGATTGACGCGATGGAAATTGACGCAGATATCCTGCCATCCTTCTTTGACAATGATATTGCCCTTCATATCGATAATCCCCACCGGTATTCCGGTTAGTTCATAGAAATAGTCCATAATATTCTGAAATAATGTTGAATCCATCACTTCCCCAAGGCTGTGGTCAATCGCTGTGGTCGCACTTTCCATTAACTGCTGTTGATGATTAATATAATAGCTGTTCACTGCTTCAGGAGCACCCAAATCAATATGCAGCAGCGCTAACTCCTGGGAATCCACATAAACTGCACTCACGTCAATATTGATCATCTGATTTTCTTGGTTCGAAAAATAAGTTTTAAATTCGAATTTTTTGTCTCTCTTGATCTTTTCAAAATAGGCTAAAAACTGGGTTAAAGTTAAGCCAAAATTCAGATCCAGGATATAAACGCCGGTTAATTGTTCAATCTCCAGCTCCAGTAAATCAGCACAGAATGCACTGGCTCCCAGAACAAGACCCTCGCCATTCACCATCATAATCTTGTCGTTAACCGTTTTTTCATTCATGGAGTTCTCCTTCTGAGCACTAAAAACGATAAAAACCACAGGTTGTCAGCCTGTCCTTTTTTCAAACTATGTATCCGCTGATTTCTTTCCGTGATTATATCATAAAGGATTTACCTTTTGTTAAACAAGCACATCCTTTTTTATTCAAATGCCAGCACGTCGTTCTCCACTTTTGCTTGCACCAGCTTTGGTCTCCTAAAGAAAAAAGACAGCAGCAAGGCGATCGCACTGGTCATTGCCGATACGAAAAAGGCACGATTGATGCCAGAGAGGCTGGCCAGTTTTGCTGACTCAGAAGTGACTGCTGCGCCTAAATCCTGGAGATAATAATTGGCCTGACTGGACATGATCACGACCAGCACGGCAATGCCAATCGAAGCGGCCACCTGCCTTAACGTGCTTGAAAGGGCATTAGCATGAGGAATCAATGGCAGCGGAATGGTGACCAGTCCGGCCGAGGTAATTGGCATTAAAATAAAGGATAAACCAAAAGCCCGGATCGTGTATAGGAGCATGACTTCATTGTAAGGCATCGCCATGGTCAGGTTGGCCATTTTAAAGGTAACGACGGTAAGAATCGTCAAGCCGACAATGGCAAGCGGCTTAATCCCAATCCGATCGCTGAGTTTTCCGGTAAAGATCCCCATTAACCCCAACAGTAATGAACCCGGCAGCATCAGCAGCCCAGCTTCTAATGGACTGAAGCCACGAATCATCTGGAGATACAGCGGCATCAACATCATTCCGCCGTAAAGGGCCACCTGGAGAATAATATTGACAATAATGGTATAGCTAAAATTAAAATCTTTGAAAACCTTCATTTCCAGCAAGGGTTTTTCTTTTCGCAGTTCATAGCCGACAAAAACGGTCAGGCACACTGGCGCAATGACCAGAAAGGTCAACACCAAAGGGTCATTCCAACCTTTTGCAGAAATCGCATTGACCCCATAAAGCAAGCTTCCAAATCCCAGGCTAGAGGTGATCATCCCAACGATGTCAAGCTTTCTGTCGCCTTTTTCATTCTTGAAACTAAAGAAAAATAAAGCAATCAGCAGTAATCCTAAACCAATTGCGGTCATCGCATAAAACAACACATTCCAATTATAAAAGGCGGTCACATAACCGCTGATGGAGGGTCCCATGGCCGGTGCCAGGATCAGCCCAACGCCCAGCAAGCCCATCGCTGAGCCGCGTTTTTCAACCGGAAATGCGGACATGAAAATATTCATGCTCAGCGGCATCGACAAGCCGCCCCCGATCGATTGGATAATCCGGCCGATCAGCAGCACCTCAAACCCGGGGGCAATCGCACAGATATAAGAGCCGATGGTAAAAAATGCCATAGCGGTGATGAACAGCTGTTTGTAAGTGAATTTCTGAACCAGATAAGCACTGACCGGAACAAGCATACCACACACCAGCAGATAGGCAGTAACCAGCCACTGAGCTGATGAAGCATCGATCGCAAATTGTTTCATGATTTGGGGTAGTAGAATATTAATAATTGATTGATTCAGCATGGTAATGACCATCCCGGCCAAGATAATAACCAGCATCACGGTAAATCCTTTGTTTGTTGTTCTTTCCTTCATCGTTATCAATCACTTCCTTTCTTCTCACTCAGTTAGCTTTTAAACCTTATGATCACCATATTGATGATGGCAACCAATTTCGGTGCGAATGGTAGTTATTGTACCATTTAATGACGCCGAGGAAAAGATTTAATCGGGTTTTGGGGTAAAAAAACTTCCCTAAAAAGTTATGGAAGTTTTTTTCTTATTTTTACGATTATGCCTCTATACTTTTTACACAATTTCCACTATACTGAAAACATGGTGATATCCCGGTTGATGGGAAAAACACTATACTTTTTACACAATTTCCACTATACTGAAAACGTTAAATATTATTATCAAAACAAAGGAGAGCAACATGAAAAGAAAAATGGTTCTAGCAATTTCCCTGACTTTGATTATCGCTGGTCTGGCATTAGCCGGATGTACCACGGCCACAAAAGATGACGCCCAGACTGAAACCTCGGATGCCATCGTCCCGACTGATTACAGCCAAAGTGCCCACTGGCTCAATGTTCCAACCGAAATAACCAAAGAGGTGGATGTATTCTATCTCTACCCCTCCGCCTGGGCCAAGGTGAACGCCGATGATCCGATCATCTGCGAAATCGACAATCCGGTCATGCTGCAGCAGTCGAAACTGGCCTTTGACCGACAGGCGACCGCCTTTGAAACCTCGGCCAACATCTTTGCCCCCTACTACCGTCAGGATGACGCCGGCTCGACCCTATCTATGGACGTCGAGGAACAGCAGGACATTGTTAAGGGTGTTCCGCTGACCGATGCCACCGCTGCCTTTGAATACTATATTGAGCATTATAACAATGGCCGACCCTTTATTCTGGCCAGCCATTCCCAGGGCTCCAACGTGATGATCTATATCCTGCAGGATTATATGAAAGAACACCCGGATGTTTACAAACGAATGGTGGCCGCCTATGTCCTTGGCTATTCGATCACCGACGATTACCTGGCCGATAACCCTGACCTCAAATTTGCCAGTGGCTCTGGCGACACCGGGGTTATTATTTCTTACAACACCCAGGCCCCCACCATTGAAGGAACGGATGGCGTGGTTCTGCCGACTGCCCATGTTATCAATCCGATTAGCTGGACCACCGCTGAAACGGTCGCACCAGCCTCAGATAATCTCGGTTCGCTCCAACTAAATGCGGATGGGTCAGTCGTTAAAAATGCCGATGGTACCCCGGTAAAGGTGATGAACTTTGCTGATGCCCAGGTCGATAACACTAAAAATGTCCTGATCTGCAGCACTGTCAGTGTCGATCAATATGCACCAGGTGGCGGCACCTTTGGCCGCGGCGTTTTCCACTCCTTTGATTTTCCGTTTTACTATTTCAATATCCGTACCAACGCTGAAGAGCGAGTGGCTAACTACCTAAAAGAACATAAGTAAGCAATCGCAACGGTTAAATAAGTTTAAGAATCGTTTAAAAACCCGATGATAGGAAATCCTATCATCGGGTTTTTTATCATCTGTCTTTGCAAAAAAGGGGCAGTCTTAATTTTTTTCTGCTAAAATTAAGATCAATCATGTGACTGAATTTATAAAGGGAGCGGACCTCAATGGCTAAACCAAAGGAGATAAAAACCAATGCCATGCGCATTTTGGATAAATTAAAAATCAACTACCAGCACCAGTCCTATGTGTGCACCGAATTTGTGGACGGACGACAGACTGCCGACCTCCTGAACTTACCCTATAAACAGGTCTATAAGACCCTGGTAACCGCAGGAAAAAGTAAAAATTATTTTGTCTTTGTCATCCCCATCGACAAAGAACTGGATATGAAAAAAGCCGCCAAATCAGTTGGCGAAAAATCTATTGCAATGATTCATTTAAAGGATCTGACCGCAATTACTGGCTATGTCCGGGGCGGCTGCACCGCCATCGGCATGAAAAAACAGTTTAAAACAGTGATTGATGAAACAGCTAAAAACTTTGATACAATCTATATCAGTGGCGGCAAGGTCGGACTGCAGCTGGAACTGAGCCCTGATGATTTCTGCCGAGCGGCCCCGGCCGTTTATGACGATGTGATGATAAACAATTAAAAGCTAGCCGGCCAAAAAATCAAAAAAACAACCGCTAATCGGCTGTCTGATCATTTAAAACTGGTCGGAGTGAGAGGATTTGAACCTCCGGCCTCATGGTCCCGAACCATGCGCTCTACCAAGCTGAGCCACACCCCGTTATTGTGTTGCATTTCTGCCTTAACTATTGTAAACTAGAATAGACAAAAATTCAATCATAAATTTAAACTTTTTTTCTAAGTTAGGAGGAACCCACCATGCACAAAAAAAATCCACTTTATCGTGTTGGCGCACTGGTTTTAGTCGCTGCGCTTATTCTGAGTATTCTTGTTGTTTACGCTTTATAAGCGGCATGAATATTCGCATTATTGCTGTTGGAAAAATAAAAGAAGCCTATCTAACCCTGGCCATCCAGGAATATACCAAACGCTTAAATGGCTATTGCCGTCTGGAAATTATTGCCGTTAAAGATGAGAAAATCCCGGAGCATTCCAGTGATGCCCAACGGCGCAAAGCCGTTGAAATTGAAGGGAGCCGGATTCTTTCCTATTTAAAGGATGACGAGATTCTGGCGACCCTGGAAATTCAGGGCGATCAATGGGATTCTCCGGCTTTTGCCAAAAAAATCGAAACCTATGGGATTGCCGGAAAAAGTCAGATCACCTTTGTGATCGGCGGATCGCTCGGCCTTGCCCCGGCTGTTACCAAACGCTCACAGTGGAAAATTTCCTTTTCTAAAATGACATTTCCCCACCAGTTATTCCGGGTGATGCTGCTGGAGCAAATCTACCGCGCATTTAAAATAATCCGTGGCGAAACCTATCATAAATAACACATTCAAATTAACAAATGGAGAGGTAAAATATGCCGGACTATGTATTAAAAGCTACCGCCGGAAACGGACAGATTCGCGTCTTTGCAGCCACCACAACAGGGCTCGCTGAAACAGCCCGGAGACTTCATCAAACCAGCCCAGTGGTCACCCAGGCGCTGGGGCGGTTGCTCACCGCAGGAGCGCTGATGGGTTCGATGATGAAAAATGCCGATGAACTACTCACCTTAAAAATCGCTGGCGACGGCCCCTTGAGCGGCTTACTGGTAACCGCTGATGCCAAAGGGAATGTCAAAGGGTATCCCTATGTCAGTGATCTTTCTGATACCATCACCGCACCCCTGCCCGTCTCTGCTGCGATCGGCAGCGGGACCTTGAATGTTCTCAAAGATATTGGCCTGAAGGAGCCCTATGTTGGCTACGCACCACTGGTCAGCGGTGAAATTGCCGAAGATTTAACCTATTATTATGCCCAATCTGAACAGATTCCCACCTCTGTTTCGCTGGGGGTTTTATTAAACGACGATGGCAGCGTCCGACAGGCCGGGGGATTTATCATTCAATTAATGCCCGATACCGACGATGCAGTGATCGATGCGCTCGAGGCGGCGCTGGCCGCTACCCCTTCGCTAACCAAACAACTCGATGAAGGAAAAACCCTCGAAACGATTATTGAAGTGCTGTTTAAAGACCTCAATTTAAAGGTGTCTAAAACAGAAATCATCCGGTTTTTCTGCGACTGTTCGCGACAGCGCATCACCAAAGCGCTGATGTCGATCGGTAAAGACGATCTCGTCGAAATAATCTCGGATCAGGAAGATATTGAAATCAATTGTGACTTCTGTCAAGAAAAGTATCACTTTAGTCCTGAAGATCTTCAGTCAATCCTCGATCACAGGGCCGGGAAAGAGGCCTGATATGTCTTTAAAATCACGTTCCAGCGGGGTTCTGATGCCCGTTTCCAGCTTACCCGGGGACTACGGCATCGGAACCTTTGGACAGGATGCCCGCCACTTTATCGACCGCCTCCAGGCGATGGGCTGCAGCTATTGGCAAATTCTACCAATCGGACCGGTTGATGACTACTTCTCGCCTTATAAAAGTCCCTCGGCGTTTGCCGGAAATCCGCTTTTGATCGATCTCGAGCTTTTGTCTGATTGGGGTTTATTAACTACTGCTGAACTGACTGACTGCCAGTCCGCTGATCCCCCCTATACGATTTGTTATCCCAACCTGATCCGCAATCGTCAAGCAATTTTCAAACTTGCCGGTTCCCGACTGACGCCCGCCTTAAAAAAAGATATTCAGGACTACTGTGATGCCAACCAGGACTGGCTACCGGATTATTCGTTGTATACCGTTCTTTCCGAGCATTTTTCTGAAGCCGACTGGAGCAAATGGGATGATCTCAACCTGGTCCAACGCCATCCTGCTACGCTTACTAATTATGCCAATGCCTTTGCGGCAGAAGTCGCATTTCAAAATTTCCTTCAATACGCCTATGACCGACAATGGTCGATGCTTAAAACCTATGCCAATAGCAGAGGTATCGGCATCATCGGCGACATGCCCATTTATGTGGCTCACAGCAGTGCTGATGTCTGGTGTCATCCCGAACTTTTCGGCCTCGACGAAAAGTTCAGTCCTCTTGAAATCGGCGGCGTTCCGCCCGACTATTTTTGCAAAGACGGTCAGCTTTGGGGCAATCCATTGTATCGCTGGGAGGTCATGAAGAATGACCAGTATAGCTGGTGGATGCGGCGGATTAAAACGGCCTTGGTCAACTTTGACCTGGTCCGAATAGATCATTTCCGGGCCTTTTCAGCCTATTGGTCGGTGCCGGCAATGGAAACGACGGCCAGAAATGGAAGTTGGCTTCCCGGCCCCGGGATCGATTTTTTCCGAGAACTGGAAAAGACCTTTCCCAATCCCGGCATTATTGCCGAAGACCTCGGTCTGCAGGATGACGAACTGATCAATCTGTTAAAAGATACCGGTTTTCCCGGCATGCGGATTATGGAATTCGCTTTTATTGATGATCTGAACAACATCCATCTGCCTCATAACTATACCCCCAACACGGTTGCCTACTCAGGTACCCACGATAATAATACCCTGCTGGGCACCTTTTTTGACTATCTTCCCGAACAGCGACAGTATGCCTTTGACTACTGCGGTTATACCGATGCCTGGGAAAACCAGTGGCAGCTCGGCGGCCACCAGAGTCCCTCCTGTCGGGCCTTTATACGCACACTTTTTCAAAGTGCTGCCAACCTGGTGATCCTGCCGATTCAGGATGTCTGCGGCTACGGCCAGGATACCCGGATCAACAAACCGGGTACAACTAAAAATAATTGGCTCTTCCGAATGACCCGTGAGGGCCTGGCTCTGATTGATAACGACTGGTATGATCATTTAAACCAACTCTATCAACGAAAGCGCTGCTGTCAGCTGAGCACGGACGAACCGAGCGGAACTTAACCGTATCAATTCATTACTTTAGTGTACTGATGCGTTATTTTCATGGTTTCCCAATCAGTTTGTTTCAAACAAGTGTCCGCCTAATCCAAACATTTCTTAATATAACCTTGCAATAAAAGCTTAACCTTTGGTATAATAACCACAGGTAAAAATTAGGAAAAAAAGAAACAGGAGGACTTTACCGTGAAAAAAACTTTATCCGTGTTGTTGTCTCTGGCCCTGGTCGTAACCATGGCCGCTGGTTGTTCTGGTGGAACAACCACTTCTTCCGAGGATAGTGACGTCATAAAAATTGGCGTGTTCCAACCCTTAACCGGTGCCAATGCGGCCGGCGGAGAACTGGAAGTTGAAGGGGTTGAATTGGCTAACCAATTGCGTCCCGAAGTATTAGGCAAAAAAGTTGAGCTGGTCATTGCTGATAATAAATCAGACAAAGCTGAAGCAACCACTGCTGCCGCTCGTTTAATTGAAAAAGATAAGGTTGTTGCAATCTTAGGTTCCTGGGGATCGTCACTCTCTATCGCTGCTGGTGACGTTGTTAAAACCAACCAGATTCCTGCTGTGGCTCTTTCTGCCACCAACCCCCAGGTAACCGCCGGAAATGATTACTACTTCCGGGTTTGTTTCCTTGATCCTTTCCAGGGTACAGTAATGGCTAACTATGCATCCAAAAAACTGAATGCTAAAAAAGTTGCCATCATTCAGGAAGTATCCAATGACTACTCAGTTGGTCTGGCTAAATTCTTCACCGATTCATTTGTCAAATTAACTGGCGATCCAAACGCTATCGTTGCAACTGGTAACTACAATACTGGCGATCAGGATTTCAATGGGATCTTAACCAATATCAAAGCGGCTAACCCAGATGTCATTTTTGCCCCCGGTAACTTTACTGAGTCAGCTTTAATCATCAAACAAGCCCGTGCCCTTGGCATTACTGCTCCATTTATTGGTGGCGATACCTGGGAAACCAATGAGTTTATCACCGTTGGTGGTGCTGACGTCGAAGGCGCTGTTATGTCGACATTCTTTGATGACACCAACCCGCTGACCGAAGCCGGCAAAACATTTGTTGCCGAATACAAAAAAGCTTATCCCGACCGTGCTAATATTGCCGCTGTCACCGCTCTTGGTTATGATGGCTACATGATGACTCTGGATGCGATCGAACGAGCCGGATCTGCTGATCCAGTCGCAATTCGTGATGCCTTGGCTGAAACAAAAGATTTTGAAGGTGCTACCGGCATGATTACCATTGATGCCAATGGCGATGCCACCAAAAACGAAGCCATTATCAAAACTGTCAAAGATGGTAAATTCACCTACCTTGATTCTGTCACCGTTGACTAAGGCCAGTTGAATTAAGTCAAAATCGTTTTAAAAAAGAACGCATCGGAACGATGATGCGCTTTGATACGCAAGGGCACATTAGCTTGATATCGAAAGGTATTCAAGCTATCCCTTGTCAGCAACAAACATTGAGGGTATTTGTTATCAGATACCCTCAATTTAAATTAAAAGAGATAACGAGGTTTTAATTATGGTCGTTGGAATGACAATGGAAACATTCTTACAGCAACTTATCAATGGTTTGTCAGTAGGGAGTCTATATGCCCTGATTGCTATCGGCTATACGATGGTTTATGGGATCCTGAGACTGATCAACTTTGCTCATGGCGATATCTTCATGATGGCTGCCTATTTCACCTATTTTGGGATTGCCGTGTTTTTTATGCCCTGGTATGTCACCTTTATCATCACGATTGGTTTAACGATGTTACTGGGGATCACCATTGAGCGGGTCGCCTATCGCCCCCTGCGTGATGCACCCAAGACATCGCTGCTGATTTCAGCCATCGGGGTTTCGTTTTTACTGGAAAACGTGGCCACCTACTTATTTTCTGGAAAGCCTCAGGCGTTTCCGGAATTTCCACTAATGACAACGCCTTTCTTTATCGGCGGCCTGTCTTTTCAGCCGGTTTCTATTGTCATTCCAATTGTTGCGTTTATCCTGATGTCAGCACTACTTTTTATTATTAATAAAACTAAAATTGGTATGGCAATGCGTGCGGTGGCGGTTGATTATGATACCGCCAAACTGATGGGCATCAAGATCAATGGGGTTATTTCTTCAACCTTCGCAATCGGCTCAGCCCTAGCGGCGGTTGGCGCTATTTTATGGTGCATGAAATACCCCTCGGTGTTACCCCTGATGGGCGTCGTCCCGGGATTGAAATGCTTTATAGCCGCCGTTATTGGCGGTATCGGCAACGTTAAAGGCGCCGTTCTCGGCGGCCTGATCCTGGGCTTTTCGGAGGTCCTAATGGTCGCTTTCTTCCCGGCCCTGACGGGCTATCGGGACGCCATTGCGTTTGTCATTCTGATTATTATTCTGCTGTTTCTTCCCAATGGACTCCTTGGCAAGAAACAAGTTGAAAAGGTTTAGGAAAGGTGCCAAAAATGAAAGAAACTCAAAACAGTATCGGTGCCTACTTAAAAGCTCACTGGAAAACCGTGCTATTTCTGGTTGTACTGCTGATCGGCATCGGTTTAGCCGATAATTTTGTTGATTCCTATCTGCGTCGGCTATTAAATTTATGTGCCATCTATGTCATCGTCAGTCTGTCGATGAATCTGGTTAACGGTTTTACCGGACAGTTTTCGTTGGGGCAGGCTGGTTTTATGGCCATTGGCGCCTATACCGTGGCGGTCTTCACCGTTCCCATCGAATCCCGGGCGGCGATTTTCTACCTCGAACCGATGGCGCCATTTTTAGCCAATATTCAATTGCCTTTTATTGTGGCGCTGATCCTAGGCGGCCTGGCTGCAGTTGTGGTGGCCTTTTTTATCGGTTCACCCTGCTTACGGCTGCGCGGTGATTATCTAGCCATTGCGACCCTTGGTTTTTCAGAAATCATCCGGATTGTTTTCACCAATACCCAGTCAATCACCAATGGTGCTCTGGGCATTAAGAGCATTCCCACCATCAGCAGTCTCTGGTGGACCTACGGAACGGCACTGCTGATCATTATTGCTACCGTCCTGCTGATAAACTCCACCTATGGACGCGCCTTCAAAGCGATCCGCGAAGACGAAATTGCCGCCGAAGCAATGGGCGTGGGACTCTTTAAAACAAAGATGACCTCGTTTTTAATCGGCGCCTTTTTCGCCGGCATCGGCGGTGGTTTATTTGCCGCCCTATTGGGAACCGTTGACCCCAAACAATTTTACTTTACCCTGACCTACAATTTCCTGCTGATTATTGTCCTTGGCGGGATGGGCAGTATTTCGGGAACCGTTATTGCCAGCTTTGTCGTCACTCTGGGTCAGGAAGCCCTGCGTTTTCTCGACGAACCGATGGCCTTTGGTCTCGATCTGCCGATTTTCCGACCCGGTCTGAGAATGGTGGTCTTCTCATTTTTACTGATGGTGATCGTGCTCTTTTACCGCAAGGGTTTAATGGGTACCAATGAACTGACCTGGGATTTCATCGCTCAGAAATACCATGCCATCAAACAGAAATTAAGCAGAAAAAAAGCATCAACTGAGGGAGGTGGCCAACAATGAGTCTGCTGCGAACCGAAAATGTAATCATGCAGTTTGGCGGTGTTGTTGCCGTCAACGACTTGAATATCGATATCAAAAAAGGTGAATTGGCGGCTCTGATCGGACCCAACGGGGCTGGTAAAACGACCGCCTTCAACGTCATCACCGGGGTTTATACACCGACCAGTGGAAGGGCTCTCTTAACTCCGACGGATCCGACCGGTCAAGCCACCGAGATTGAGATCACCGGTCAGAAACCCGATAAAATCACCGGTTTAGGCGTTGCCCGAACCTTTCAGAACATCCGCCTGTTTAAGGAACTCACGGTTCTTGAAAACGTCCTGGTAGCGACCCATCTGAATGCCAATTATAGTTTTTTATCGGCCATGTTAAGAGCTCCCAAAGCCCGCAAAGGCGAGCGCCAGGCCAAGGCCGATTGTGAATTTCTGCTGGAACGGCTGGGCCTGATCGGCCTGAAAAATGAAAAAGCGGCCTCGCTGCCCTATGGCCAGCAACGGCATCTCGAAATTGCCCGGGCACTGGCCACCAAACCACAGCTGCTGCTGCTGGATGAACCAGCGGCCGGAATGAATCCCCAGGAAACCGATGAATTAACCGATCTGATTTTTAAACTAAAAACTGATTTTGATCTGACCATTTTTATGATCGAACATCATATGGATCTGGTTATGGAAATTTCCGATCATATTTACGTTCTCGACTTTGGCTGTACTATCGCAAAAGGAACGCCGGACGAGGTTCAAAATGATCCAAAAGTTATTGAAGCATATTTGGGGGTGGACGCCGATGTTGAAGATTAGTAATTTACAGGTCGCCTATGGCGGCATTGAAGCCGTCAAAGGAATTGACCTGGAGGTACCGGAAGGCAAAATTGTAACCCTGATCGGAGCCAATGGGGCCGGAAAAAGCACTACTCTCCGGGCCATTGTCAATCTGGTTAAGGCGAAATCGGGGAGCATTACCTATCATGGCGATGAACTTCTTGGTCTCGATACCACCAAAATTGTTGATAAGGGCATTACCCTGGTGCCGGAAGGTCGGCATGTCTTTCCCGATCTGACCGTACTGGAAAATTTAAAGATTGGCGCTTATATGCGCAAAGACAATCTCGATGCCGATATCCAGAAGATTTACGGGCTCTTTCCGCGGCTAGAAGAACGTTCCTGGCAACAGGCCGGAACCTTATCCGGTGGGGAGCAGCAAATGCTGGCCGTCGGCCGCGCGATGATGAGCCGACCAAAACTGCTGATGATGGACGAACCCTCGCTGGGACTGGCGCCACTGGTTGTTCAGGGTATTTTTGATATCATTGAAGCCCTGAATAAAGAAGGGATGACGATTCTGCTGATCGAGCAAAATGCTAATATGGCCCTACGGGTTGCCGATTATGCTTATGTGCTGGAAACTGGGAAGATTACCAAAGCCGGGACGGGTCGGGAATTACTGGCTGATGATAGCATCAAAGAAGCCTATTTGGGAAAAAGTCACCGCAATAAATAGGCCTGTCTGATAAAATAAAAAAATAAAGCAAAACCTCCAATTATTAGCACTGAATAATTGGAGGTTTTTTTATCGTTGGGTAAGAATCACATTATTTTTAATGGTCAGAGTTTTATTAAATACCCGTTTGAATTTCTTACCGCACTCATTGATAATCAGATCATCAAAGACTGAATGCCCGGTTGTCAGGACATTGAGCTGAACTTCTTTTTCCAGAATCACACAGTTGACATCTTTTACCACACCATCCATACTGCGATCGAGATACTCGGATATCTGGAGAAACAGACTCAGCTGATCAATCAGATGCCGTTCGTCATCCTGCAGTAATCCGAAATACTCTTCCGAGATATGAATTTTTTTATTGGTTCGATGGTTCAGCGCAATAAAAGCGGTCATCAGCAGTTCTTTTTGCTCGATCCCCAAAAGGCCGGAATTCAGGATAATATAAAAACTATGTTCGTGATGATTGCCAAACTGGATCTTGATCCCGACATCGTGAAGCATGGCACTGGCGCGAATCATTTTACGGACATCTTCTTTAATGCCATGAAGCGGTTTCAGCTGTGCAAACAGTTTTTCGGTCAGCTTGAAGACATGGTAGGCATGGGGAATATTAACATTATAGTTAAGCATGATATTAACCAGGGACAGTTCAAAAATATCGTAAACCAGATTATCCTCATTATAACCAAAATAATCGTAGATGATCCCATCGCGCAAGCCGGCATTGCTGATAATCAGTTCCGGTGAACCAATGTGTCGCATCACCCGCTCCAGGGTATGGCTGGAACCCACGAAAATATCGATGCGGCCTTTTGACAGGCCTTTCAAATTCGAGCGCTCGGCCAGATTCATACTGGCAGCCATTGCGCAGATGCGCTTGACATCGTTTGATTTCACCTTGTAATTGTGAGCAATTTCCATCGGGTAATCAATAAAACTACGATGAATCCGGCCGACGTTGCGGATCGTTCCACCGACCCCAATTATCGGCAGGCCCTCGGCTTTTTTAAAGATCGGGGTATCATCAAAGGTCTGTTTTAAAAATTCATCCAGAGCCTTCAATTTCTTTTCGGAAACCTCATCGGTCAGATCAAATTTTTCAGCTAAATCAATCGATCCAAAAGGCAGACTCACGACTGCCTCTTTCTGGCGATCCCTGATCAGAACAAACTCGGTACTTCCCCCGCCGATATCCATCAGCAGGGCATCCTTCACATCGAGGGTATTGATGGCTCCCAGATAGTCCATCCCGGCCTCTACCTCTCCAGTGATGATATCAACATCAAGACCCACTTCAGCTTTGATCCGGGCGACATATTCAACGCCGTTTGATGCTTTTCGAATCGCTGCGGTGGCTACCGCAATAACCTTTTTAATGCCATAGGCATCACACATACTGACAAACATCGTCAGAGTTTCGATCCCAAAGTCCATCCGCTCCTGCTGCAGTTTACCGGTTTCTGCCAATCCGTCATTTAAACGGACATTTACCTTCACGTCATCAATAATCTGAAAATATTCATTGTTGTAGTATTCGCCAATAACCAGATGCACACTATTGGAACCAATATCAATGACACCTATATTTCGTCTATCCAATCTTATTCTCCTTCAATATTCTGTTTTAGAACAGCGCTGCTTTTAGCCTGTTCAAATTCTGCTTCAGCTTCTTTGCAGAAGTAGTCCTGACAGGAAAGCAATTCTTTTCCCCGTTTGTCAATCCGGATATAGTCTCCGGTTGCTGTCATTAACCGGGTTTTCATGGTATCTTTCAAGGTAATTTCTAAAATATCTTTGAGTTTATTTTTAAGGCTCTCGTCCTCGACCGGAAAGAGGGTTTCAATTCGCCGGTTCAGATTTCGTTCCATCCAGTCAGCGCTGGAAAGAAAAATATCTTCTTTGCCCTGATTATAGAAGTAGTAGATCCGACTGTGTTCCAGAAAAGTTCCGACAATGCTGTGAACGGTGATATGCTCACTGACTCCCGGCAAACCCGGTTTCAGGGAGCACATCCCGCGGACAATCAGTTGGATTTCAACCCCCGCCTGCGATGCTTGATAGAGCTTGTTGATAATGCCTTCATCGACCAGTGAATTCATTTTTGCAATAATCTTGCCTTTTTCACCCATCCTGATATTCTCTATTTCCCGGTCAATGGCAATGTAAAAGGCATTCCGCAGGGTTTTTGGTGCCACTTCAAGCTTTTTCCATAGGGTATAATGACTGTAACCGGAGAGCAGATTAAACAGGGTTGAAACATCCGAACCATAATTTTCCTTGGCCGTAAACATCCCCAAATCGGTGTAGAGGCTGGCGGTGACATCATTGTAGTTGCCGGTACCGAGATGCACATAGCGCCTGATTCCGTCGGACTCTTTGCGCACCACCAGGATCATTTTGCAATGTATTTTAAGACCCGCCAGCCCATAAATGACATGACAACCGGCCTGTTCCAACTTCTTAGCCCAAACAATATTATTGGCTTCATCAAAGCGGGCCTTAAGCTCGACCAGAACGGTGACCTGTTTGCCATGCTGAGCGGCCAGAATCAGCGCCTCAATAATCGGCGAATCGCCGCTGACGCGGTAAAGGGTTTGCTTGATCGCCAACACCTCCGGATCAGTTGAGGCCGCCCTGACGAAATCGACCACGGTTTGAAAGGACTGATAGGGATGGTGCAGCAGGCGGTCTTTTTCGCGGATGACTTCAAATATATCAGCGGCTTCATAAAATTCATTGGAGATCAGCGGGGTGTAGCGGGGTTCTCTAAGATCATTGAACTCACTGCGGCTGTGGAATTGCATAAAACAGTTGAGATCCAGATTGCCCTTAAGCTCATACAATTCACTGTCGACAATTTCCAACTCGTTCATCAGCCATTTTCGCATTTTTTTACTCATCTCCCGAGTGACTTCGAGCTTGATGCTGGCTCCCCATTTACGCTGTTGAATCGATTTCTCAATTTCAATCAGCAGATCTTCAGCTTCATCTTCATCAATAGCCAGATCACCATTACGGGTAATCCGAAATTCATTCACCTGTTTGACATCATAACCGGTAAACAGTTCATCAACAAAGGGGCTGATCAGATCCTCAACAAAAATATAATTCAGCGCCCGCGAATCTTTGGCTTTTGGCAAGGCAATAATCCGATCGAGGACCTTGGGAATCTCCAGGATGGCGATAAAATCTTTTTCTTCTTTGACCATTGCTTCGGTATCATGGAGCATGATACAAAGATACACCTGATTGTTTTTGACCAATGGAAAGGGGCGGCTGTTGTCAATCGCCTGAGGGGTCAAAACCGGATAACATTCATGTCTGAAATAGTGAAGGGCAAAGTCGCGGCCTTCATCATCCAACTCATC
>JAQUWM010000055.1 GCA_028692885.1 Acetobacterium sp. | reverse complement strand
TTTCAGAAGTGTTCATTGAAGGGGTTAACATCAGATTCATTAATCCGGCTTCAGACTTGAAAAGATCAATGACCGAAGAAAACTCATCGTACATTCCATCAACAAGATTGTTATCAACGGCTGTGTCGAATAAGGCCTGGGCATATCTTTTCGCTACTAAACTCATTTAGCTTCCCCTACCTTATCGATAAAGTCTAAAATCATGGCTTCATGTTGTTTTTGATCCATGGATTTGTGAATAATTTTTTCAGCTGCAAAGAGTGACAGATCAACGATGTTGGATTTAACTTCGTTCATCGCTTTACGTTTTTCGACTTCAATTTCAGCCATGGCTTTTTCGATAACCAGTTTTGCATCAGCATGAGCTTTTTCAACAATATCATGTTTTTGAGCCTGTGCTTCCACATTTGCGTCTCGAATGATCTCGCGTTCTTTGGAACGGATGTCAGCCAACATTGTTTCGTATTCCTGTTTCAGTTTTGCTGCTGCGGCATTTTTTTCAGTAGCACCTACTATTTCAGCCGAAACATCTTCTTGTCGTTTTGCAATAATATCTTTAACTTTGTCATAAAAGAAATGTCTTAATAACAAAAAGAAAATAATAAAGTTAACGATTGTTGCCAGCAAGTTCATTAAGTCAATTCCAACTAAGCCTGCATATTCAAATATCAATGTTATAGCCCCCTTTCTAATTCATAAGCATCGAAGTTTTTCATATCAGAATCACCCCAATTTTAATAAAATGGATTAGCAAAGAGTAAAATCAATGCCACAATCAAACCATAGATACCAGTGGTTTCAGCAACCGCTGCACCTAAAAGCATGGTTCTAACGATGTCACTTTGGGCTTCAGGCTGACGTCCAACCGCTTCTGCACCTTTACCAGCTGCAAAACCCTGACCAATACCAGGTCCAACCCCAGCGATCATAGCAATGCCAGCACCAATAGCTGAGCATGCTTTAATAAAATCTAAACCTTCCATATGTATACGTACCTCCTCGTTTTATCAGATAATTTGTTATATATACGTTAGTGTATTTTAATAAAATGGGTTTGCAAATAATAAAATCAATGCCACAATCAACCCATAAATACCTGTAGTTTCAGCAACCGCTGCACCAAGTAGCATGGTTCTGACGATGTCACTTTGAGCTTCTGGCTGACGTCCAACCGCTTCTGCACCTTTACCAGCTGCAAAACCCTGACCAATACCAGGTCCTACCCCGGCGATCATCGCAATACCAGCACCAATCGCTGAACACGCTTTAATAAAATCTAAACCTTCCATTTGTGTACGTTCCTCCTAAATAATTTCCTTCCCTACATAAAGGGATTCGCAAAGAGTAAAATCAATGCGACAATTAATCCATAAATCCCAGTTGTTTCCGCAACCGCTGCTCCAAGCAGCATCGTTCGGATTACATCGCTCTGAGCTCCGGGCCGGATACCCACTGCTTCAGCACCTTTGCCGGCGGCAAATCCCTGGCCAATACCAGGTCCTACTCCGGCGATCATGGCAGTCCCGGCGCCAATGGCTGAAAATGCTCTAATTACATCAATGCCATCAAACTGACCAAGAAACTGCAATAAAAAATCTACAATATTCGCATCACCAATCATACCGTTTCCTCCCTTTCTCCCTCATTAATCCATAGCCCCAGAAATAAACACCATGGATAGCATTGTAAAGATAAAGCTCTGCAACAATCCTGAGAAGATATCAAAGTAGAAATGGAATGGAACTGGAATTAGCACAGGAAAGAAATACAGTCCTGCTAATGCCGAATACAATAGTGCCATAATGATACCGCCTCCGAGCATGTTTCCGAAAAGACGGAAAGACAGTGACACCGGATTGGCAAATTCACCAATAATATTAATTGGCAGCAAAAACGGCATTGGCTCAAGGAAACCCTTGAGAAAGCCTCCCAGTCCTTTTGATTTCAAACCATAAAACTGGGTCATAAAAAATGTCATCAAAGCCAGGCCAACTGTACAGTTTAAATCGGCTGTTGGAGATCTCAGACCATAGATTCCAGACGTGTTCGCAAACGCAAGAAACATAATCAGAGCCAGCATCCAAGGTGCAAACTTCATCTTATCTTTTCCCATCGTTTGTCCGACTAAACCATCCATAACCGTGACAATGGTTTCAGCAATGACTTGGGCTTTTCCTGGACGCTTTTGCATATTTTTTGTTAAAATAGCACACACAACCAAAATCATCGCCATGATGATCCAGGTGTTCACAAGTGTTTGTGTGATCGGGAGTCCGAAGAGTTCCCCGTAAATTTTTGGGCCTTCCATTGTTTTTTCACCTCATTGTCCAGGCGTTTTAAATTTCTAAAGCGCCTATTGTGTTTTTGGATTTTTACGCCTCATTGATCAAGACGTTTTTTTTTGATACTGTTGTATTGATTAAAACTGAAATTTTTACGGCAACCAACCCAAGCAGCACACCAATGATGTTCACCCAGGGATTAATAATTGCCACATATATAACAACACCGGTTAACAGGTATCTCAAAAAATATCTGGTCTGAACATATTTTTGAGCCCTCGCCGATGGCATTTTCATTGCCTTATCAAAGGTTAATTGCATTAATCTGAAATTGAGGATGCTATAAGCACCACCAAAGAGAACACCCAACGCAAAGGCCAGGGGATCTTTAGTAAGAAAGCCAAACAGCATCAGCCCCAGGCTGACTAGCCCACCATCAATCATAATTCTTGTTTCCAAAGATAATTTCTTAAAATTCTGTATCGTTTTCATTATCCCTATCTTCCTCTTTTATCTGATCCCGATATGCTTGAGCGCGTTTTTTTACAGCCGCTTTCTCTTCTTCGGTCATATTTTCCGCTGCCATTTTTTGAGCTTTTTCACTCATCCGCAAAGGAATCACATACATGTTCCGCAAACCAGCTAAAACCCCCAGCACAGCTAAAATAATCACCAGCATGTTGCCGGTATGAAAATAGAAATCCAGAACCTTGCCAATGAAAATCATGATCCCCACCGGAACGAGCACCGAAATCCCAATCTGTGAGATCATCGCCAGGTACTTATACGGCTTCTCTTTTTCTCTTCTCATCCATTACTCCATTTACATGAATAGATTTTTTTGTTCTCAAGCTGTCTTTTTTTGCCCTTTTCCACGCTAAAGTATACACCACTGCTTTCAAAAAGTCCATTTATTATCCATTTTTTGAAATCTTTTACATATAGTATCATAATATTTTATACTTGTATATACAGCAATTCTGTTTTTTTTGCTATTTTAAATATTTTTTTTCGATGGCCGTAATCCCATCAATACGCCGTTGATGACGATCTCCGGCGAACTCCGTTTCCAGCCAGATTTTGACAATCCGCAACGCCAGACCCTCGCCCAAGACCCGAGCTCCCAACACCAGAACGTTGGCATCATTATGCTCCCGTGACATTTCTGCCATAAACTCATTGGTACACAAAGCCCCGCGAATCCCCGGAACCTTGTTAACCGCCATGGAAATTCCCAAACCGGTTCCGCAAATTGCGATACCCCGGTCGCAGTCACCAAAGCTAACTGCCTCCCCAACCAATTCTCCATAGATGGGATAGTCACAGGAGTCCATTGTATCAGTTCCAAAGTCAACAACCTCGTGCCCCTGTTTGATTAAAAAAGGTTTGATGACCTCTTTTAACGGGAACCCCCCATGATCCGAACCAATTGCAATTTTCATATTTATTTTCCTTCCTCTTATATAAAGGCATAGCCGGCCGCTTTATAGAGCCGATTAATTAAAGCCAATGTTTCATTATTCAACGGAATGTCTTCCGCATATATTTTTTCAACTCCCAGCTCATCAAAGGTCCGCAGCCGGGAAAAGAGATTCTTAGCCATTTCTTTGGGATCATTGCGGCTTCCCAGAGAAATGATAAAACCTTCCCGATAAAAATCCATGGTTTCATCACTGGCCAAAACCCCGATTGTCATCGGTTTACCTTTGTGATGCGACAGGGCTCTGGTAATTTTCTCCTGGATTTCTTCCGGCGTTCCCTTAACCACCACCAGTTCGCCCTTGGGTGAATAATGGGTGTATTTCATCCCGGGAGACGAAACCTTTTCCGGCACCACATTCTCGGTCACATGGGCTGAAATTTCCACTGCTCCCAAAACCTCCCGCAGTTCGGCCAGGGTGATATCTCCGGGTCTCAGTACCACCGGCGGTTCCACTGTCATATCAATCACCGTGGATTCCAGCCCCAGTTCGGCGTCAGATGATAAGATGATCCCGTCCACCCGGCCATCCAGATCCTCCAGCACATGTTTTCCCTGGGTCGGACTGGGGCGGCCGGAACGATTAGCACTGGGAGCGGCAATCGGGCAGCCCGCCTTTTTGATAAAGGCCTGGGCAATCGGATGATCCGGAAAACGCACCCCCACCGTATTCAATCCCCCTGTTACCTCAGTCGGAATGATGACCGCTTTTTCCATAATAATGGTCAACGGGCCGGGCCAAAAAGCTTTCATCAGCAGCTCAGCCTTGGGCGGAATATTGGCAACCAATGGCGTCACCTCATCCAAACCGGCAATGTGGACAATCAGGGGGTTATCATCCGGCCGTCCCTTGGCCGCAAAGATCTTTTTAATGGCCTGGGGGTTTAATGCATCAGCCCCCAATCCATAAACCGTTTCGGTGGGAAAAACCACTGTTCCCCCGGCGCTGATCAAACTGGCGACATCCTCTAAGTTGCTTAAGGCCACCTCATCAAGCACTTCTATCTTTACTGTTTTTGTTTTCATTGTTGTTTCCATTTTTCTTAATCAATGACTAATCATCGAATCTTCATTCGGCCTCGCTCAACAACTGCTGTTTTAAGGCCCACAGCTTTTCTGATAAATCAACATGATAAACATGGGGATTGACCATTCGCTTAAAGGCCGGCCACAAACTGTTTTTTTCATCTTTTAAATGCTGCTGAATTTCTGAGATCGTTGGTGATTGGTACACACACTTGCCGTCAATAAAAATCGGCACCAGCAGTTCCCGGATATAATAATCGTTGATGATCCGTTTTTTCCAGGTATGGACCGGATGAAAAATGGTCAGTGGTTCCCCTTCATTAATCGTTTCGTCTTCCAGGGTAATTAAATCTGCCAGGGCCATCCCATTGCTTTTGCCATAGATGCGAAAGATCTTTTTATATCCGGGATTGGTAATCTTTTCCGGATCATTGGATACCTTCAGCTTGGCTTTGCCAGAGATCACCGACAGTTTATAAACCCCACCCAAGGCTGGGCAATCATAGGCGGTGATCAGCTTGGTGCCGACCCCCCAGGAATTGATTTTGGCACCCTGACTTTTTAAATCTTTAATCAGATGCTCATCAAGATCCGAAGATGCTACAATTCCAGCGTCTTCAAGACCGGCCTCATCCAGCATTTTTCTGGCTTCGATACTAAAATAGGCCAGATCTCCAGAGTCGATCCGGATCCCATAGCGACCAGTAATCCCGCCTTCAGCCAAAGCTTTTTTAAAAACCGCAATGGCATTGGGCACCCCCTTTTCCAGGGTATTATAGGTATCCACCAAAAGAGTGGCATTATCGGGATTGTATTTGACATATTTCTCAAAGGCCTCCAGCTCAGTATCGTAACTGAGAATAAAGCTATGACTCATGGTTCCCATTGACGGGCGATCCAGCATTGCTTCGGTTTCCACCACAGAGGTTCCGGCACAACCGCCGATAACAGCAGCCCGGGCGCCATAAAAACCGGCCTCGGTTCCGTGGGCACGGCGTAAGCCAAACTCCATCACCACATCGCCCCGGGCTTCTTCAATGATCCGGGAGGCCTTGGTAGCGATCAGGGTCTGATGATTGACAATACTGAGAATGGTGGTTTCCACAATCTGGGCTTGAATCAACGGGGCCTTAACCCGAATAATCGGTTCCATCGGAAAAATAATGCTGCCTTCCGGAATGGCAAAAATTTCCCCTTCGAATTTAAAGTTCTCCAGATAGGCTAAAAAAGCGGGTGAAAATTCAGGATGATTTTTTTTCAGCAAGGCCGTATCTTCGCTGGTAAATCGGATTCCCTTGATATATTCAATCACCTGCTCCAACCCGGCAACAACGGTATAACCACCCTCAAATGGGTTATTTCTAATAAAAACATCAAAGACAGCTTCTTCATTTTCCTTACCATCTTGAACGTATACATTTCCCATGGTAAATTGGTATAAATCCGTTGCAAGCTGAAGCTTTCGGTCAAATTGCATACTAAATTCTCCTTCTTTTCACATTGCATATTATTCTACCACTTTATTCGGGTAAAATACAAACTTTTTCGATATAAATATTTGTGTAATGATCCCGCCTTTTGCCTGTTTTTTCCACGTTTTCACTGAAATCCTTCGCTAATATTCTCCTTGTTAATAATTATACAATTGCGATAATAAATTCTTGCCGTAATTTCTAGCAAAAAAAAGAAATGCTCTCGCATTTCATATTTTTTTACGAATAATTTTACTAATCAGTTACAGCTACCGCAGTCACCGGAACAATCGGCGTCATCACAACCACTCTCCGGTGTAACCTTTGGCTCGCCGTTACTGACAAAAAACATCTTATCCCGTTTTTCACGTTCCGCATAAATTTCGAGCTCACTCCAGGGCAGTCCCGCCCATTTGGCCAGGGCTAAATCCGAGGGATATTCATCCATCATCTCAATTTTCCCGTCGGCAATGGTGATCGGCAGACACTCAATCCCATTTGTGACAATGGCTTCCTTCACTGCATCACTTTCCATAAACGCTGCCTTGTGCTCCATAACATTATAGCGGGACACGGACACACCCCGTTCTCTTAAATCCTTTACCATCCGTTCAATCCGGATTAAATCGGCCTCGATCATCGGGTCACAGGTGCCGCTGGCACAGCCGGCTGGTTCGTATATTTCTACTTTTTTCATTATTGCCTCCTACAATTGTTTTCAGATCCTTACATGCTTTATTATCATTATAATGGATTCCCCTTTAAAATGCTATTAAATTTGAGATGATTATGCCAATGCTTGTAAACTTATCAGTTAGCGGCAAGGACGGGTGCTTTCTCTGCTTTAGTTTTCTTTATTTTTTCATTAAAATTCAATGAACTTCACTAGTTTATCTATTTTTTCACTAATTTGCGTATTTATTTGCATAATTTATTGATTGTACAATAAATAAATTGTATAATCGAAAGAAAAGGATGTGTTTCGATGCTAGAGGAAGAACTATTACAATTGGTAGAAAAAGTTATTTCTGAAAAATGTGAACAGCAGCATATTGAGCTAAAAAGAGCATCGGGTGGTACCCCGACAAAGCTTTATGATACCTTATCCAGCTTTTCGAATCAGCTTGATGGCGGCACAATTATCTTTGGAATTGACGAAGAAGCAGCCTATCAGGTGGTCGGCGTGTACGATGTCCAGGATCTGCAAAAAAAAGTGATGGAACAATCCCTGCAGATGGAGCCAGTGGTAAGACCATTATTTACCGTTGCTCATATCGATGATAAATTGGTCGTCAGTGCCGAAATTTCAGAATGCGATATTTATGATAAACCTTGTTTTTACAAGGGCGCCGGCCGACTCCGCGGTTCATATATCCGTGTTGGTGACTCCGATCAGCCCATGACTGAATATGAGATTTATAGTTTTGAGGCCTTTAAGCGAAATATCCATGATGAACTGCGCACGGTTGATCGGGCAGCAAAAAAAAACCTGTCCAGGGATAATACCACCGAATATCTGATCAAGTTACGTCGGCAAAAACAGAATCTCGTCAATCTTGAAGACGACCGGATCCTTGAAACACAAGGTATCTGCCAGGATAATGCTCCGACTCTGGCTGGGCTCATGCTGCTGGGCGAATATCCCCAGGAATTTTTTCCCCAACTGAGTGTGACCGCCATGGTGGTTCAAGGAACGCAAATAGGCGAACTCGGTGATGATGGTGAACGGTTTGTAGATAACAAGCGGATCGAAGGAACCATTCCCCAGATGCTGGAAGGAACCCTGGCTTTTGTGCGAAGAAATATGAAGGTAAAGACCATTGTAACCGAAGAGGGAAAACGGGCGGATAAACCGGAATATCCAATCAAGGCGATCCGAGAAATCATCCTCAACGCTCTCATTCACCGTGATTACAGTGTTCATACCGATCATTCACCGATCCGTCTGGTCATGTTTGAAGATCGTCTGGAACTTGAAAATCCCGGTGGTCTTTATGGCCGGATTACCGTGGATGATTTAGGCAAGACCTCCGCCGATACCAGAAATCCTTATCTGGCAGGGGCTTTGGAAATCATGATTGATACCGAAAACCGGTTCTCCGGCATTCCTACCATCAAAGCGGAACTGAAGAAAGCCGGATTGTCGCCACCTTTATTTATTGACCGCCGCGGGGTATTTAAGGTTATTTTTTATAAAAAAATCGTTTCACAGACCAGCGAAAATAAAATAACTCAGGATATCCTTAACTACTGCGCAACCCCACGTTCCCGTGAAGAACTGGCAAAGCATTTCGGATTTGAAGCACCCACCTATTTTATCAAAACGTATATTTCACCGCTGCTTGCCGACGGCAGCATAAAAATGACGCTTCCCAATAAACCGAAGAGCAAGTTCCAGAAATACTATTCCTAGAGGACCATATCGATACTCTCGTATCGCCGCTAAATTAAGGGCGCCTGGCTGCTACATGTTCACGCTTCTGTTCCAAGTCAACACCTTACGTTTTTAAATTTATAAGTTGGTGGCAGGCCCTGGTACTCCGTTCCCAAAGCTTGTTCCTAGCTTGTTCCGTTCCCATTGGCTGTTCCCGTCCAGCTGATCCGTTCCCTAAATGGATCCTAGGAACAGTTGCAGGAACAGTCCCGAGGCGGGAGCGGCAGCCAAATTTGAAAGCGGTGTTCCTGTGTTCCTGATATTTTTCTAAAAATGGAAAGGTTTAATAATCAGCTGTTATTAGGGTATAACGCACAGATGCGCGCGTATAGGGATTTTTAGGTTTTGGGAACAGGGCGGAAGTTAAATGGTTTTTTATTGATTCGTCAGAAAGTATAAGTTGGCGGCAGGCATGGGGGCATGGCCTTAAATATAGCTAAAAAGCTAATTGGTTAGCGGCAGGCCTCGGCACTGTTTCTAAGCGGCTCGATGTTCATAGTCAATAACCGAAACCGTCAATTCTGTCGAGATTTCTTGAATTTCATTTAAAATCGATTCAATCTTTTTTGCTACAACAGTTGAAAAGTACTCCTCACCACATTGTTCACATTTTTCGCAAGGGACATTTTTAATAATTACAACATAATTCCCAATTTTTTCAATATAATCCGTAATTGCAGGGACTAATTCTCCTTTGCAGAACACACACATAATCATGTCTCCCTTCTCATTCTCGTTTTCAAGTCTAATTCCCATTCCTTGGGATTTGGATAATAGGCGGTTATTGCGTAAATTACTTTTTTATCACATCCGATCACAAAGTGAGTGACACTGCTAACATAACTTTAAGTTTATAAGTTGGTGGCAGGCACGAGCGCTTGGGCACGGGCGCTTGTATTTTTGTGAACGGGTAATTTATTTACCAAGAATCGTTTAAGTTAAAAGTTTATAGGTTGGTGTCAAGTGCTGCTTGCAGGTACTATTGAATCTCTTCCAACAAAAAATCAATAATATTAAGATGCCTTATGCCATTCCTTGAAAAATCAAACTTGTCTAAAGACAATACATATTTGGGGTAATTATCCTTAACCGATTCATATGCTCCAAATTCTCGACTAACAACGCTTTCATCGGCAAGCAAATATGCTACCTGGTAATAAGCGCGTTCATTACCATCCATTACAATAAAATCAACCTCACCTTTGGGGGTTTTTCCCACATAGACCTCATACCCCCGATAATTTAACTCATTGAAGATGAGATTCTCAATCAGAGCACCAATCTCTGTTTTAAATCCGGTATTCTTAATTTTTGAAAACCCCAGATCAGCCAGATAATACTTGTCCGATCGCGTCAGAATCTTTTTGCCACGAATATCATATCTTACCGCCTTGTTTAAAATCAGCGATGCGGTGATATGTTCAAGGTACTGATAAATCGTTTCAGTCGACACTTTTCGATTGACACTTTCAAAATATTTTGATATCGATTTTGCCGAAAATGTCTGCGACGTGTTTAACACCATATATTCAATGATTCGGTTTAAGATATCTATATCTCGACTATTGCTGCGTTGCATAATATCTTTTAATACAATCGAATTATACAAATCACGCAGGTAGACTTTAGTTTCTTCTTCGGTCTGCATCAAAAAACGTTGCGGCATCCCGCCGTAATTCAAATACTCCATAAAGTCCTCATCACGGATCGACTCTTTTGTTAATCCGCGCAACGTACACATCTCTTTAAAAGAGAATGGCATCATTTTAAAGCTCACATACCGTCCCGATAAATATGTTGCCAATTCTCCCGACAATAATTTTCCATTTGATCCCGTAATAAAGATACTGCAATTCAGCGTCGACCGAAATGAATTAATCGCTTTTTCAAAATTTTTAACATTTTGGATCTCATCAAAAAATAAATAGAATCGTTCATCTTTATTGACACGTTCTTTGATATAACGATGTAAATCCATCTCATTTTCAATAAAGGAATATTCCAGATCTTCAAAATTCAAATAGATAATGTGCGCTTCGGCAATCCCTTTTTCAGTTAATTCTAAAATAATCTGTTTGAGTAACACAGACTTCCCGGAACGACGAATACCAATTATAACTTTAATCAGATCCGAGTCATAAAAAGGTCTTATTTTAGTTAAGTACTGTTCTCTTCTAATCACAAACCCCTCCTTTGACCCTATTATAACAAATTAAACACGCTTTTTGTAGCTTTGTTTCGTTTTGCCAAAATAAAAACAATCCTCATTTTTTTACTTTGTTTAATCCTATTTTTCCACGATGCGATTATCTTTAACCGAGAATGACAACCACCCTGATCTGTTTATGCATATTAATAAGTTTGTATGTTAGTGGCAGGCACCGGTGCTGGTCTAAATTAGTAGTATAAAATGGCGGCAGGCACCACCTACGGTCTTTTACCGGTTTAACGGATCGCTCTCCAAATCTGTTCATCTGCAAATTGAGTTTTTAATGCCTCCCAAGTTATCAAGTTCGTTTGCTGTGGCCCCATAGTATGCATCCCAAAAGAAGTTTTATCGATTTTTTCATACCAAACTCCTTCTTCATGATTAAAAATCAAACTAGTCATCCAATTTCCCTGGGCTTCATTTTTTCCATTGGCATAAAGAACAACCTGTTTATCAAGGGTTATATATGGCTGTATATAATCATTAGTATGCTGTGAGGGATTGGCAAGTTTATTTTTGATTTCCTCCCCAAGCGGATTCCAGGTGTTACCATTTTCTTTGAAAATCTTTTTTCTGAAATTATCGTTTGAAAAGTTTTGATTGGAAATATCCAAAAATGCTTGCCGCTGTCCAACTTCAGTCAATTCATTGAACTGATCCATCACTTGTCGCGACAACACATAAAGCTTTCCATCTGCAGTGGTGGTATGTTCTGAACAATACACCACTGCAACCGCTGAATCTTCATCCTCGAAATAAGAATAGGCATAATAATTACCGCCAGCCGGGCAAAGATGTTGTGAATCCCCATAATTGTCTTTGATAAAGCTATTAATCCCAAGACTCGACGTCATCCGAGATTGGGTTTCAAAGAGTCGGACAATATCCTTACGCTGGGTATCACACAAAGATTCCTGAGAATGGCTGACAAAACCCAGCATGGTTGGAATAGTAAAGGCTGCCAGGACTGCCAGAATGACCAGGACGACAATAATTTCGGTTAAGGTAAAACCTTTTTTGTTATTCATCACACACCTCTTTTTCTCGTATCGCTTTGACTATGTATAATTCAGTTGAAGATCATCCTTAATTGACCAGCGTAATCACCAGAAAGCCCTTCTTATCGTCGCCATTGAGTTGGGTGTTCAGGGTTGCACTTTTAATATTGTTCATGACGATACCGCCCTCTAAAACTGACATCTCATGCTTTGGGACAATTTCGTAATTCATGGTATTGCCATTGCTGACATTAAAGCTAAGCGCGGTGATCTGGTCGGTTTGATAGACAACGCCGTTAATCACTTCCACACACTCGCCCTGGTTGTTAAAGCCAATCCCGTAAACTCCAGGTGATGTCGGCTGTGTACTGGTAACAGCAATACCTGTCGCCGTTGCCAGGGCATTTTGGAGATCGGTTTCGATATTGGTAATACTTTTTTGCTTGTAGGAAATATCTCCTCCTCGGGTATAGATTTTCTGGGACATGAGAAAAACAGAGATCACCGCAACCATTAGAATGCTGGTGATGATCAACGCCGCAATCACTTCAATGAGGGTAAAACCTTTTTTTGATCTGAAGAAATTTAGCTTTTTCATGCCCATACACCACCCTTTTTAGCAAAAGCTTTTAATTCAATGTACGATTCATCGTTATTATAATATATACGCACCATAACCGTATAAACAACATAGTCTACCGCACTGCCGTTGACACTTTTTCTGACTGTCCCTTCCTGAATCATATATTGCTTTCTAGGATCTTGTCCAGCTGAAAGGTTCGTTATTGTTTTGGGATCTGCGAAACTATCCCTTTTTATTGCATCCTCCGTTGATAAACTGGACGGATTTTTATCCTCAGACAACTGGCTCATAATTGAATCAATCAAATCCTGCGCCTGAGCAGCTTCATTATTCTTCGAATCACTGAAGACCACCATCTTTTGCCCGTAAAGAAGAGCTCCAAGAATCGTGACAAAAATGATGGCAATAATAGCGGTGGCAGCGACGGTTTCTATTAAAGTAACACCATCACTGTTTTTTAATATCTTTTTCATGATGCCCTCCTTAATAGTATTTTTCGGTACCCGTTGTGATTTTCCCATTTGTTACATCTCCTGTTGTTCCTCCTCCAGAACTGCCCGCCCCACCTACGCCTTTGGGTTCACTCGGCGTTGGCAACGAAACATTCAAGGTTACCCAAGCTGGCGGTGAAATTGCTTCAATGCTTAAATTGTTTGGTATGATATCAGAAGATACTGTTGCAATATAATTATTCGCTAACAATAGACTCCCTTTGTTCACGAAGACATCCTGATTGTCAATCTTGCTCCAACCCCATTTCTGTATGGCTGTTTTTACACTTACCCTCGTTTTTATATCACCTACAGCAAAATACCTGACATTGCCATCGTTCTGTTCCTGGAATTTAATCAAATCACTGTCAAAATAAATCCGCTTTGCATTTGCCTCAATCTGACATAAACTATCAATATTATCACCAGTTATATTCACTACCCCGCCAAAAACCAACAAATCTGCGTTATTTATCTTAACTTTTGACAGCACCTGACGATAACCATTAGCAAAACGCACGTTTAATAATTTTCCTGATATTGGCTTGATTTCAAGGTTTCCAATCGTTCGTTCCAGATACGTTTTTCCCGAAACGTCAAAATACTCTGTCGTAATTTCTGCACTTTTTATAAAATCCAGAGCAAAATTCGACGCATTAGCATCCGCTTTTAATTCAGCCGGTTGTTTCTCCACACTGGCATTGATCCCCACCTGATTTCCATTGGTTCCGAGAATTTTTATAATATTCGATTGGATTTGAAGTTGTGAGTTATCATTTAATATCAAACTGTCACAGGTTAATGAATACAAATTTGAAAAGGAGATCTTATGTTTATTGTTCTCATTTCCCGTGTTTCCAGGGACAGGTATTGGTTCTATTCTTCCGACAATCATCTGATTCTGATTGGCATTTGCGCCCGTTGCACCGATTACCGAAAGCTCTGTTTGGTCTGCGAGTTTAAGATCCTTCGCTTTTAAATATTTAATGTTTTTAAATTCTATTATTGGCTGGGAATTTATAGCGGTGAGATTTCCATGCAACCAAAAGTTTTCGCAGTCCCAGGTTACTTTTGTGTTATTTTGTAAAGTTACTGTGCTCTCATTTAGCTCGGTTCCAATTGAAATGTTTTTTGCTTTAAAGGTATTTCCGTAATCTTTCCCGCCATCCTGTGCGATATTGGTCAACAAATTAACATTTCCCCGAATTAAAATGCTTCCTGTGCAATCCCAGTTAATTATTGATTTGTCTCTTATTATAATGTTTCCACCCGTATTGTTATTATAGTTCCCGACAATGATATTCTCCGCCTCTATCGTAAGTGATGACTGAGTTCCATTTGGATCATTTATCTTTATATCGCCATTGATCCAGAGATTTTTACACTTAATGACAAGATGTGATTTTCCCTTTATTACTAAATCCCCTTCAAAAATCATATTCTCAGCTTCAAACGTATTTGTGCAATTTTCCATGTTGTTCTGAACATAGTCCTTTTTAAACCGGAGTTCGTTAGTGGCCTTCACATTGAATTGAGCTTTCCAAACCTTTATTCCTTCAGTTTGAAACGGTGCAGTAAAACATATATCTTTTGCAGTAAGATTTAGAGTATTCTCCTGAATCCAATTAAACTTAACACTATTATCATTTGAATTTTTTTTATCCCTGCCAACATTCAGACTTAATCCTGGTGCAGATACCGTGAGTGCATTATTCACGTAGTTACAATCAAATTTGCCAGTTTGATCAACTCCATTTTTTTGAATAATACACTTGTTATTCTTCTTTAGATCAATTTTTGTATCTAGCCATTTAGGATCTTCGTCATTATAAATTGGAATTGAATGGATGCTCCCTGTCGTTTCGCTAACACTTGCCGCTTGATAATTCATACTTACTTCATAATCAAGCTTTCTTCTTAGTTTATGGGTTGTAATTTTAAATATATATTTTAGTTCTTTGTTCGATGAAGCAGTTTGAGCCGAAACAACTTCAGGCGTCACATTTAAAATTCCAACCGCATCACTTTCACCCGTTATCTCTTTCAATGTCCCGGCGATGTTTTTTTCGTCACCACCAATATAATATGGCGCTTTCATATATGCTTCAATTTCAGCTATTTTGTTATTAATCTGTGCTTGAATCGAGGCGACACTTCTCGCATCGGCTCTTTCAAGTTCCAAATACAAGTTTTTCAAATTTGTGTTCTCTATTTCCAACCACTTCATCCGCTCATTAATCTCAATCTTCCCAAACTCAATGACCGACTTGGCATCAATATAGGCCTGACGGCTTTCCACTGTTTCCTGGGTAAAGGTGAAATCGCTGTTGGCCACGGTCAGCAGCGAAGCCACCATAATCATGATAATCATACCGATAATCAGAACAAATGCCAATGAACTGCCTTGTTGATTCTTTAGTTTTTCTATGATTTTATTACTCACGGTAGCCCTCCACCCAATTCTATGGTTTGTATTTCGAAATGCCTGATCTTACTGAACTTTATAACGATTGCCTATCTTAATAATACCGACCATACGCTCTTTTTAATAACGCTTTATTTTTCAACCATATAAACCATAAAGGTCACACTAATCGTAATATTACCGCCATTTAATTGCGGAACGGTATTGGTGGTCGCCGTTGTTCCGGTTGTTGTCGCAACGGCTTCGGGGGCAATTGCAAAGGCCGTAATAATCATATCCGGCCGGCCGGCTACGGCGTCCAACAAACGATAGAAGTTTGTTTGGGTTCCAGTGAGCTCCATACTCACCACCCCGGTCCAGGTTTCAGTCCCGTCCCCACTCACTTCCGAATCCGTACTTTCAGCAGTCGTTGTTGTTTCAGTTGTTTCGTCACTAATGTTAACCGCTTCTTTTGCCGCAGCGGTTACATCTTCTGTTGATACGGTATCGGTGGTTGTACTTTCTGTGCCCACTGATGCTGATGTCTGTTGGTCTGATGTATATTCAATAAATGTTTCCACCCCAGCCAACTCATTGCTTTCGATCGCCAAGACCTTGGGTGATAAACTATAGTCGAGACATAATTGAGTCAACAGCTTATCCAATCCTTCATTGGTCAGCTTCGGCTGAAAAGGCCCCTTTAAACTGGCAAGATTGGCTGTGGCGTCATCCCGGGCCTGCATCGTCGAAGGGATGCTGTCAATCGCCATCTCCATCGATTCTTTGGTAAACTGAGCCTCAGCGGCCTGATCATTGACAACCTGGAAACTTTCATAGCTTGGGATTATGACAAAGTAGATCCCGAAAAATCCAATCAGAAAACAAGCCAGCACATAAATTAATAACTTCTCGCGTTTGGTCAGTTTTTTCATTGGCCGCCACCTGCTTTCAGATAGGCTGTAGCTGAAAAGCCGTAACCGCTGGTAGTTGATGTCGTCGTTGTCGTGGTGGTGGTACTTGTCTGGGATGAGATTTCCGCATAGCCCGTATATTCAACATCAGTAAAGTACCCGGTGCCTTTTAACCGCTCAATATAGCGGGCGGCTTCCTTTTCATTATTTGCAATTGCCACAATTTGGATCGCTCCGGTGCTGCCATCGTAATCTAGAGAATTGATAATAATCACATTATTACCCTGGCTTACAATGCTGTTCATCATCACCGATACCAGATTGGGATTGCTTTGAATCGCCGAATTGATGGCTTCGATACTTGAAATTTCTGCTTGAATCCCACTGACCTCATCGATTAAGGCCTTGGCCTGTAAGTATTCGGTCTGATTATTAG
>JAQUWM010000054.1 GCA_028692885.1 Acetobacterium sp. | reverse complement strand
ATGAAGGGGAGATTACTCATGGAAGACAGAACTTTAATTTGTCAAGATTGTGGCGAAGAATTGTTATTTACAGTAGGTGAACAAGAATTCTACCAGGAAAAAGGTTTTGACAATGAACCAAAAAGATGTCGTGAATGTCGAACAAAAAGAAAACAAACTAGAAGACCAAGAAACAGCAATTTCTAGGAAGTTCAAAAAAAAACAATGAAGATCCCTTTTTAGGGATCTTTTTTTCTTGCCGGACCGGTAAGCGCTGGAAATGTCAGAATCAAATCGATCGATTGATCTGATCGATTAGTCACTAAAGAAGATGTCCCTAAGAAGAGTTCCCATTGAAGTGGAAAGAAAGATAAACAAATGATAGACAAGGCTTATGTATATATCGTAAAATGTAGTGATGATACACTTTATACCGGGTGGAGCAGCAATCTCGAAGCTCGGATCAAGGTTCATAACTTAGGAACCGGGGCAAAGTATACCCGCGGTCGTTTGCCGGTGACGCTGGTTTATTGGGAAGCACTGGATACCCGATCAGAAGCCCTCAGCCGGGAAGTTGTTATTAAAAAAATGTCAAAGAGGCAAAAAATAAAATTGATTGAGAGCCATGAAGCGCAGGATCAATAAAAAAATAAAAATGTTCAGATCCATAAAGTAATGGTTCTAAACATATTATACGAGGAGTTTTCAGATGAAGCCGTTTGTCAATGAATTTCCGGTATACGAAACCCTGGCTAATGGAAATGCCATTATCATAGTATATGATCTGTTTATCCTGTTGCTTTTTTTATTTGAGCTATTATTATTTTACAATAAAGAACGCATTGTTGAGGCAATAAAACTGAATCAAACCAAAAAGATTAAACCGTTTCGCCGTTTTCTGGTAAAATTGATTATCAATTATGAGTATCAGGGAATTCTAATGGTTACCGGCGTGTTACTCTTTATTTCACTGGTGGTGGTGTCCAGTCATCATCGGATCTTACTTAGTGAATTGATCGGAATTTTAGGAAGCTTTGCCGTTTTTATAATCGTTGTATTTTTGGTTCAGCATCTTTTTATGAAGATCGATCAGTTTCAGGATATTATCGTCTCACGATTTGTGGATCTGATTTTTTATCTGGTCTTGGGTCATTATTTTGTGCTGTTTGCAAACTTTATTTCGCCGCCAAGCCTGCCACTGGGGCTGGTCGGACTTTCTTTTGCCCTGGTGCTCTGTTTTTCGGTGATGATTCGGGCCATTGCCAATCCTAGTATCATCCGGAGTTCGGTTTCAAAAAGACGAAAGTATCATGAAACGGCCAGTATTCTAAAGGGTATGCTGGTGCTGGTTGTCAGCGAGATGAGTATTCTCTATCTGATGGTCTATAATTGTTTTAGGATCAATCCGAATTTTTATGCTGGGAATTCAGACCAGACTCTGGATGCCTTTGATATGCTTTATTATATGGTCATCTCTTTTGCCACCATTGGTTATGGGGATATTTACCCAGTGCGCTTTAATGGCATGATCTACGGCGAACTGGTGGCCATGGTGATTGGTTTGGCCAGTATGTTCAGCACCGCCTGTTTTGTCGGAGCGGTAGTGGCCGGGGCCGCCCAGATGAGCTGGAGTCAGAGCCTGGAAAGCGGAAATCAGGATAATTTGCCGGATCAGGCCGAATATAATAAAGGGAAAAGTATGATCACCATGGTTCGGCAGAAATTAAAGAATAAAGAGCTGTAAAGCTAACGGAATTTTCGCACGGGCGTAAAAAACTAATTTTTAAATGATGTCATTCACAAACCGTGAACAAAGTTCACGGTACTATGGCAACTACAATAAAAAGAAAGGTTATTAATAATGAAATTTTATCTTGCATTATGGTTTGCAAAATTAATGGGTATTGCCATTAATCTTGTCAGTAAGGATCGGGGAACAAACCTTCCCGGCGAAAAAGCGTTGACAATCGACCCTAATTTTGTAAAACATTTTAAGAATATTGACTACTCGAGGGTCATTTTCATTACCGGAACCAATGGAAAATCCTCGACGACCAACCTGATCACCCATATTTTAAAACAAAATGGCAAAAAGATTGTTTCGAATCTGGAAGGTGCCAATTTATTGGGCGGAATTGCCACGATTTTAGCCAAAGAAGCCAGCTTATCGGGAAAAATCAAGGCCGATTATTATGTTTTTGAAACCGATGAGCGCTATCTGCCCTTGATTTATGCCCAATTGCCGGCCGAAAACATGTTGATCACCAATTTGCAAAAAGATCAGGTCCAGAGAAATGGGGATCCGGATTTTATTATCCGTAAATTAAAAGAGGTTGTCAATCCGAAAATGACACTAATCCTCAATAATGAAGAACCGCGATCCCGATTTTTTGAGGAAATCGCCCGTCGCTCGATTTATTATGGGGTTTCCCGTCACGATGAATCGTTCACCAAGGGGGCGGATTACCCAACCCAGGCTTGTCCGAAATGTCATCACGACATGAGCTTTGACTATTATAATGTCGATAGCATTGGCGCTTTTCACTGTGACTTTTGTGGTTTCGCCAGTAAAAAAACACCAGACTATCCAATCACTGATCTGAATTTTTCCGAGCAAACCTTCAAACTCAAGGATGTCAACTTTCATATGCCCTATGATCTGCCCTTTATGTTTTATAATTATGCCGGTTCACTGGCTGTTTGCGAAGAAATTTGCGGGATCGCTCCAGCGGCTGCGGCCAAGGCCTTTGAAAATTTCAAAAACATTGGCGGTCGTTTTGAGGTATTGACGTACAAGAATAAAACCATCAAATATATGCGGATCAAACAGGAGAATCCCGATACCCTTCAGAGTGCTCTAAATATTATGGCTTCTGATCAAAGTAAAAAAATGGTGGCACTGGGTTTGTATGTGGTTAATGATTTTGTCCCCCACTATATCAATACTTTTTATGCCTTTGACTGTGATTTTAAACCAGTGGTCGACTCAAATGTAGAGCGATACCTGTGTTTCTCTGAGCATGTCTCTTACGATACCGCCAACCGGCTTATTTACGATGGGGTAGCTAAAGAAGCAATCACGATCATGGACAGTGACGATATTAATGAAATTTTTGCCGAAATTGACAAGGCTGAAACCGATAATATTTATTTAATTACCTGGATTTCGACCTTTGAAAAGATGAAAAAATTCATCGAGGGAGGGCAAGGCTAATGGAACAGACGATAAAAGTCGGCTGGCTTTTTAATAATATGTTTAACCTTCATGGGGATCGCGGCAATCTGTTGGCTATTCGAGCTGAAGGGGAACGCCGGGGCTACCGGGTTGAAGTCGAACCGATTAATCTGGACACAGCGAGCTTTGACCCGATGAATTTTGACTTTCTTTTTTGCCCACCGGGAGAAATTGAGCATTTTGAGGTGGTGGCAGCTTATCTGGAACCACACCGAAAAGAACTGATGGATTATATTGAAACCCGACCGATGCTGGTTACTGGTACTACGGTGGCTCTTTTCGGCGAAACAATTGCGCGGGATGATCAGTCTACGATCAGAGGATTGGGAATCATTGAGGTTGAAACCCGGGAAAATCACGCCGTTTATGGCGACGATCTTTATTACAGTTGTCAGTACAATGGCAAAGAAATGGAGATCATTGGTAGTCAAATTCAGATGATCGATTTAGAAATCAAAGAAGAGTCGCCATTTGGTCGGTTGAAATATGGTTATGGCAATAACGGTAAGACCAAAGTTGAAGGCATTATCAGTGGTAAAGGTATTTTTACCAACACCCTCGGTCCAGTTCTGGTTTGTAACCCCTGGCTCACCGAAGAAATCATCAATTTAATTGAAGCCAATAAGCACTGGCCAGTTTGGGAAGAACCTCGGGATAATACGCTGGAGCTGGAGTCGTTAAAAACCAAGATCGCCCATATTAATAAAAAAGAAACCCGGCTGAAAAACATCAGCGAACGTTAAGATAAGCAGTAGCTATATATGTTCAATTAAAGATTTAACGTAGGGGCGATCCGTGATGACCAAGGGGTCAGACCCTCGCCCGCATACTGCTCAGTTACCAGTTTAATTTAACTTGTATTAGGTAGTTGATTTGAGTAGTTGCTAAGCAGTTATACAAGTAGTTCCAAGCAGTTAATCCAAATGAAAGAAAGCAAATAATCGTGGAAAAGAAAAAAGTAATTATCGGATTGAGCGGCGGCATCGACAGTGCAGCCTCTGCTTATCTGTTAAAAAATGAAGGTTACGAGGTTATTGGCGTAACCTTCAATTTTTTAAATGCCGAAAATACCATTAACGCCGCCAGAAAAGTGGCCGAAAAGCTAAATATTGAACATCATGTACTGGCGGCTCAAAACCAGTTTAAGGAAAAAGTCATTGATCCGTTCGTAGCTGGTTACAGGCAGGGGGAAACGCCCAATCCCTGCATGCTGTGCAATCAGAACATGAAATTTAAACTGCTGGGTGAATTTGCCGCAGCTAATGGGGATGTCATGATTGCCACCGGCCATTATGCTGAAGTCCGCAAGCATGAAAATGTTTATCAGCTCTGGGCCAGTCCCAATCCGAATAAGGATCAGTCTTATTTTTTATATCATTTGGATCAGAATCTGCTCGGGCGCTTATTGTTTCCCCTAAATGGTTTTGAGTCCAAAGCAGCAGTGCGCAAAATAATTCTTGGTTTGTTGCCGGAGCTTTCCCGGGGTAAAGAAAGCCAGGGAATTTGTTTTATCCCAAAGAAGGGGCATGGCCTATTCCTCAAAGAAGCGATGTTTGGAAATAATCCGACTGCGCCCGGCAATTTTGTCGATGTCACTGGCAAAATATTAGGCAGACACCCGGGAATCCATCAGTTTACGCTGGGTCAAACCCGGGGTTTGGGTATCAACAGCGATAAACGGCTGGCGGTGGTTGAGGTGATCCCGGCCACCAATACGATGGTGCTGGATGAAGAAAAGGCTTTATTTCAGAGTCGTATATTGGTCGATGAGCTGATCATCCAGTCTCAAAATGGTCTGCCGAAAACAGGTTTCAGCTTTAAAACCTGCCGCTGGGGTCACGAATATGAAGGCCACATCGAGTGGCTTTCCCGGACTCAGGCTATCATTCATAGCGATGTTCCCGTCCGGGCTCCGGCTCCGGGTCAGGCTCTGGTCTTTTACCAGGGACGTCAGGTTCTCGGTGGTGGAATCATAAAACGGTTTTAAATTAAGCTGCTTTAGGTTATAATGAGGCCAGCAATTTAACCGTTGATCAAAAAAATGGCAAAATTATCAGAAATGAAGAATAATTGCGTGGGGTCAACAGGCAGCGAAGCGCATAGTTGTTTAATAAACGTGAAAGAAAACAAACTAAGGAGTTTTACATAGATGGGAAAATTATTTGGTACCGATGGCGTACGTGGTGTATATGAAAAAGAACTGACCCTGGATCTAGCTTATGGTTTAGGTCAGGCTGGAGCGAGCGTGTTGGGAAGAAACGCCCACCGTCCCAAAATCGTCATTGGCATGGACACCCGGGAATCTGGAAGCGCTCTGGAACAGGCCTTGGCTCGTGGTATTGTGTCCGTCGGCGGTGAAGCGGTTCTGGTGGGGGTGTTGCCAACACCGGCAATTGCCGTAATCACCAGAGCCTTAAAGGCAGATGCTGGCGTCGTTATTTCGGCCTCTCATAATCCCTATGAGTTTAATGGAATTAAATTTTTCAATGGTCAGGGTTTTAAACTGGCCGATGCAGTGGAAAATGAAATTGAAACCATTATTCTGGAAAAACAGGAAGTGGTACTAAAAGCTGGCGGCAGTATCAGCCAACTGGAAAAACCGGAAGCCTTTTATCTGGATCACATCAAACAGGCAGTCAAAGGAGATTTTAGCGGGCTCAAGGTGGTGATGGACTGTGCCCACGGGGCATCCTATGCGATTGCTCCGGCGTTCTTTCGCAGCCTCGGTGCAGTGGTCATTGTGATCGGCGACAAACCCGACGGCAAGAACATCAATGCCGGGTGTGGATCGACCCATTTGCAGCCTTTGCAGCAGCGGGTGGTGGCAGAAAAAGCCGATATTGGGATTGCCTTTGATGGCGATGCGGATCGTTGTCTGGCCGTGGATAATATCGGTGAAATCATCGATGGTGATAAGATTATGAACCTGATCGGCGCTTCTATGAAATCCGGCAATACCCTTAAAAAGGACACCGTCGTGGTCACCGTGATGAGCAATATTGGCCTGGACATTGCCTTAAATGCGGCGGGGTGCAAAACCATTAAAACCGACGTAGGCGACCGTTATGTTTTAGAGGCGATGATTGCCGGTGATTATAATCTGGGCGGCGAACAGTCCGGCCATTTGATTCTCCTGGATCATAATACCACTGGCGACGGCATGCTGACAGCTCTGGTTCTGCTGGAGTTACTGAAACAGGATGGCCGGGATGCTAAAACCTTAAGTGATTTAATGACGGTTTATCCCCAGATCCTGGTCAATGCCAGAGTTGAAAATGGTCGCAAACAGGATTACCTGAAGGATGATCAGATTCAAAAAAAGATTCAGGAGGTTGAAGCCCATTTTCAGGGACAGGGACGGGTCCTGATTCGGCCATCTGGCACCGAACCGCTGGTACGGGTGATGATTGAAGGAAAAGATCAGAATGAATTGACGGATATCGCCAAAGAACTGGCGCTTTTTATTGAAGGCCGTTTAAGCAGTTCAGGACCAGCCGTTGGTCAAGTGGTGATGGTATAATGGAAATAATTGATTAACAAAACATTAATAAGTGATTAAGAAATGAGGGCATTAGCGCTCATTTCTTTGTGTTAAAAGATCTTTTATGATAGAATAATCAGGTATGTATTTGGGAAAAATAACAATGGACCAAAACCAAAGACAGCAAAGAAGCGCCAGAACTCAAGTGATGGTCCACACAAGAATTGAGTTGACGAGGTCAGGGAGTATCGAAAATTCGGCGGATGCCCTGGAGAATTGCCATGAAAAACTGAAGAGTGATTTTCAGGACAGAGATGGCATAAAAAAAGAATATCAGGTGAAAAAATGTGTGGAATTATAGGTTATATCGGCGATAAACAGGCTCAGGACGTTTTAATTAGCGGTCTGTCACGATTGGAGTACCGGGGCTATGACTCGGCCGGAATTGCGATTCTGGAAAATGAAGCGATTCGGGTAGAAAAGAAAAAGGGTCGGCTTAAAAATCTGGAAGGTGTTCTTGAAAAAACTCCCCTTTCAGGCCAGGTCGGTATTGGTCATACCCGCTGGGCAACCCATGGGGTTCCTTCCGATGCCAATGCCCATCCCCATTCCAGTGTCAATAAAGAAATTTCGGTGGTCCATAATGGGATCATCGAAAACTATATGACCTTGAAAAATGAGCTCCAAGCCTTAGGTCATGTTTTTATTTCCGATACCGATACGGAAGTGATTGCCCATTTGCTAAATGAGCTTTACAGCGGCGATCTTGTTGAAACCGTTCAGCTCGCCTTGATGCGGATGAAAGGTTCCTATGCTTTGGCAATCCTTTGTGCTAATGAACCGGATAAAATTGTGGCGGTGCGTAAAGACAGCCCGCTGATTGTAGGACTGGGAAACGGAGAGAATTTTATCGCCTCGGATATCCCGGCGATTTTAAATTATACCCGGGAAGTCTATCTGTTGGATAACGGCGAAATGGCGGTGCTGACAGCTGACAATATCGAGGTCATCAACAGTGCTGGCAGCACCATCGAAAAAGAAATCTTTATCGTCGATTGGGATCCCGGAGATGCTGAAAGAGGTGGCTATGATCATTTTATGATGAAAGAAATGGTGGAACAGCCCAAGGCAATGATGGAAACATTAATGAGTCGCTGCTGTGACAATGGCGTCTCCTTTGCCGGGCTCAAGCTAAATGCTGAGATGATGAAAGATATCAACCGGATTCAGATTGTGGCCTGCGGAACCGCTTATCATGCCGGGATGGTGGGTAAATACTATTTCGAAAAATTTGCCCGCATCAGCGTGGAAACTGAAGCAGCTTCAGAGTATCGCTATAAAAATCCGATTGTCGATGAAAATACCCTGCTGATTGTCATCAGCCAATCCGGGGAAACTGCCGATACGCTAGCCGCGATTCGCCTGGCCAAAGAACGGGGCGCCTGGGTTTTGGCGGTGACCAATGTCGTGGGCAGTTCCATTGCCCGGGAAGCGGATGACGTCATTTATACTAATGCCGGACCGGAAATTGCCGTGGCATCGACTAAGGCTTATGTTACTCAGGTCGGTTGCATGATGCTATTAGCCTCATTTCTGGGAAATCTGAACGGAAAAATGAAGAAAGCGGATGCCGTCCGGATTTGTCATGGTCTGATGATGACCCCGGGACTGATCGAAAAAGCCCTGGAAACCCAGGCGGTTATTAAAGCATTTGCGGATAAGAACTACAAAATCTATGATCTCTTCTACATCGGCAGAGGCGTGGACTTGTATACCAGTATGGAGGGGTCACTGAAACTCAAGGAAATTTCCTATATTCATTCCGAGGCCTATGCTGCCGGGGAACTGAAGCATGGCCCGATCGCCCTGATTGAGGATGGCACCATTGTGGTGGCCATCTGTACGCAGGAAAATGTTTTCGAAAAAATGCTCAGCAATATCAAAGAAGTGAAGGCCAGAGGCGCCCACGTCCTGGCGATTGTTCAGGAAGGCCATGAAGATATCGCCTCTGAGGTCGATGAGGTATGGGTGATTCCCAAGATGGACGATGATATCACCGCCATTCCCACCATTGTTTATCTGCAGCTATTGGCTTATTATCTGGCCGTTGCCAGAGGCTGTGATGTCGATAAACCGAAAAATTTAGCTAAGAGCGTGACAGTGGAATAAACGGTAGGCGTCTAATAATAAAATGATTTGAATAGGGAACGACATAGACAGATCGGATTGAGTAATCATCCGATCTGTCTTTTTTAAATGGGATAGACTCGCTCTTGCTACGGCGGAAAGGATGCAAACGAAGTCGTTCTTTACTTGACTTTTACGTTCGAATAAAATACAATATTAAGTACAGAATAAAGTCCTTAAGGAGGGAAAATTATGTTAGCCATTAATTATACAACCATGCGAAATAAGATGAAATCTTATTTTGATAAGGTAACTGATGATAGTGAAACGATCATTGTTACCAGAAAAGGCGAAAAAAATGTTGTTCTGATCAGTCTTGATGAATATAATAATTTAATCGAAAATGCTTTTATTACCAGCAATAAAGCCTATTATGATCGCCTTATTGAAAGTAAAAATCAGATCGAACAGGGTAAAACTAAAAAACTGAAAGAGTCCGATATGATCGATGAATAAGTTGTTTTCAGAGAATGCTTGGGATGAGTATTTATACTGGCAAAATAAAGATAAAAAGATACTGAAAAAAATTCATGAGCTCATTCGTGATATTGAACGAAATGGATACATTGGAATTGGTAAACCAGAAGCTCTTCGTCACGAGCTTTCTGGATATTGGAGCAGAAGAATCTCTGAAAGCGATCGATTAATTTACAAAATCCAGGATGATATCATCTATATCATCGGGTGTAAGAGTCATTATGGTGACAGCTAAGGGCGAGTCAGATGATCATTTAACCCCAAAAACCGTGGAAGCATTAATGAAAAAACTGAAACAGAACCATTTTTATACGGATATCCTGACCAAAGAAGTGGATATAAAAAAAATCTGATCTTTCTTGATGATCAGGCTTATTTTGTGGGAACGGCTTTAGTTAACAATTCCACCCATACAGCGGCGAGCAACGGTGCCATTATTTTTGTTCGGCCGTTTAACGAAAGCATCACGGACTATATCGAAACCGTGACCGGATTAAAGGTTACACTGAAGGAATCAACGACAGACATCATCCCTACTGAGTTGGAAATTCGACACACTGAGTTTGATGGAAAACCCTATCTCACAGCCACAAAGCTACAAAAAGATCATTACGGAGCAGAAACCATCAGCATGGAGATTTCAAAAGAAGAAGCCAATTATAACTTTGTAAAAAATCAGTTTAACCGGTTTATAAAGAGTTTCATCCTGTTAATTACCTTAATGTTAATAGGTATTCATTTTATCATGAGACGCTGTTTCTTTGTCAGGATTGAAAAACTCATCAGTTTCATCGATGAGGTGTTAATGAAAAAAGCTGTGAAACCGAAGAGCATACCAGGCGGATCAAGGAATTAAGCAAAACTCTTGGAAAGAGGCTGAGTCTTTGAAAAGATCAGCTGGACGAATTGGAACTCCTGTCACTTCTTCATGATATGGGAAAAATCGGGATTCCGGAATACATTCTGGACAAGCCTTCAGCATTAATGGATGATGAATGGCGAATCATAAAAACCCATCCCCAAATTGGTTATCGTATTGCCAGGTCAACGCCTGCTCTTGAGCACATTGCCGATGAGATTTTAGCGCATCATGAAAAGTACGATGGCACCGGTTATCCCAATGGGCATTAAAAGAGAGAAAATTCCTTATCTGGGCAGAATCATCAACGTGGTGGATTCCTTTGATGTCATGACCCACAGTCGAAGCTATAAAAAAGCTCATATCCTTTCTTATGCCGTCACTGACCACGTTGATGGCAAAGCCGTAGGCGTTCATTTCCTGAAGCACGTCGGCCATATAGACGGTATGGTTGTTGTAAGGGTGGAACACGGTCAGCTCGCGGTTGGTCTGGGACAGCTTCAAAATGGCGTGGGCGGTGGTATCAATCGGCGAGAACTCGACCGCCTGACTGAGCGCACTGACGGGGAACTGGCCGAGAATCTTATAGCCCTTAAGGCCCCGCATAAAGCCATTATGGAGGAAGTTGATCTGGAATTCGCCGTCGCTGTTGCGGCTCATCAGGTTACCGACCCGCATGATCTTGGCGGCTAAGCCGGCCTCGGCGACGGCAGCCAGGACCGCCCGTTCGGCCAGAAACTTGGAATGGACATAGGCGTTTTCAAGACTCTGGTCAAAGTACAGCTCGCTTTCGCGGATCCGTTTGTCCTGGGGTGGGGCGCCGTTGATGCCTTCCCCGGCGATGCTGACGGTGGAGACCTGAATCAGCTGTTGGCCGGTTTTGAGACACAGCTCAATCAGGTTTTCGACGCCGCGGACATTGATTTTCTCCAGGGTATCGTCGGCGACAAAATGCTTGACGCAGGCGGCGCAATTAATCACGGTGGCGGCGGTTACCGCCTCCAGGGCGGTGAGGCTGTCGGGATTGGTGATATCGCCTTCGACACAGAAAATCCGGGTGCCGAACAGCTCATCGTAATCGCGGTCAAAATAGTAGACCAACATCGTTTTGATCCGCTGTTCCAGCGACCGGGCCTTGCCCTTGCGGATAAAGCAGGTGACCTTGCCGTCATAATGATCAAGGAATTCCTTGAGAATATGGGTCCCCAAAAAGCCGGTGGCGCCGGTCAGGATAATATCGCCCAGCTCACGGGTGGTCAGGCTGGCCAGGTTGGTCGCAGCGTTTTTAGCCAGCACCGGCGCCAGTTTCTGATAGTCAAAGTTTTTGACAACGTCGGCGGGGTCGATCGTTTCGGCGACGTGTTTTTCGACAAAGGCGGCCAGCTGCTGGACGGTTTTGTATTCAAACAGATCGGCATAGGCCAGGGGAATCTGCTGGCTCAGGCACTTCATCGCCACCTTGGTGGCGGAAATCGAGGTGCCGCCGATGGCAAAGAAATCGTCCAGCACCGAGACCGTCTCCAGTCCCAGGGTGGCGCCGAAAATGTCGGCCAGTTGTTTTTCCAGCGCCGTTTCCGGGGCAAGATAGTCGGCGGTCTTGATACCGGTTTCGGGCTGCGGCAGGGCTTTTTTATCGACCTTGCCGCCGGGGGTCAGGGGCATCGTGTCGAGCGGCACGTAGAAGGTCGGGATCATATATTCGGGCAGTTGCGACAGCAGCAGATGGTGCCAGACCTTGGGGTCGATGGCCGCGGCCGGCCCGGTGTAGTAGCCGATAATATACTGGTTGCCGCCCTGTTCCAGCACCGTCACGGCGGTTTCCTTGATGCCCGGGTGGGCCAGCATCGCCCCTTCAATTTCGCTCAGCTCGATCCGGTAACCGCGGATCTTGACCTGGGAATCAATCCGGCCGATGTATTCAATCAGGCCGTCACCGCGGCGGCGGACCATATCCCCGGTGCGGTACAACAGCTGATCATCCGGACCCGTCGCAAAGGGGTTGGGAATAAAGGCGGCAGCGGTTTTTTCGGGCAGGTTGTGATAGCCCCGGCCAATCTGGCGGCCGGCATGGCAAAGCTCGCCGGGATGACCGACCGGCACCGGATTGAGCTGTTCATCGACCACATAGGAACGGACATTGAGCAGTGATTTACCAATCGGGATATTGCGGTATTCCTGATCGACGTTAAAAATCGTCGTTTCGACCGTGCTTTCGGTGGGGCCATAGACATTGACGACGGTATAGGGGCGGTCGTAATAATGCTTCAGTTTTTCGCCGCCGACGACGATATGGGTCAGGCGGGAGTCACCGGTCATGTTGTCGATGATGATCTCGCCCATCTGGGTCGGGAAGACGGCCACGTTGATGGCTTCGTCCTTCAGGATCTGACAGACCTTGACGGCATCCTTGCGGTCGGCTTCGGCAAACAGATAGAGCAGCGCGCCGTTGGCCAGATAGGGGAAGATCCCCACCACCGAGGCGTCAAAGCAGAAGCTGGAATACTGGGCGCAGCGGGTCTCTGCAGTGACCTGCTGATTAACGGTTTCGTTCAGGATCAGATTGCTGAGGTTGCTGTGGCTGATCATCACGCCCTTGGGTTTGCCGGTGGAGCCGGAGGTGTAAATCATATAGGCCAGATCTTCACTCTCGGGTTTGCTGGTGGTCCAGCTTTTATCCGGCTGATGGCCGTCAGCGGCGGCAAACTGATCGAGGTTAATGGTCTGGTTCGGGAAAAAGCGGGTCAGGGCCTGATACTCGTCGACATAGAGCAGAATATCGGCGGCTGAATCTTCCAGCATATAGCGGATCCGGTCTTCCGGGTATTCGGGGTCCAGCGGCACATAGGCGGCGCCGGCTTTCATGGCGGCAATAACGCCGATGATAAAGGCCCGGGTCCGGCCGGACAGCACCCCGATAAAGTCTTCTTTGTTAACGCCGGCGGCCAGCAGCTGCACGGCCAGGGCGTCGGAAGCGGCGTTCAGCTGGGCATAGCTGATGCTGCCGTTGCGGTCCTGAACGGCGGGGCGATCCGGGTATTGGGCGGCCGCCGCGACAAACAGATCGACAAAGGTATGGCCGTAGAAGCGGGGATCGTCGACCATCTCCTGCTCTTCATCAAAGAGCAGCTTAATCTGCTCGAGATCGTCGCTAACCAGGGCCTGTTGGGCAGCCCGGGCGAGATTCTCAAGCAGGGCGTCCATCGAGCTGTCTTCGTAGCGGTTGCTCTCGAAGCTGGCCCGGAAATGATAGCGGCCGTCGCGGATGGAGACTTCCACCGAAATGGCAGCGATGACACCTTCGCTCATCACTTCCAGGGCTTCGGTGGGCTGGCCGGCGAGTTGGTCAAATTCAAAATTATCGCCCTGATAGACAAACATGATATCGGCGGAAATGCCAAAGGCCCGGCTGATTTCGGCAAAGGAGTAGATATCGTGATCCATGCTGTCAATCAGCTGATTTTTGGTGGCGCTAAACAGTTTACTGGCGGGAACCCCCAGCTGGCAGGTGACCGGCAGGGTTTTAACAAACATCCCGATGGCGCGGTCGGTCCGGGAATCGCTGCGGCCGTTGTAGATGGTGGTAAAGACGCTGTGGTTTTTATGATTGTAGCGGCCCAGCAGATAGCCGAACAAGCCGACAAAAAAAGCGTTGGGGCTGAGCTTCCGGGCTTCGCAATAGCTGGCCACGGCGGCCACCTCCAGCTGCGCGGGGATCAGACTGACGATACCGAGGGTCTTGGCGGTCTCATTTTTGTCCGGGCCGGGTAAAAAGTCAGTATCGCAGCCGGAAAAGAGGTCGGCAAAATAAGCCTGAGCCTGGGGGTACTCGGCCCCGGCCCGGCTTTGTTGTTCGTCCCGGGCGGCGTCAAAACTGCTGTAGCTTTCCGGCTCCAGGGCGGCCCCGCCATAGGCCCGGTTAATGTCCGCAATCAAAATCACCAGCGAGGTGCCGTCACAGATGCTGTGATGGATATCGATAAAGAAATAGTTGCCGTCCTTGGTCTGAAACAGGGCGGCGTTAAAGAGCCGGCCGTCAATCAGTTTAAAGGGCGTGACCAGCTTGTCTTTATCCAGATAATCGCGAATTCGCAGGGTAAAGGGGCTGTCGTCCCGGCGTCGCTGCATGATTTCGCCGTCGTCATCCATAAAAAAGCGGGTCTTGATATAGGCATGGGCGGTAATCGCCGCTTCGATGGCGGTTTTCAGCCGGCCCAGATCGACATCGGGGTGGAGTTTAAACAGGAACGGAATATGATACAGCAGTTCCTCGGGTTTGGCCATCGATTCGACAAACAGACCCATCTGGGTTTGGGTCAGCGGGTAGGCGTCCTGCTTGGCCGCAGCGCTGGCCGGGGCGGCAGCGGCGGCACTGGTCAGGAAGGCTTCCAGCTGGGCCACGGTGTTATTAGCCTTTAAATCCCGGCTCTTGACGACCACCCCAAACAACTGCGACAGCCGCACGTTCAGGGTCACGGTGCCGATCGAGGTCAGCCCGGCCTCCTGCAGATCGGTGCTGATGCCGAACTGATCGTGGCCGAGAATCTTGGCCACGCAGTCATAGATCTTTTGCTGGGTCGGGTTTTGCGGCGGGGTCCGATCCGTCTGCTGCTTAACCGGCTGGGGCAGGGCTTTTTTATTGATCTTCATATTCTGGTTCAGCGGGATCGCCTCCAGTTGCATCGTTACTGCCGGCACCATATAGGGCGGCTTTTCAGCTTCGATAAAGGCGTTGAGGGCGGGGATGTCAACCGGGGTATCAGCCACCACATAGGCGACAATGTATTTAACCCCGCTGGGATCATCATAGGCGACCACGGTGGCGTCCTTAATGCCATCAAACTGGCGGATCACCGCTTCAATTTCGGTCAGCTCGACCCGGAAGCCGCGGATTTTGACCTGGGCATCGCGGCGGCCGACAAATTCAATATTGCCGTCGGGCAGGTAACGGACGATATCGCCGGAATAATAGATCCGGTCGTAGGGCGCCTGATCATCAAAGGGGTTGGGGCCAAAGGCCGCAGCGGTGGCGTCGGGTCGGTTTAAATACCCCCGGGCGACGTGCATCCCGGCAATACACAGCTCGCCGGGGACGCCAATCGGCACCGGTCGCTTATAGCGGTCGAGGATATAGATCTTGACATTGTCCAGGGCCTTGCCGATGGGGATATTGTCATAGTCGCCGTCGACCAGAAAACTGGTGGCGATGACGGTGGTTTCGGTGGGGCCATAAAGGTTGTGGAAATGGTAGCGGGGCGGGTGAATCGTGGCCAGTTTTTCGCCCCCGGTGGACAGGTGTGTAAGTGAATAATTGCTGATCGTATCGGCAAACTGGCGGCCCACCTGGGTGGTCATAAAGGCGTGGGAGATCTTGTTCGTCTCAAAATAGTCGTTGAGCCGCAGCAGATCGAGGCGGATCTCATCGGCGATAATATGCAGGGTCCCGCCGACGGTCAGCACCGGATAGGTGTCCATCATACTGGCATCAAAGCCAAAGCTGGCGTAGGCCGCCACCCGGGCGCTCGCATCCAGATCATAGTAGCGGTTGTACCAGTGGCAGAAACAGACCAGGTTGCGGTGTTCCAGCATCACCCCTTTGGGGATTCCGGTGGAGCCGGAGGTATAGAGCATAATAAACAGATCCTCAGGCCGGGGATCTTCGAGCATCAACTCGGAGTCGGGTAGGGTCTTGATGTCCTTAGTCAGGATCACCTGACCGGCGTAATCCGGTACCAGCCCCAACAGTTCGGCATCGGCAATCATCAGCCGGGCCTGGGTGTCGTTAATCATAAAGCTCAGCCGCTCGCTGGGATAGGACGGGTCGAGCGGCTGATAGGCGGCCCCGGCTTTAAGCACGCCAATCGAAGTGATCGTCATCAGCTCACTTTTGGCCAGCAGAATCGGGACAATGTCCTCCCGGCCGATACCCAAGCTTTTGATATGTTTGGCCAGCCGGTCGGTCACATCATCAAGCTGCGCATAGGTCAGCCGGACCTCCTGATAGACCAGGGCAATATTATCCGGGGTCTGGCGGGCCTGGTTCCTAAGCATATCGACCATCGTCAGGCTGGTATCATAGGGTACGGCGGTGCGGTTGAAGGCGTCATAGCGGAGCCGCTCGGCCTCGGAAATCAGGGCGATCTCAGAAAGCTTGGTGGCCGTCATAAAACCGCCGATGGTCCGTTCCAGCAGATCGGCCAAGCTGAGGATGGTTTCTTCTTTGTATAAGTCACTGCGGTAGTGCAGGGCCAGGGCATAGCTGTCGCCCTTGGGGCTGACCTCTAATGCCAGATGGGCGTGACCGAGATCAGTGGCCGCTGGGGTTTCCTTAAAAACAAAACGCAGATCGGCGCTGAGATCCAGCTCCTGGGCCATCTGGTCAAAGGCCCAGTGATGATGGCCGCGGGTCTCCTGATAGCGGCTCTGAACCGCGGCCAGGTATGCGGCCGGCGGGAGCTCTTCATCGATCTTTAGATGCAGCGGCAGAATTCCGTCGCGGTTGGGGGTCGGCTGGAAACATAAAACCGTTTCGTCCTGGCCGCTGAATTTGGCCAGGGCATAGGCGAAGGCCGCTAAAAAAAGCACCGCCGGGCTGGCGTTGTTAGTGGTCAGCAGCGTGGCGATTGCCGCCGGGTCAAAGAGCCGCGACCAATCGCTGCTGACCGCAGCATCGGGGCCGGTAGCCCGGCTGAGGTGCTCGGGAAAGTCAACAATCGGGTGGGAATCAATTTCCAGT
>JAQUWM010000007.1 GCA_028692885.1 Acetobacterium sp. | reverse complement strand
TGCAATTATAACTTAATACTATTAACTAGTTTAACTAGTTCCGTAATGATGGCGGAAGGGCCACACCTGTTCCCATACCGAACACAGAAGTAAAGTCTTCCAGCGCCGAAAGTACTTGGTGGGTAACTGCCTGGGAGGATAGGACATTGCGGGACTTTTTTTAATGAAGCCGTGCAAAAAAATACAGATATAAATATTGATTCAAGTGAGCTTGAAAATCAATATTTATATCTGTATTTTTTTATGGGGCGAAGCCCCAAACGCAGGCGTAGCGTAGCGGAGACGGAGTTGCACGGCTTCATTAGACGGCAGTAAGGTTTAATCTCTATTTTTTATATTTTTAGGAAGGAGCCATCTGGCGACTGACGCGACTGAGGCGCAGCGCAGCGGAGCCGAAGTGCTGCATGAGCGAGGATAACGGCAGTGAAGTTAAGCGGTTGATTCAAGTTCACTTAAAAATCAATGTTCCAATCTATTTTTTTATGGGGCGAAGCCCCAAACGTAGGCGTAGTGAAACGGAGACGGAGTTGCTACGGCTTCATTAGACGGCTAGTAACTTAATGAGGTATTAGTGGAAACAGAACCTGTATTACTGATACAGGTTCTGTTTCCCAATAAAGGGGGAGAAAGGAGGGGACATAATCTACAGTGTCTTCCAAATATTCTTCTGATATTCCAGAATTGCGCGGTCACTGGAAAAAAGACCGGAGTAAGCCACGTTGCTAAGGGACATTTCAAACCATTTGTTTTTGTCTTTAAACAGTTCATTGATATGGTGTTGAGCTTTAGTGTAAGAATCAAAGTCTTTTAAGACGAAGTAGGTGTCATTATACAAAAGCAGGGAGTCATAAACGCTTTGGAAACTGGCTAAATGCCCAAAGCTGTCATCAATCAGCTGATGCATAATTTTCTGGATGCGAGGATCATTTTCATAAATATGAACTGAACTATAACCACCATATTTTTCAAAATGTGAGACCTCATCAGCGGATAATCCAAAGGTAATGATATTGTCATCACCGACGGCTTCATGGATTTCAATATTGGCGCCGTCCATAGTACCCAGGGTAATGGCGCCATTCATCATAAATTTCATATTACCTGTACCAGAAGCTTCTTTTCCGGCAGTTGAGATCTGTTCGGAAATGTTAGCAGCGGGATAGATAATCTCCCCGAGAGATACATTAAAGTTTGCCAGAAAAACTACTTTAATCTGATCGTGGATAGCTTTATCGTTATTAACAAGATCGGCAATGGCATTAATCAGCTTAATGACTTCTTTGGCAAAATAGTATCCTGGCGCTGCTTTGCCGGCAAAGATAAAGGTTCGAGGGACAATTTCGATATCGGGGTTTGCTTTTAAATGATTATACAAGTGGAGAATCTGCAAGGCGTTCAGGAGTTGTCTTTTATATTCATGAATGCGTTTGACCTGAATGTCAAAAATGGATTCCGGATTTACCGAGATCTGATTATGTTCTTTAATATAATTTGCCAAATGGGTTTTATTATCCAGCTTGATACAATTGAATCGATCAAAAAACGGAGCGTCGTTTTTAAAGTCCATCAGGTTTTCAAGGGCAAACAGATTGTTGATCCAATCGGTGCCGATTGATTCGGAGATTAAATCTCGTAAAGCGGTATTGCTGTTAATCAAGAAACGGCGTGGGGTAACCCCGTTAGTGACTGAATGGAAACGTTCGGGAAACAGCTTATAATAGCCATTGAAAGTTTCCTCTTTCAGGATTTTACTATGGAGATCGGCGACACCGTTAACAGAATGGCTGCACACAATGGCCAGATTGGCCATATTGACTTGACTATCCTGAATGATCGATAATGAATTGATTTGCAGTTCATTGAGCCCGGATTTTATTCTCAAGTCCTCTTGAAATTGCTGGTTAATTTCTTCGATAATCATATAAATTCGGGGGAGTAGAAGTTTCATCATATCGACCGGCCATTTTTCGAGTGCTTCTGGTAGAACAGTATGATTAGTGAAGGTTAGGGCATTGACGGTAATCTTCCAGGCATCGTCCCAGCTTAATCCCTCTTCATCCATAAAAATTCGCATCATTTCAGGGCCGCATAAGGCAGGATGAGTGTCATTGATATGAATACAGATTTTATCGGCAAATTCATCGAGACAATCGTTATTATATCGCTTAAATCGTGTGATAATACGTTTTAAGCCGGCACAGACAAAAAAATATTCCTGTTTTAGCCGTAGTTGTTTGCCATCATACTTATTATCATTAGGATATAAAATCTGGGTAATGGCTTCAGCTTCGGATTTATGACGGACAGCATCGAGAAACAGTCCTTCGTTGAAACTGGGTAGATCGAATTCCTCAACGGGTTCGGCACTCCATAATCGTAAGGAGTTCACGGTTTTATTATGGTAACCTTTTAATGGAATATCGTAAGGTACGGCCAGAATCGGTTCATAATCTTCATACACAAAGGTCAGCGCACCATCGATTTTCTCAGAATGGAGATTGCCATAAAATTTAACGATAACCGACTCATTGGGCTTTCTTATTTCAAAGGGATAACCGTGTCGCAGCCAGTTGTCGGCAACTTCGACCTGTTCGCCGTTGATGATTTTCTGCTCAAAAAGACCATGTTTATAATGGATACCGTTACCGTGGAAGGGTAAGCCCAGGGTGGCAGAAGATTCTAGAAAACAGGCCATTAGCCGTCCTAAACCGCCATTTCCTAAACCGGGATCGCTTTCCTGGCTGAGAATGGTCTGATAATCCAGGCCCAATTCAGCCATGGCAATTTTAACCGTATCCTCCATATCCAGGCTATTGACATAGGATTTGAGCAGTCGGCCAATGAGAAATTCAATCGAAAACAGATAGACCCGCTTGTGAGGGATCTCGTCGTATTGTGAACTCGTTTTAGCCCACTGAGAAGTTATTTTGTCCATGACGATTTCAGCCAAAGCTTCATATTGATTTAGCAGCGATGATTCAGCCAGATATTCACCAGAAACTTCTTCAATTTTTTTAATATATGCAGATTTAAAATCTTCGATTTCTTTTAGGTGTGCTGATGCTTTCATGAGCTTTCCTTTCACTAAGGGTTAATTTTAAAGAATCAGAGCCCTATTTTTTCGATGTAATTAAAAGCGTTATTTTAATAATATTACCCCATATCTAAAAAATAAAACAAAAAAGATTGCGGCGTATCGCAATCTTTTTAAGCTGATCAATTTAAATTATTCGGCAGGTATTTGAGGTTACCATAACAATGGCATAAGAAAGAGGCTGAAGGACAATGGGATTCAAAGAGACGGCATCCCCGGAGATCAAATCGAAACCTTGACATCCGGCGAAATCCGGGTGTTTAAATAAATGAACGGCTCTGGAATTGCGGTTGAACAGGCAAAAACAGAGGGAATCGTCATTACGCCGTTCAAAGACGAAAAGATCATCGCTGGCTTCATAGGGTTTCCAGGAGCCGTTCTGAAAGACCGAATGATCGGCACGGAGTTTGGTGATCAATTGATACCAGGCAAGCAGATCCTGATCCTCATTGCCCCAAGGATAGGTGCGCCGGTTGTAGGGATCTTCAAAACCTTGAACCCCGGCCTCATCGCCGTAGTATAGACAGGGGACACCAGGGAAGGTGAACTGGATCAGGCTGAGCAGCTTTAATCGTTTTACAGCGAGCGCATACTGGGTATCATCTAGTCGATAGGTGTTATCGCGATGGTTCCCCAGATATTTATAGGATTCGCTCAGCACGTTAAGAATCCGGCGGCGATCATGGCTGCCAATCAGGTTCATGTTGCCCATAAATTGCTCTTTGGGATAGTGCTCATAAAGCGACATCATAATTCGGGCGGCCAAGCGGGAGCTTTTGTCGCCAAGAACAAAATCGATAAAGGTTTCCCGGAAGGGGTAGTTCATCACGGCATCGAGCTCATAGCCGGAAAAATAGCTGCGCAGTTGATCATAGGCGACTTTTCGGGAGGCATCTTCCCAGACTTCGCCAATCAGAATACTATCAGGATTTTCCTCGATCATGGCCTCTTTCAGACCGGTGATAAAAGGATCCGGCAGTTCATCAGCCACATCCAGCCGCCAGCCGGAAGCCCCGGCTTTCATCCAGTGACGGATGACGCTATCCTTATTTTTATAGATAAAGGCCTGAAAATTCGGATGCATCTCATTGGTATTGGGCATGGCGTCGACCCCCCACCAACAGGCATAGGTTTTGGGATAGTTAGTGAAGGTGTACCAGGGATAGTAATCTGAATCTTTCGATTGATAGGCACCAACTTCTGGATAATTCCCGTAACGATTGAAATAAAGGCTGTCGTCACCAGTATGGCTGAAAACCCCATCCAGAATAATCGAAATTCCTCGTTTTTTACATTCTGAGGCCAGGGTTTCAAAGCTTTCCTGGGTTCCCAGGGCTGGGTCGATGCTCATATAATCGCCAGTGTCATAACGGTGATTACTTCGTGACTTGAAAATGGGATTCAGATAAAGAATGGTGATGTTTAAACTCTCCAGGTAGTCGAGCTTTTCGGTGATACCGGCCAGGGTGCCGCCAAAAAAATCCCAGTATTTGATGCTACCGTCCTTTTCTCGGAAATAGTGAGGGGTATCGTTCCAGTTGGGATGGAGGATGGCATCTTTATGGAAGTTAGCAAGATCGAAGTCGGCACCCCGATTAAAGCGATCCGGGAAGATCTGGTACATAATGCCCTGAGAATACCAGGCTGGTGACTGCCGCTGAGGGTCATAAACCGTAATTTGATAGGAAAGTGGTTTTGATTCATAAACCCGGCCTTCGCCGCCTAAATGGTCATTCACGGTGCCGTAGGCATAAGCTCGTCCCTGTGATTCAAAACTGAAGTCATACCAGAAGATGCCGGGTGTCAGCGGCATGTCTAAGGTAATTTCCCAATAATTAGATTCCCGGGATTTGATCATCGGGTGCTTGACGTCCAGATCATTAAAATATGCATGCACTTTTAATTTTTCAATTTCAGTGGCATAGACCCGCAGTGTAACAGCACTGCCAATTGGCAGTGCCCCAAAGGGGTGACGAAATGCTTGTTCCCATGAATGATGACGAAATTCCATAATCTGTTCACTCCATCAATTTATTATAATATGAAAGATAAATATCGGCTGATTGTTTCCAGTCAAAATGGGTGTTATAGGCGTTTTTTACCAGCTTTTTAAAGGCCGCCGGAGAATGGTGATATAGCGATACCGCATGCTGGATGGTGAAAAGCATATCGTGGGCATTATAGGTTGCAAAGCTGAAGCCGTTGCCTTTTTTTGTCTTGGCGTCAAAATAGGTGACGGTATCCTTGAGTCCACCCGTTTCCCGAACGATGGGGACAGCGCCATAACGCATCGCGATCATCTGCGAAAGGCCGCAGGGCTCGAATTTAGAAGGCATCAGGAAATAATCGCTGGCTGCATAAATTTTTCGCGACAGCGATTCATCAAAATCGATGATCGTCACCATCTTATCCGGGTAGTTGTAGGCGATGCTGCGAAACAGATTTTCATAAACAGCATCACCGGTTCCCAGAATCACCAGCTGGAGATCCAGCTGCAATATCTCATGGATGACGTTGGATACCAGATCCAGTCCTTTTTGTTCAACTAACCGGGTAATCATTGATACCATTGGAACATCGCCTCGAACTGGAAGATCTAAATACTCCTGCAAGGCCTTCTTGTTATCGACTTTCTTTTTTTCGGGATTATCGAAGGGCACAAATAAGGCGGGATCGGTCTGTGAATTATAAATCGACTCATCGATGCCATTGAGAATCCCTACTACCTGATGACTGAGATGACGGATTACCCCATCGAGGCCCTCCCCGTAGTAGGGATCAGTCAGTTCGACGGCATAGGTTGGGCTGACCGTCGTGATTAAATCAGCGGCGTAAAGAGCGCCTTTCATCAGATTTATTTTTCCGTAAAACTCGAGGTCCGAGGGTAAAAAACCGAGATGCAGATAAGGACTGATATCGTGAAAACCGTAAACCCCCTGATAGCGGATATTATGAACCGTAAAAACCACCTTTGTGTCGGGAAAAGCTCGCCGATATTGATGTTTGATCAGATAGGGAACAGCGGCCGTCTGCCAATCGTTGCAGTGAACAATATCTGGCGTGAAATCCAAAAGCGGCAGGGAGTCGAGCACTGCCCGGCAAAAAAAGCTAAACCGCTCGCCGTCATCATAATAGCCATAAAGCGATGGGCGTTTGAAAAAAGCTTCATTGTCGATAAAATAAAAGGTAACGCCCTCGTATTCACAGGTCAACAGGCCGCAATAATGTAGGGTATTAGACATCCACATCTGAAAGTGCTTGAGGGGTTTTATTTTTCGACGTAATTCTTCTGGGATGGTGCTGTAATAGGGGAGGATAACCCGGGCATCAACATCTTCGGGAAATGATTTTGGCAGGGCGCCAAGGACATCTCCCAATCCACCACTTTTTGAAAAAGGGTAAGCTTCCGAAGCGACAAATAGGACGTTTAACATTTAAATTACCGTGCCTTTCTTTAAAACAATGGGAGCATGAGGTTTTCCCACTAAGGTGGTGTGATCACTGATCTTGGTATCTTTATCCATGACCACATAGTTCAGGTTAACATTTCTGCCGATCTCACAACGTTGCATGATGATACTGTTTTGGATATGTGAACCAACGTTCATTTGTGTGTCTCTAAAAATAATGCTATGATTGATGGTTCCGTCGATGATACAGCCGCTGCCAACAATCGAATTGCACACCTGGGCCGGATCATTATAAAGAGTGGGGTGGTTGTCTTTTATTTTGGTATGAATCGAATTTTTACCCATAAAGAGCTCATGCATGACCTTGTAATCCAGTAGGTCCATACTGGTTTTCATATAGTTTTCCAGGCAGTTGACCCGTTTGATATAACCGCTATGCTGGGCACCAAAAACCTGGAGCGTATCGATATTGTGTTTGATGATGTCCATTAAATCCCAGTCGCCAGTGCGCTCACTGAGATCCAATAAATCGACCAGAATCGATTTTTTAACAAAGAACATTTCAGTAAAAAAATGTCCGGTGGTCTGTTCCCGCTTATAGTGCAGACCGCTGACCCGATTTTTGGTAAATTCCAGATAAAGATCATTGTCCCTGAGATGATAGAGGGGATCATCTTTTTTAAAAACCAGAGTAATATCACTGTCATTTTTCAGATGAATATCATAGGCATTTCGGAAATCAAAGGTAGTGACCAGATTTGGTGTGGCAATCAGCACATGTTCGGCCCCGGTGGCATCCAGAAAGCCCCGGTTGTTCTGGAGATTACGCAGACTAACCTTGATCAGTCGGCCAATATGGTAGTTATTCGATCCCGAGAGGATCGAAAGATCCTGAGTTTTTCGGCTCAGTGACCACTCTTTGCCGGTGCCCAGATGATCGACCAGCGAACTATATTTATGGGAACCGATGACACCAATATGCGATAAACCGGAATTGACCATATTGGAGAGGGTAAAATCAATCAGTCGGTAACGTCCGCCGAAAGGCAGGGTGCTCAAGCTACGATGTTGAAGAAAATCTTTTAAGGAATCATCCTCGCCATCGACATTTAAGATAAGTCCAGCAACTTTTTTCATTTTTATTTACCCTTTCAGTTATTGATGACATGTATTTCAGGAGCTGTGTCGGCGGGATCGGTAATATATCGGGCATCACCTTTAATTCTGGCGCGGGCTCCAACGATACAATTTTCTAAAATAGCGCCATCTTCAATGATGGCTCCGGTGTGGACGATCACGTTCTTTAAACTGGTTTTCTTATGAATCACCACATCATGGGACAGAATCGAATTTTCGACCTTACCAAAAATAATACAGCCATCACAGATCAGACCGTTGCTGATCTTGGCCTGGGAGCCGATGAATTGGGGATGACGGCTGGTATTATTAGAAAAGACCCGAAAGTTCCGGTCGCTGAGATCAAAATCACAGTTGGTATCCAGAAGATCCATGTTGGCATCATAATAGCTCTGAACCGTCCCCACATCGCGCCAGTAGCCGGAGTAGGGATAGGCGTAAATTCGCTTACCGCTTTCGTGGAGCATGGGAATTACGTTATGACCAAAATCGTGTTCAGATTCACGGTTTCCGGCATCGTCGAGCAAGGCTTTTTTCAAGTCTTTCCAGGTAAAAATATAAATACCCATGGAGGCCTTGTTGCTTTTGGGGTGTTCCGGCTTTTCCTGGAATTCTTTGATGCAATGTTCCTCATCAGTGTTAACGATGCCAAATCGATGGGCATCTTCCCAGGGTACGTCCATCACGGCGATGGTCAGGTCGGCTTCTTTCTCCTTATGGAAGGCCAGCATTTTAGAATAATCCATCTTATAAATATGATCTCCGGAAAGGATTAGCACATATTCCGGATCGAAGCGGTCAATAAAATCCAGATTCTGGTAAATGGCATCGGCGGTTCCCGAATACCATCGCCCCCCTTTCTGGCCCATATAGGGGGGCAGAATATGGACCCCGCCCTGAACCTGATCCAGCGCCCAGGCCGACCCATCGCCAATATAATTATTGAGGATATAGGGGCGGTACTGGGTCAACACCCCCACCACATCAATATCCGAATTCATACAATTACTGAGCGGAAAATCGATGATTCGATATTTCCCCCCAAATAAAACGGCTGGTTTGGCGTTATTAAAGGTCAGCGAGCCTAAACGGCTGCCTTGACCTCCCGCCAGGAGCATTGCGACACATTCAGTATTCAAAGTGATACCTCCTTAAATGATTTTCCAGATTTCTCGTTGATAGTCGGCAATCGAACGATCGCTTGAGAAAATACCGGAATTTGCTACGTTGCTGATCGACATTTTGGTCCAAATGGTCGGATTACGGAAGAGATGATCGAGCTGATTCTGAGCATCGGAATAGGCATTAAAGTCTTTCAGGACAAAATAGCCATCGTTATACAAAAGTAGTGAATCATAGATAGCCTGGAAGCTGAGACCATAGCCCAGAGTCCCATCGATGAGCTGATGAAGCACTTGTTGAATCCGAGGATCCTGTTCAAAAATATCGATCGATCGATAGCCACCGTATTTCTGATAATGATGAACTTCGTCGGCCGACAGGCCAAAGGTGACAATATTGCTGGGACCAACGGCATCCAGAATTTCGATATTGGCACCGTCCATGGTGCCCAGGGTGACGGCGCCGTTCATCATAAATTTCATGTTCCCAGTTCCCGAAGCTTCTTTGCCAGCTGTTGAAATCTGCTCGGAAATATTGGCGGCCGGATAGATGATTTCAGCCAGGGAGACATTGAAATTGGCCAGGAAAACTACCTTCAGCTTGTCTTGGAGAGTTCGATCGTTGTTGACTAGCTCGGCAATGGCAGTGATCAGTTTGATCACTTCTTTGGCATAGTAATACCCTGGTGCTGCTTTACCGGCAAAGATAAAGGTTCGCGGAGCGATTTCTAAATTAGGGTTTTCTTTAAGCCGGTTATACAGATACAGGACATGGAGGGCGTTTAGCAATTGTCGTTTATACTCATGGATTCGCTTGACCTGGATGTCAAAAATTGAGTCAGGATCGACCGTCACATTATTATGGCTGGCGATGTGATTGGCGAGTCGAACCTTATTTGACCGTTTGACCGCATCGAATTTTTCATAAAAAGCCGGGTCATTAATAAAGTTTAACAGTTTTTTTAGATGAAACAGGTTATGATCCCAATCTGTTCCAATCGATTCATTAATCAGCGCTTTTAGTCTGGGATTACTGTTCATCAGAAAACGTCGCGGTGAAACACCATTAGTTACTGAATAAAACCGCTTGGGGAAAACCTGGTAAAAGCCGTTAAAGGTTTCTTCCCGAAGGATTTTGCTATGGAGGGTAGCCACGCCATTGATGGAATGGCTGGATACAATGGCCAGACTGGCCATATGGACATAGTTGTCGCGAATAATTGAAAGGCTGTGGTTCCGGTCCAGATCATGGGGGAATTCGAAATCCAGATCCAGCAGAAAACGGCGGTTGATTTCTTCAATGATCATGTAAATCCGGGGCAACAAATCCTTCATCATATCGACCGGCCATTTTTCCAGCGCTTCTGGAAGGACCGTGTGGTTGGTAAAGCTGTGAGCAGCGACGGTGATCTTCCAGGATTCCTCCCAACCCAGGCCTTCTTCATCCATCAGCACCCGCATCAATTCGGGGCCGCACAAAGCCGGGTGGGTATCATTAATGTGGATGCAGATCTTATCGCTGAAACCGTCCATCGAATTATTGTTGGATCGTTTAAAATCAACAATGATCCGCTTGATCCCGGCGCAGACAAAAAAGTACTCTTGTTTGAGGCGTAAAAGCTTGCCGTCGAAACCATTGTCGTTGGGATAGAGGATCTGACTGATCGCTTCGGCTTCGGATTTATGTCGAACCGCATTTAAAAAATGGCCCTGATTAAAAGAAGGGAGGTCAAAGGCTTCCAGCGGCTCAGCACTCCATAGTCGTAAAGAATTGACCGTTTCGTTGTGATAGCCCTTAATTGGAATATCATAAGGGACGGCCATAATCGCTTCATAATTTTCGTGGACAAAGGTCAGATTGCCGTTGATATTCTCGGAATGGATCTGACCGTAGTATTTGACAATGACTGACTTATCGCGATTACGGATCTCAAAGGGATAGCCGTTTTTAAGCCAGTTATCGGCCACTTCAATCTGCTCGCCATTGATAATCCGCTGTTCAAACAGACCGTATTTATAACGGATACCGTTGCCGTGGGCAGGCATCCCCATGGCTGAAGAGGAATCCAGATAGCAGGCCATTAATCGGCCCAGGCCCCCGTTGCCCAAACCCGGATCGGACTCCTGAGCAAGAATGGCCTCATAATCCAACCCCATTTCGGCGGTGCATTCCTGAACCAGATCTTCAACACCCAAATTATTGAGATAGGACTTCATTAAGCGTCCAATCAGGAATTCAATCGAAAAAAAGTAGACCTGTTTAGATTCGCTTTTATTATAGAGGGTGTTGGTTTTAGCCCATTGAGAGGTGACGCTTTCCATCACCATTTCAGCCAGGGCCTGATATTGATTAAGTAGGGAGGCATCCGCCAGGGAATTTCCGGAAACCTCTTCAATTTTTTTGGTAAAGGTAGCCTTATAGGCAGCTTTTATTTTTTTTCTTTCTGCAGAATTCATAGTAGTTCCTTTCAAAAAAACTAGTTTTATTAAGCGGTTTTTTAAACGACCTTATCAGTGTGGGGGTTAATTTTTAGGTTTCGTTTTTTTAGCCGGTTCCGGTTTATTTTTGGCGTTTGCTCGGGGAACAACACCTTTTAAAACGATCACCGATGAAGGTGGAATATTGAGAGAAACCGAATAGTCCTGGCCATGGAGGGGGATGGTTTGAGCCTTCATGGTTTTTTTCATTTTAAAACCGCTGCCACCATAGCAGGGGTCATCGGAATTAAAGGCCAGTCGATAATTACCTAAAGCAGGAACGCCAATCTGATAATCGCTATAGGTAAGTGGACAGAAGTTGATGATGGTGATCAGGGAATCTTTTTCCTCGGAACCCAGGCGTTTAAAAATCAGAATGCTTTGTTCACTGTTATTTGGTTCCAGCCATTCAAAACCGCCCCAGCTATGATCATCAACCCAAAGCGCTTTTTCTTTAAGATAAAATTTATTCAGATCTTTGATATAAGTATGGATTTCCCGATGTTTTTGATAATCCAGCAAAAACCATTCCAGCGATTCGTCCACCCGCCATTCCAGGAAGGGCGCAAACTCGTTGCCCATAAAGGACAGTTTCTTTCCCGGATGGGTCATTAGATAACCGAAGAGGATGCGAAACTGATCAAATTTCAGATTATAATCCCCAAACATCTTGTCGAGGATGGTTCGTTTACTGTGAACCACCTCGTCATGAGACAGCGGCAGGATAAAATTTTCGTTAAAGGCATAGGCCATTGAAAAGGTCAACAAATGATGAAAGCGATTCCGAAACATCGGATCGGTTTTCATATAATCCAGGGTATCATGCATCCAGCCCATGTCCCATTTCAGATTAAAGCCAAGGCCACCCTTATCGACCGGCCAGGTGACCATTGGATAGGCGGTAGAATCTTCAGCTGACATAATCGCAAAGGGAAAATCTCTGAAAATAATGGTATTCAGTTCCCGTAGGAAGGATAGTGCCTCCAGTCGATCAGTACCGCCCTGGGTATTTTGAAAGGGTTCACCGTCCAAACCGTGGTTTAATTCAATCATACTGGCGACCCCATCGATGCGCAGGCCATCGATATGGTAGCGGTCAAACCAGAAGTGGGCATTGGAGATCAGAAAATCAAGGACTTCCGGTTTGCCGTAATCAAAGACCATGGTACCCCATTGCTGGTGTTCGGAAAACTCGTATTGACTGGTGCCATCAAAATGCCGCAGACCCTGAGCATCTTTACAGAAGTGACCAGGCACCCAATCCAGAATCACACCGATACCGGCCTGGTGGCAGCAATCAATAAAATACATCAGGCCCTGGGGATCGCCGTAACGGCTGGTAGCAGCATAATAGCCGGTGAGCTGATAACCCCAGGAGCCATCAAAGGGATGTTCCATAATCGGCATCAGTTCAATGTGGGTATAATGCATTTCGGCGAGATAGGGAACCAGCTGATCGGCCAGTTCATGGTAGCTCAGGTATTCTCCTTTTTCATTGCGCTTCCAGCTGCCCAGATGGGCTTCATAAATATTAATGGGCATTTTCAGCCAATCAGTTTCGTTTCTTTTTTTGCACCAGCTGTCATCCTGCCAGTCATAATCATCAAGCTCCCAGACAATGGAAGCGGTTTTAGGTTTAACCTCACTGTAAAAACCGTAGGGATCGGCTTTATAGGCCAGTTCGCCATCGTGTTGGCGAACCGCATATTTGTAAAGTTGGCCTTGCGCTAGTTCCGGGATAAAAAGCTCCCAGATCCCATGGGTACCATAAACTGGATTCATGGGATGCTCTTGGATATTCCAGTCATTGAAATCGCCGACAACGGAAATACCCTGGGCATTGGGAGCCCAGACCCGAAAAGTGACCCCGTTTTGATTAAGATGGGCACCAAAATAGTGGTAACTGAGAAAACGCCTGTTACTGGCTAAATCTGCATGGTCATCGATTTTATTCATGATTGTACACGTGTCCTTTCAATTTTGGTTGAAATCTAGTGCTTATACAGCTAACATTTTATCACAATTCTTTAATATTGATAGTGCATCTTTTTAAACAAAGTAAAATCTTTTTAACAATTTCATGCAAAGTGTAACACCTATCGTTTTAATGAGAATTCTTTGTCCTGATATAAAGACCAATACAGATTGATCTTTCCGCCCAGATTCAGAATGACACAAATAAAGTAGATCGCCACCATCAGGGCAAAAAGTCCGCCCAGGCTACCATAAAGGGTGCTGTATTTGGTGGAATGATTGATAAATAAGGTAAAAATGCGAAAAGCAATATTAAGTCCCAAGGTTGCAAAAATGGCCCCGGGAAGACCGCTTTTAAATTTTAGGCGCTGAGCGGGTGCCATCACATAGATCATATTAAAAATAAAGGTTGAGATGATCCACGAAAAAGCAACAGCAAAAAAGCTCAGAACCGGATAATAATATGTATATAGCCCGATTTTCGCAAAAATAACAGCACCCACATCGGCACTAAAAAGATAGGCAAAAGCAATCAGTAAAATGGCCAGCGCAAACAGGATCGTAAACAGAAACGAATAAAGCCAGATTGTTGTTAGGGTTCGGGTTTCCTTGCGCCCATAAGTTTGGTTGATGCCAACCATAATGGCTCTGGCAGCCAGGGAAGAAAAGAAAAAGGCGATCACAATCAGACTGTAATGAGAACCGGAAACCTGGCTGATCATGCTGTCTAATAAGCTCGTCACATAGTCATAGGAAAGGTTGGGCAAAAAGGTTTCTAAAATTTCGTAGAGGTAGGTCTCAAAGGGTTTGATAAAATTTCCGATAAATGAAATCAGAAAAAGCAGCAACGGAAAAAAAGCCAGCAGCAGGTAAAAAGACATCTGAGTGCAGATTCCTGAAAAGTCGGTCTCTTCAAAATCTTCCATTAAAAAGAACAGCAGCTTGACAATTTTTAAATTCATCATTTGTTCAACCATTTAAATCCTCCCGGGATGTTTGCTTCAATAAGGTCTGTTTAGCCCCGTAAAGATTGACAACGCCGCCTAAGGTGAGAGTAAAACAGATCAGATAGACTACGAAAAACAGCGAGAAGGGTCCTTGCAAATTAACGAAAAAGGTCTTGAAATCGAGGGCTGAGTCGGCAAACAGTGCATATAAAAGAAGGATCACAAACCAGCTGATACTGACAAAGCCTCCGCCGGGGAGGGCTTCAAAAAAACCGAGATGGTTTTTGGGCGCATACATATAGATCAGGGTAAAAATAAGGGTTGGCACAATGATCATATAAATCAGCGTAAAAAAGATGATAAATAGCGCAAAAAACTGCGACAAATTTAAGACGCTAAAAATAAAGGCGAGCAGTTTCTCCCCGAACAGATAGAAAAAGACCGTAAAAAAGATAATCAGCAGAAACAAGAACAAATAAAGAACAGCTTGAATCCAGAGTGCAATAATGCCTCGTGTTTCTTCTTGTCCGAAGATGCGGTTTAAAGAAGTGATCAGCGAATACATGGCCGAAACCGAGACATACAAAATAAAAAAACCGAGGATCAGGTTGGTTCCCCATGAAAAAGAAATCGTACTGGCATTTTCCATGGCGAGATTAACATAATCCATAATCGATGGGGGCAGTATTTTTGAAAGCATAAAAACCAGGGTTTCATTCACGCCGGCCGAAAACCAGTTGGTGAAATTATAAAGCAACATCAAAAAAGGAATAAAGGCCGATAGCGTCCGGTAGGACATCTGAGCGGAAAGATTGATGATGTTGTTTTTTCTAGCCTGGGTATATAAAAAGCGGCTGAAGCATTTAAGAAAAGTCATGATCCCCTCCAAATCCACTTGTGACGGTTGCGTTGATTGAGCCTCAGTATAACATAGTTTCGATTTAAATTGAAGCGGAACTGCTAAAGTAAAAAATGGAAAGTTGGGGAAAAAGATGGTATAATAAATGCGGATGATTTATTTTAACAAAATAATCAAAGCACACCGAGAAAATCAAGAAACTTATTAAGGGAAGGAAATAGCAAATTAAATGGGAAAAACATTAACAGAAAAGATTATCGCAGCACATCTTGTTGTGGGCGAAATGGTAAAAGGGGAAGAAATCGGAATTCGGATCGATCAGACCCTGACCCAGGATTCCACCGGAACCATGGCTTATTTACAGTTTGAAGCAATGGAGGTACCGCGGGTTAAAACAAAAAAATCCTTGGCCTATATTGATCACAACATGCTCCAGGAAGGTCCCGAAAACATGGATGATCATCGCTATATTCAAAGCGTAGCCAAAAAACATGGCGTCTATTACTCAAAACCGGGCAATGGCATTTGCCACCAGGTTCAGATTGAGCGCTTTGGTGTGCCGGGCGATACCCTGCTGGGATCAGACAGCCACACCCCTACCGGTGGCGGGATCGGCATGCTGGCCATCGGCGCTGGCGGTCTGGACGTGGCTGTGGCCATGGCGGGAGACCCTTACTATATCACCATGCCTAAAGTGGTTAAGGTTTTATTAACCGGTAAACTGCGCACAGGGGTGTCCTCTAAAGATGTCATTCTGGAAGTATTGCGTCAATGTACCGTTAAAGGCGGCGTCAATAAGGTCTTTGAATACACGGGTGAAGGCGTGAAAAACCTGACGGTTCCAGAACGGGCGACGATTACCAATATGGGTGCGGAGCTGGGGGCGACCACCTCGGTTTTCCCATCTGATGAAATGACCAGGTTATTTTTGGAAGCCCAGGGTCGCGGTGCCGATTACATTGAACTATCCGCCGATGCGGATGCCGTCTATGACGAAGTGGTTAAGGTTGATATGGATGTCTTAGAACCATTAACCGCCTGTCCCCACAGTCCCGACAAGGTGGTGAAAATTTCCGAAATCGAAGGCCTCAAGGTCGATCAGGTGGCTATCGGTAGCTGTACCAATTCATCGTGGTTGGATCTGATGAAGGTTGCGGCCATTGTCAAAGGCAAAACCGTGGCTGAAAATGTCTCCCTGGTGATTGCCCCGGGATCTAAACAAGTCTTAACGATGCTGGCTGAAAACGGTGCTTTAGCTGATCTGTTAAACGCTGGTGCCCGGGTTCTCGAATGTGGTTGCGGCCCCTGTATTGGGATGGGACAGGCGCCTTCCACCGATGCGGTGTCACTGCGAACCTTTAACCGGAACTTCTTCGGCCGGTCAGGTACACCCTCTGCTGATGTGTACCTACTAAGTCCCGAAGCAGCGGCGATATCTGCCCTGGAAGGGGTCCTTACCAATCCCTTAGGTAAGCTTGATCTGCCGGAAATTGCGATGCCGGACAACTTTTTGCAAAACGACACCATGGTGATGGCACCAGCCCCAGAAGGCACCGCAGTGGAGGTCATCAAAGGACCAAACATCAAACCTTTCCCAGCTACTAAACCATTGGAAAATACTATTGTTGGTAAAGCGCTAATTGTTGTGGAAGATAATATCACTACTGATCACATTATGCCTTCCAATGCCAAACTGCTGCCCTACCGTTCGAATATTCCATACCTGTCAAACTACTGCCTGGCACCATGTGATGCGCAGTTCCCTAAGCGGGCTCTGGATAATGGCGGTGGCTTTATTGTCGGCGGCTCAAACTACGGTCAGGGTTCGAGCCGAGAGCATGCGGCGTTGGCACCGGTTTACCTGGGTATAAAAGGGGTCGCCGTTAAATCTTTTGCCCGGATTCATAAAAACAACCTGATTAATAATGGGATTCTGCCACTGGTATTTAAAAATGAAGCCGATTATGATACCATTGCCCTAAATGATGAACTAATGATTGAAAATGCGTTGGATGCGGTTAAATCAGGTCAGGCCAACCTGGTGAATAAAACCAAAGGGTTAACCTATGTGATGCTGTTGGAAGTTTCACAGCGACAAAAAGAAATGCTGCTGGCCGGCGGACTGATCAACCAGATCAAATTAAGAAAATAATTTGAAAAATAATCGAATAAAATAAAATAAATCGCCAATTTTGGGGTAACTATCCATTAATTGGCGATTTTTGTATATTAACACAAAAAGAGGAGGAGAAAATGAATTTTGAAATTAAGGGAGGCAATCTCCCAGTAGTAACGGTGACCTTAAACAGTGGCGAATCGATGTTTACCGAGTCCGGGGGGATGTCCTGGATGACCGAAAACATCCGCATGGAAACCAACACCAAAGGTGGATTGATGAAGGGCTTGCGACGGACTCTGGCGGGGGATTCGCTGTTTATGACCACTTATACGGCGGAACAGAACAATTGTCAGATTTCCTTTTGTTCCAGCTATCCGGGCGAAATCAAAGCGTTAACCTTACAAAAAGGACAGTCCATTATCTGTCAAAAAAGCAGTTTTTTGGCTGGTGAATCGACTCTGGATGTGGACATGTACTTTAAAAAGAATATCGGAGTCGGTTTTTTTGGTGGTGAAGGCTTCATTCTGCAAAAAATATCAGGACCAGGAACGGCCTTTGTCGAGATGGATGGGGCGATGATGGAATACGATCTGGCTCCCGGCGAAGTGCTGAAAATCGACCAGGGTCATATTGGCATGTTTGAAGAATCAGTGAGTTTTGATATCCAGACGGTCAAAGGCATGAAGAACATCTTTTTAAGCGGAGAAGGATTATTTTTGGCGACTTTAAAAGGGCCAGGTAAGGTTTGGTTGCAAACCATGCCGCTGAGCCGACTGGTGCAACTGGTGGCGTCAAGCTTGCCGCCAAAAGGTTAAATAGGGGTAGTTACAATAACTAACGATACAAAAAAGCGCCTTGCCGATGCTGGTTTTACTGATCGAAAGGCGCTTCAAGTTTATAAACATTTTATAAGCAAAGTAATTAAGGGATGACATTAACATAATTATCCGGCAGCTGATCAAAAAACATAATCCCCAGACAATTGGTGCCGATATGAACGGTTAGGGTTGAACCGGCTTTTTCAGGTAGCAAAAAGTTTTTAATCCCCAGTTCTTTTTCAAAATATTTTTTGGCTCTGTCCTGGAGATCCAGGGCGGTACTTTGGATCATCCCGAGGACCTGTTCCCGGTTGGTCATCTTTTCTTCGACAATCGCAAACAGCGTCTTTAAGGCTTTTTTCTGACCGCGGATTTTTTCATAAACCAGAATTTCTCCGTCTTTAAAGTATAGAATCGGGACGATTTTTAGCATATCCCCAAGCATCGCCGCATTACGGCTGATCCGGCCGCCCTGAGCCAGCCATTTGATATCTCCCACCATAAAAAAGATCTGGGCATGGTGGGCCAGAAAGGTCATCGTTTCAACAATCTCCTCATAAGGACGGTTGAGCTTATTCAGCTTTAGACCCTGATAGAGAATCAAGGCCGAACCAGTAGTCGCTGAAAGGGAATCGACAATCGCTACTTTTCGATCCGGATATTGCTCCAGTAAATCCTGAGCCAGCAGTCTGGCAGTCTGGTAGGTGCCGGAAAGCTTTGAGGAAAGGACCAGATAGATGACATCATCACCGTTCTTAAGGTGTTTTTCAATCGTGTTGGTAATATCGAGGGGTTGAATCTGAGCTGTCTTAGGAAAGAGTTTGCTGTTATTATTGACAAAGTCAACCACCATTTCGGGGGTGATGTTGATGCCATCAAAATAAGTTTTATTGTCAAGGGTTACCGGAAAGGGTAATATATCAAAATCATAACGATTTAAGATGTCGCTGTTGGTATCGCACATGGAATCCACAATAAATTTTATAGCCATTTAAGTGATGCTCCTTTTCGTTTAGTACCAAATATTCTACCACGAACCGCTTCTTATTACAATTACTCTAGCCGTTAGCCTTAAGCATAATAGCGGTTTTTGGGGAAGGTTTGTGATTATACCAAAAAAATGTTAAACTAATCTTTGGAATTAAAACCGAAGTGGTCAATTAAAAAGTAAGAAATGGAGAATTTTGTGGAACAGATAATCAATCAACTCGCTAAAGAATTTTCAATCCGCCCTCAACAGGTGGAAGATACCATCAATTTAATCGATGAGGGGAATACCATCCCTTTTATCGCCCGTTACCGAAAAGAGGTTACCGGGAATTTAAGTGATGCCCTGTTACGGGATTTGGATGTGCGTTTAACATATTTAAGGAAATTGGAAAAACGAAAAGAAGAGGTCACCGCTAGCATTGAGGAACAGGGTAAGCTAACCGCGGAACTTAAAAGTGCCATTTTAAAAAGTCAAACCCTTCAGGAAGTGGAAGATCTCTATCTGCCCTATAAACAGAAAAAGAAAACCCGGGCCTCGGTGGCCCGGGAAAAAGGACTGGAGCCATTGGCACTGCAAATTTTAGCGCAAAAACTGACCGAAGCTGAGCTGGATGAAGCGGCACTTAGCTATATTGACACCGAAAAAGAAATCAATAGCGCCGATGAAGCCCTGCAATTAGCGATGGATATTATTGCCGAAATCGTTTCGGACAATGGCACCTACCGCGGTGTGATCCGGAAGTGCACCTACGATAAGGGTCAGATCAAAGCAACGGTGGTTAAGGGCAAAGAAGCGGAGAACCCGGAACTGGAAATGTACTTCGACCACACCGAAGCCATAAAAACCATTAAGGATCACCGCATTTTAGCACTTAACCGGGGCGAAAAGAAAAAAGCCCTGTCGGTTAAACTATTGGCGCCCACTGAAGAAATTGAAGCTTATTTGAAAAAAGAACTGCTAAAAGCCCAGCCCTCCAGCTATTTATTAAAATCAATTGGGGACAGCTATACCCGGCTGATCGCACCGGCGATTGAGCGGGAAATCCGGACCGCCTTAAAAGAACGAGCCGAAGAAGGGGCCATTAAGATGTTCGCCCTTAATCTGAAAAAATTGCTGCTTCAGCCGCCCTTTAAAGAAAAGGTCACGATGGGTTTTGACCCGGCTTTTCGAACTGGCTGTAAGATTGCCATTCTGGACAAGGTCGGCAAAGTGCTGGATTATACGACCATCTACCCAACCTTTGGTAAGGGGCAGGCGGAAAAAGCGGAAAAAGAATTCCTGGACCTGATTGAACGTCATCAGGTCGATATTATCGCTATCGGTAACGGCACCGCCTCCCGGGAGTCGGAACAGTTTGTCGCCGAAACAATTAAGAAAACCAAAGTGCCGGTTCAATACATCGTCGTGAATGAGGCTGGGGCTTCGGTTTATTCAGCCTCTGAACTGGGAACCGAGGAATATCCGGACATCAATGTATCGATCCGGGGCGCTATTTCCATCGGCGGGCGGCTTCAGGATCCGCTGTCCGAACTGGTAAAAATCGATCCCAAACACATCGGGGTCGGTCAATATCAGCATGATGTCAATCAAAAAGAACTGGAGCGGGTACTGGAAGCAACGGTCGAGGATGCGGTTAATAACGTCGGAGTTAATGTCAACCGGGCTTCGGTGGCGCTGCTTAAATACGTGGCCGGGGTCAATAAAACGATTGCCAATAATATTTTAGATTACCGTAATAGCGTCGGCCCAATTAAGAACAGAAAAGAATTAATGAAGGTCAAAGCCCTGGGCGCCAAAGCCTTTGAGCAATGCGCCGGGTTTTTGCGAATTGATGACGGGGATAACATTCTCGATAATACCGGGGTTCACCCGGAGGCCTACAAAAGTGTCGAAAAACTCCTGAAACTCAAAAACATCAAAAAAGAACAATTGGGAAACCGCGAACAGCAGGACTTGTTTAACGACCTGAATTATTCGGAAATGGCAACACAACTGGAAATCGGGATTCCAACCCTATATGATATTGTCAAGGAACTTAAAAAACCGGGACGAGATCCCCGGGAAAACGCCCCCAAGCCGCATCTGCGATCCGATGTCTTATCGATGAGTGATCTGGAAGTGGGGATGGAGCTGATTGGCACCGTCCGAAATGTCATCGATTTTGGTGCCTTTGTGGATATCGGCGTCCATCAGGATGGGTTGGTGCACATCTCGCAAATTACCGATCGTTATATCAAACACCCTTCAGAGGCAGTATCGCTGGGGAATGTGGTTACCGTTAAGGTACTGGCCGTGGACCTAAAAAGAAAACGGATTAGTTTAACCATGATTATCTAAATAAATATTGACAGAGGGATAAGATTTTTATAAAATAAAAGGCTTATTCCTTTTTTATATGTTATAATAGAAAAAGAATCGATGATAGGAGTGGTTGAAATGTATAAAATTGGGGATAAAATTGTTTATCCAATGCACGGAGCAGGTATCATTGAAGCAATCGAAGAACGAGAAATATTTGAAGAAACAAAACCTTATTACATCATGCAGATCGTATCCGAGGGTTTGCAGATTTTAATTCCCGTTGATAAAGTTGATGATATCGGGGTAAGAAATATTGTGAGTCAGTCAGTCATTGATCAGATGATCGAATCGCTGAAATTACCAATGGATGTGATGGAAAAAAACTGGAACCGGCGCTATCGGGAACACTTGGAACGTTTAAAAACCGGGGATATTTTTGAAGTCGCAAAGGTTGTCAAAAATCTTATCTTATTGGATCGATTAAAAGGCCTCTCAACCGGAGAAAAGAAAATGTTGAATAATGCCCGAAATTTCATCGTCAGCGAAATGGTCTTGATTCAAGATAAAGAAAAAGAAGAAATTTTAGATTTGATCAATAGTTCGGTACACAGTGAGGCGTGAATTTCACGCCTTTTGTTGTATTTAATAGTCTAGTCTTAAGAATTAGCTGCTATAATCTGAAGATGCTATTTTGAAAGGAGGTGAAGATGATGATACAAAAGATACTTCGCGTGTCATTTGGAATTGTTGGAATTCTGGTTGGGATGGCCTTGGCCAATGTATTGTTTACCAATGCATGGATTTTGAGAACCCTGCAAATTGATCTTACTCCAGAATTAGAAGTGATTCTTTATGCGGCTCTCATTGTTCTATTTGGACTTATTTTTTTCATTTTATTTCCGCTGATGCTTAAAGGCGTTAAAAAGCTGTCAAAAGTTGTTGAAACCAGTATGGAAAATGTGCGGCTCATCGACATCGGTCTGGGTATCGGTGGTTTGGTAATTGGTCTGGTGATTGCCATGCTGATCAGTTTTGCCTTTTCGCAGATTCCCATTCCCTGGATTGGTGGATTGCTGAGCATCACTATATATATTGTGCTGGGCTACATTGGTTTTTCCTTACCGATTAAAAAACGGGAAGATATTCTCCAGGCTTTTCAGAGTGCCAAGCGGGAAAAAGATGTCAATGTGCCAGTCGGACAAAAGCGACCCGCGAAAAAGAAAGGTGCCGCCATTCCCAAACTGCTGGATACCAGCGTGATCATTGATGGACGGATCTTTGATATCTGTAAAACGGGTTTTATTGAAGGGCCCTTGGTGATCCCGGTATTTGTGCTTAACGAACTCCAGCTGATTTCCGATTCATCCGATGAATTAAAAAGAAATCGGGGACGTCGTGGTTTGGATATTTTAAACAAAATTCAGACCGATTTAGAAATTGAAGTTCAAATTACCGAAGAAGATTTTGAAGATACCCATGAGGTCGACTCAAAATTGGTAAAATTGGGAAAATCGACCAAAGGCAAGATTCTGACCAACGACTATAATCTTAACAAGGTTGCCACGGTTCAAGGAGTCGATGTGCTTAATATTAATGAATTGGCCAACGCCGTGAAGCCGATTGTTCTGCCTGGCGAAGAGATGAAGGTTCTCCTGGTAAAAGGCGGCAAAGAAAACGGTCAGGCTGTTGCCTATCTGGATGATGGAACCATGATCGTTGTTGAAAATGGCAAGAAATATATCGGTACCACTACTGCGGTTATTGTCACCAGTATTCTGCAAACAGCCGCCGGACGGATGATTTTTGCAAAACCAAAAAAATAATCAACAGCAATCATAAATTTGAATAAAAAAATTTGAATAAAAACACCGATGCATCCATTGGTGTTTTTATTTCGGCGTTTTTTGACAAATTTATTGTAATTAACAGAGGCTTTACGTATAATGAAACGAGTATTGTTAACAATCGGTGCAGTGCCAGAGATGGCTTTGCAACAAATAAATAGCGGTGAAAATGGGGATCATAATGGAATTACCTGAAGCATTTAAGGAAAAAATGAAAAATCTGATGGGGGAATCCTATCAATGCCTGCTGGATTCCTATGACCAGCCAGAAAGCAAAGGCATCCGGACCAATGCCCTAAAGCTGGAACCTGAGGAATTGGCTAATAAATTACCATTTAAAACCCAGGATGTGAATTGGTGTAAAGAAGGGTTTTATATTGATCACACGGTGCGGCCGGGGAAAAATCCCCACTATTATGCCGGGCTTTATTATGTTCAGGAACCGACGGCCATGGCCGCAGTTGAGATCCTTGATCCGCAGCCTGGAGATTGGGTGTTGGATCTTTGTGCGGCACCGGGCGGAAAATCCACCCAAATCGGTGCCAGGCTTCAGGGCACAGGGGTGCTAGTTGCCAATGAGCTGGTTAATTCCCGGGCTGGGATTCTGTCTACTAATATTGAACGGATGGGGATTACCAATGCCATTGTCACCAACGAATTTCCGGAGCGCCTGGTCGATTCATTTTACCAAAGCTTTGACAAGATTCTGGTTGATGCGCCCTGCTCCGGCGAGGGCATGTTTCGGAAAGACCCAGGCGCTCTGGCCGATTGGAGTCTGGAACGGGTTGAGCGCTGTATGGGCAAGCAGGAAAAAATATTAGAAAGCGCCCATCGGCTGTTAAAACCGGGCGGGGTACTGGTCTATTCAACCTGTACTTTTTCGCCAGAAGAAAATGAGCAGATGATTGAAGCCTTTATCCAGAAATATCCCTACACCCTGGAAAATGTTGAGTTACCCGGGATTACTCAACATGGCCGGGTTGACTGGAGCCGGAATCAGGAGCAGGCCATCGCAAAAACCCTACGGATTATGCCCATGACCGTCAAAGGTGAAGGACATTTTATTGCCAAACTGATAAAATCAGAAGGTCTGGCTGAAGCAATTGAGATCAAACAGGGATACGCTAAATCACGGTTGAAAAAGGCAACTCAAACGGAGTTGCAAGACTATACTGATTTTGTCAAAAATAATCTGAAACCTGAGTTTTATCAGAAAATTGTCGACCGCCTCTATCTTTTGGGCGAACATCTTTACGCCATCCCGGCCGGGGTGGAGCTGGAGCGGATTGCCAATTTAAAACTCTTACGTACTGGTCTGCATCTGGGAACCTTTAAGAAAAATCGCTTTGAACCCAGTTATGCGTTGGCAATGGCGCTGAAGTTATCGCAGGCCCAAAATGTCTGCGATTTAACCGATGAAGAGCTGGCCTATCAGTATTTAAAGGGTGAGGCATTAAATCTGAACGTCAAAAAAGGCTGGGTTCTGGTTGGCTATGATGGCTATTCGCTGGGGTTTGGAAAAGCCAGCGAGGGTTTGATCAAAAATCACTATCCCAAGGGATTGAGAATTAGAAAAAAATAGAAAAAATTAGGAGGAAAAATGAATCATAAGGATTTTATTTGCTTAAAAGAAGCCATTGACAAAAAACAAAAGATATTAGTTTCCAGCTGCTTACTGGGAATGAAGATCAATTATGAGGGAAAGGCTCATCCGGTCGATGAATTACAGCAGCTTTTTCGCCAGGGACAGGCCATTCCTGTTTGTCCGGAGGTACTGGCAAGCTTGCCGATTCCCCGCGATCCAGCCGAAATAGTCATGGTCAACGGGGAACGGAAAGTGTATAATAATAAAGAAATTGATGTAACCGAAGAATATCGACTGGGAGCCCAGCGAACCCTTGATACAGCCCGGACATCCGGAGCAAAAATTGCGATTATGAAAAGCAACAGCCCATCCTGCGGCTGTGGGAAAATTTACGATGGCAGCTTTAGCGAAAATTTAATTGATGGGGACGGTATTACTGTAGCTTTGTTAAAAGAAAATGGCGTCCGTGTTATAACGGAAGAAGATTTTCTGGATTGCATTAGAAAGTAACCAGGAGATCTCAAAAGAAAAGTGAGGAATAGAGATGAAAAATAAACTCAATATCGGAGTCGTTTTTGGAGGACAGTCAGGCGAGCATGAGGTTTCCAGGGTTTCGGCATATAATGTTTTGGGTGTCATTGATCGGGATAAGTATAATGTTATCACCATTGGGATCTCAAAGCAGGGAAAATGGTTTTTATATGCCGGTGATACCGAAAAAATTAAAGATGGTTCCTGGGAACAGGATCAGGTCAACCTTATCGCAGACTTTTCAATCTTCGCCCATCCAGAAATAGCTAAGATTGACGTTTTTTTTCCGGTTCTTCACGGACCAATGGGAGAAGATGGCACCATCCAAGGTGTTTTTGAAATGCTGAATAAACCCTATGTGGGGTGCGGGGTGTTAAGTTCAGCGGTGGGAATGGATAAGGTTTTCTCCAAGATCATGTTCCAAAGCGTGGGAATTCCCACCGGGAAGTATATTTATTTCCGGGAAAATGACTGGAAGAGAGATTTCAACGCCAAAATTGAAGAGAGTGAAAGAGAGCTGGGTTATCCTATTTTTGTTAAGCCGGCGAATATGGGCTCTAGCGTGGGAATTAGTAAAGCCCATGATCGAAGCGAGCTGATTGTGGCCATTAATGAAGCGTTTATTTATGATAATAAATTGATTCTGGAAGCTTTTGTTAAAGGACGAGAAATCGAATGTGCCGTACTGGAAGTGGGAGATGTTATTCGAGCCTCGGTTCCGGGAGAAGTCATCCCTTCAAAAGAGTTTTATGATTATGAGGCCAAATACTCAGCTACGGAAGATTCCAAGGTTGTCATTCCAGCGGAGCTGTCCCCGGAAGTCACTGAAAAAGTGAGAAATTATGCGATTAAAGCCTTTGAAGCCATTGAAGGGTCCGGCTTAACCCGGGTCGATTTTTTTGTCACCGAAGATAACGGCATTTTAATCAATGAAGTGAATACCTTGCCGGGATTTACAAATATCAGTATGTACCCCAAAATGTGGGAAGTCACTGGAATTGGGTATATAGAACTTGTAGACCTGATTATTGCGTCAGCAAAGCGGAAACGCACCATCACCAACTAGGTCGTCCGGTTTCTTTATGATGCATAATCCTAATAAAAACTTAAGAGGATAATTTTTCTTGATAAAAATCCCCATCAATGGTTTAATAATGGAAGAAATTATACCTCTAGGAGGAGACCAATGACTGAAGAAAGAAAAAAAGTATGGTTATCCATTTCGGGAACCGTTAAAGATGAAGATGAAAAGGATACCCTGGAGTTCCTGACCGAGGGAGATTATTATAAAGAAGCCAACCGATCCTGTGTAACTTATCAAGAATCGGAAGTTTCCGGTATGGAAGGAACAATCACAACCGTCTGTGTTGATGCGCAAAAAGTGTCAGTCATTCGTTTGGGAACAACCAATTCGATTATGGAATTTGAACGGGGAAAAAGAAACCTGACCTGGTATTCCACCCCTTACGGGGATGTGACCATGGGGATTTTAACCAAGGATGTATTTGTTAATTATAATGAGGATAAAGAGCCAACCAAGGTGTCGATCGACTATAACATCGAAATTGAAGGTGTTACGAATTCTCAGAATATCCTGAACATCAAAATTACCCAATAGAAAATGGCAGCAATGCCAATCACAGGAGAAGCGCCAGGAGCGCTTCTCCTTTAAATTTCACCTGAGCGGAATCAGTAGAAATGGACAATTATCTGAATATAATTTGAATGTAAATGGAAGAGTGAGAGGAAATTAAGGATGTATATACGCGAAAAGATCACTGAACAAGTTAAGAAAATCATTGGCGATGCCTTGAACCAAGCAGTCGAATCGGGAACATTGGCGATAGAAAACAAGCCGGATCTTTTTCTGGAAATACCCAGAGAAAAAGAACATGGCGAATATTCTACCAATATTGCCATGCAGTTGCCCAAACAGACCAAAAAAGCGCCCCGTTTTATTGCCGAAACCCTGGTAGCCAATATGAATATTGCAGACTCCTACATCGAGTCCATTGAAATAGCCGGACCGGGCTTTATTAATTTTAAACTAAAACCTTATTGGCAGTATGCGGTCTTAGCAGAGGTGGCAGCGATGAAAGCCGATTACGGCCGGAGCCAGAAAAATGCCGGAAAAAAATTCAATCTGGAGTTTATTTCAGCCAATCCCACCGGCCCGATGCATATGGGCAATGCCAGGGGCGGAGCCATCGGCGATATCTTAGCATCAGTGGCCGACTGGACCGGCTACGCGGTTACCCGGGAATTCTATATTAATGATGCCGGAAATCAGATTGTCAAATTTGGAGACTCGCTGGATGCCCGTTATCGGCAATTAATGGGAGAAGATATTCTCTTTCCCGAGGATGGCTATCAGGGCGAAGACATTAGCGAACATATGAAGGTTTTCATTGCCGAAAATGGAGATGTTCACCACACCCTGACACCGGAAGAACGAAAACCGATCCTGATTGATTATGCGCTAAATAAAAATCTTACCCAAATGAGAAGTGATCTGGAAGCCTATGGCATCCGCTATGATGTCTGGTTTTCGGAACAAAGTCTTTACGACAGCGGCGCTATTGAGAAGACTATCGAATTGCTGGGAAAAGGTGGTTTCACCTATGAACAGGAAGGTGCCTTGTGGTTTAAGGCAACTGAATTTGGTTCTGATAAGGACGATGTACTAATCCGGGCAAATGGACTACCCACCTATTTTATGGCCGATATCGCCTACCATATGGATAAGTTTATTAACCGGGGGTTCGATCGTTGTATCAACGTCTGGGGTGCTGATCACCACGGACATGTGGCCCGGCTCAAAGGGGCGTTGGTGGCAGTAGGAATTGATGCCACTAATTTTGACGTGGTCATCATGCAACTGGTGCGCCTGCTCCGCAACGGCGAAGTGGCTAGAATGTCCAAACGTCAGGGAAAAGCCATTGCGCTGACCGATCTGATCGACGAAGTGGGCGTCGATGCAACCCGCTTCTTCTTTAATCTGCGCTCGCCGGACAGTCATTTTGACTTTGATCTGGACTTGGCGATTGAGCAGTCCAATGATAACCCAGTGTTTTATGTGCAGTATGCCCATGCCCGAATTTGCAGCATTATTCGCCAGATGACGGAAGAATTGGATCATACGATTCCCCTGGATTATAGTCGACTGGTTGAAAAAGAAGAATTGAACCTGATGGAAATCCTTTCTAATTTTCCGGATGAAATTCTGACAGCTGAAGATAGACTGGACCCCAGCCGAATCACCCGATATGCGATTGATCTGGCGATGGCATTCCACAGTTTTTATAATGCCTGCCACGTCCGGGTTTCTGACAAGGCCTTAATGAAAGCCCGTGTTGCACTGATCGAGGCAACAAAGCAGGTGATTCAAAATGCCTTGGGTATTTTAGGAGTAACGGCTCCAGAAAGAATGTAAACATGCAAACAGAATCAGGAATCTTTGATCGAACTGAAAAACTGATTGGGAAATCCGGTTTGGAGATTCTGAAAAATTCACGCGTTATCCTGTTTGGGGTCGGCGGTGTCGGTTCATTTGTAGCCGAAGCTTTAATCCGCAGTGGGGTTGGTTTTTTAACCATTGTGGATAAGGACACCATCGATCCCAGCAATCTGAATCGCCAGATTATGGCCAACGTCAAAACGATTGGCAAAAAAAAAGTCGATGTGATGGCCACAAGGCTGATTGCGATCAATCCACTGGCTATCATTCATCCCATGTATCAATGCTATACCCCGGAAAGCTCCCAGGAATTTCACCTCCAGGATTATGATTATGTCATTGATGCGGTGGATATGGTAACCGCAAAAATTGATCTGGTCATCAAAAGTCAGAAAAACAAGGTTCCGCTTATCAGCTGTATGGGAACCGGGAATAAGATGGACGCCAGTCGTTTTAAGATTGCTGATATCTATGAAACCTCAGTTTGTCCGCTGGCTAAAGTGATGCGCAAAGAATTACGGGAACGGGGCGTCAAATCGCTAAAGGTGCTTTATTCTATCGAACAACCATTAATCAGGGAAAACCCGCCGGGCAGCATTGCTTTTGTCCCTTCGGTGGCGGGGCTGCTGATCGCCGGTGAAGTGGTACGTGATCTGTTGAAAACTGAAAGCATGGACGAAAATTAAAAACAGATGCAATGTCGCCAGATCAAATAATTTAAAGTCCTGTTAAGTTATTTATTTGGTGGCATTTTTTTTGTTTATTTATGTTATAATTTTAATGTTAATTGAGGCTTCTGGAAAATTGAAGTCCGTGGGGCTGAGAAAATAACATCAAGACTAACTGAAGTCCGGGATTGTGAAAGTGATTTTTCAAAATGTTCGTAATTTTTCTATTTGTAAAAGTAGCATCGGTTGCCAGTTGGGAAATTTATAAAAACGCAAACATGTGCAGGCTAAAAATTCCTGTACAAATAGCGGGAACTATGGTTAAATTTATTTAAAAAGTGGCGAGAAGGAGTAAGATGATACGAGTTGGAATTGGGTATGACGTCCATCGTTTAGTTGCCGATCGACCGCTCATTTTAGGCGGAGTAAAAATAAAACATCCTTTGGGCCTGCTGGGACATTCCGATGCGGACGTGCTGGTGCATGCCATCATGGATGCGCTTTTAGGCGCATTGGCGCTGGGCGACATCGGCAAACACTTTCCCGACAGCGATGAAAGCTATAAAAATTGCGACAGTTTGCTGTTGCTTAAAAAAGTTGGGCAACTGGTGGCTAAAAAGGGTTATCGGATTAATAACATCGATTCAACCATCATTGCCCAGGCTCCAAAGCTTGCGCCTTATATTGACAGCATGGCGGAGAACATCGGAAGAACCCTGGCTTTATCCGGGGATTGTGTTAGTGTAAAAGCCACGACCGAAGAAGGTCTGGGTTTTACCGGGAGTGAGCAGGGGATCGCTGCCAATGCAGTAGCGAGTCTTTTGAAAGGAGAAATAAGCAAATGATTGGTATTATTGCAGCGATGGACAGTGAGGTTCGTGACGTCAAGTCGGCGATGGCAGAGGGAATCGAGATCTATCATGGAGGGATGACTTTTTTCAAGGGAAAACTCCACCAAAAAGAGGTTGTAGCCGTAAAAAGTGGGGTTGGAAAAGTCAATGCCGCTATGTGCACCCAGATTTTGATTGATGTTTTTAAGGTAAATGCGATTATCCATGTAGGGGTGGCTGGTGCGGTTCATCCGGATCTCGAAATTGGCGACATTGTCATTTCAGAAGACAGTTGTCAATATGATATGGATGCTCGGGCCTTTGGCCATCCCCGTGGTGAAATACCAAACATGGACATTACCTTTTTTAAAGCAGACCCCGTTCTGATTAAGCTGGCGGTGGCCGCTGCCGAAGAACTTGGTGCAAGTTATCGTGTTGGTCGAGTCATGACCGCGGACTTGGGAGTTGATTCCAATCAACTTAAAGAAGAACTGCGGGAAGAATTCGGTGGACTTTGTGTGGAAATGGAAGGAGCAGCTGTGGGACAGGTGGCGATGCTTAACCAGGTTCCCTATCTGGTGATTCGTTCCATGTCGGACAAGGCTGATTCTGATTTGACTGATGATTACAAGGCAAATCTGGAAGCATCGATAAAGAATGGTGTTGCCATCGTGCTGAGTATGGTTTCGGGAGTCGCATAGGCTATGAAGGAATTGGCACTTCGTCCGACCTGGGCGGAAATAGACCTGGATGCACTGACTGGCAATTATCAAGAAATTCGCCGCATTGTCGGGCCTAACGTTAAAATTTTGGGGGTTGTTAAAGCCGACGCATACGGGCATGGCAGTCTTGAATGTGCCCGAACCCTTTGTGATGTGGGGATCGATATGCTGGCAGTGGCCTTTATTGATGAAGCCATTGCGCTGCGGCAGGGTGGCATCACCGAACCGATTTTACTGCTTGGCTTTACCTCAAAAGAATATATCCCCGATCTGATCCGCTGGGATGTGATTCCGGGAACCTATCAGTTTGACTTTGCAAAAGCCTTGTCGGAGCATTGTCAGGAAATCGGAATTCGCCATCCTATCCATATTAAAATTGATACCGGTATGGGGCGGATCGGGATTGGCTGGCGGGAAGCATCACAAGCGATTGAAGCGATCAACCGATTGGAAGGGATTGAACTTCAGGGTTTGTATACGCATTTTTCAACCGCTGATTTCGCCGATAAAACCCATACCCAGGAGCAGATCCGACGTTATCAACAGGTTCTTTCTGAACTGGCCGAAAAGAATATTCGCATTCCCATCAAGCACATGGCCAACAGCGCCGGAATATTTGATGTCGAAGGCGTTCATTTTGATATGGTGCGGCCGGGGATTATCCTGTACGGGCTTTATCCGTCGGCAGAGGTGGATCGGTCAAAAATCGGTTTAAAACCGGTCATGACTCTGAAATCAACCATCGTGCACCTAAAAACCCTCCATCCCGGCGAAACGGTGAGTTATGGCAACCGTTTTGTCGCTAACGAAGACCGGATCATCGGGACCTTGCCGATTGGTTATGCTGATGGTTACACAAGGATGTTAAACGGGCGGGCCAAGGTCTTTATTTCCGGCCAGCTGGTGCCGGTGGTCGGCAGCATCTGTATGGATCAATGTATGATCGATTTAACCGATGTGGAAACAGTTTCCCTTTATGACGAGGTGGAACTTTTTGGTAATAACATTTCAGCCGATGTGCTGGCTGATGCATTGGGAACCATCAATTATGAAATTACCTGTATGGTGAACAAACGGGTACCCCGGGTGTTCATTAAGGATGGCGTTACCCAGTCGATCAGACGTGACATTTTAGATCGGCAGATCAACACGAACAGTGATATTTATTAAAAGAGGAGAATTAAATGGCATTTTTAGAAGAAACCGTTAGGGGAATTCGCAAAGACATTGTAAAAATGATTGGTAAAGCAGCTTCAGGTCATCCCGGAGGGTCATTATCTTCAGCAGAAATTTTGACCCTGCTTTATTTTGAACAAATGAATGTGGATGAAAACAATCCCAAAAAAGAAGATCGGGATCGTTTTGTTCTGTCAAAAGGACACGCCGCGCCAGTACTTTATGCAACCTTGGCGGCAAAAGGATTTTTTCCCAGAGCTGAGCTCGAAAACTTAAGACAACTGGGCTCGATCCTCCAGGGACATCCGGACATGAACAAGGTGCCCGGGGTTGATATGTCGACCGGTTCGTTGGGACAGGGAATTTCGGTGGCCGCGGGGATGGCATTGGCCGCAAAAATGGACAATAAGTCCCATCAGATCTATGCTTTGTTGGGTGATGGCGAATTACAGGAAGGTCTGGTTTGGGAAGCCGCCATGGCCGCCAGCCATTACCGGCTTAATAATCTGATTGCCTTTGTCGATAACAATAATCTTCAGATTGACGGTGCCATCTGTGAGGTTATGTCACCATTCCCCATCGATGCCAAGTTTGCAGCCTTTGGCTGGAATGTTATTACGGTCGAAGAGGGTCATGATTTTGATGAGCTGCGAACGGCCGTAGAAGCAGCCAAAAAATCAGCGGATAAGCCAACCGTGATCATTTGTAAAACGGTTAAGGGTAAATGTGTTTCATTTATGGAAAATAATGCGGGATGGCATGGAAAAGGGCCGAATGCAGATGAAGTGAAACAAGCATTGGCAGAATTGGAGGCTTAATCATGGCAGAAAAAAAATCAACACGACAGGCATACGGCGAATATTTGGTGAAACTGGGCGAAAAAAATCAGAATCTGGTGGTCCTGGATGCGGATCTCTCAGGAGCAACCAAGACTAATATCTTTAAAAATGCCTGTCCTGAACGGCATTTTAATGTCGGGATTGCCGAAGCAAACCTGATGGGCATGGCCGCCGGTCTGGCGACCGCCGGAAAAATTCCGTTTGCTAGCACCTTTGCCATTTTTGGCGCCGGGCGCGCCTATGAAATTATTCGTAACAGCATCTGCTACCCGAAACTGAATGTAAAAATTGCCTTAACCCATTCCGGCATTTCAGTTGGGGAAGATGGCGGTTCACACCAGTCCATCGAAGACATTGCGCTGATGCGGGTAATCCCCAATATGACGGTTTTATCACCGGCAGATGCCATCGAAACAGAAAAAATGATGGATGCCGCGATGGCAATCAACGGGCCGGTTTATATTCGTTTAGGCCGTAGTGATGTACCGGTGTTATTTGATGAAAGCTATCAATTTGAAGTGGGGAAAGCGGGTTTGTTAAAAAGCGGCGAAGACGTCACTATCATTGCGACTGGCCTGATGGTGGGACCAGCGCTGGAAGCGGCGGAGCTTTTAAAAACGGAGGGTGTTTCAGCCCGAGTATTAAACATGGGCTCCATTAAACCCATTGATGTGGAGGCCATTGAAGATGCAGCCATTAATACGGGTGCTATTGTTACGGCGGAAGAGCATAGCATCATCGGTGGTCTGGGCAGTGCCGTGGCTGAAGTATTATGTGATGTCGCCCCAGTGCCACTGGAACGGGTTGGCGTCAAGGATGTTTTTGGTCAATCCGGCAAGGTTGCACCGCTGATGGAAAAATACGGTTTAACTGCTAAAGATATCGTGACAGCGGCAAAAAAAGCGATCGAACGAAAATAATTACAATAATATAAAAAGAATTAAATAAAAACAGGGTCTCAATGACTCTGTTTTTTAACGTTTTGTATTTAAAAAATTGAAATTGTTGATAATTGGGGTATAATATTTATTATAAGGTCGGACAAATAAATATTTCGGAATGATAAAGGAGAATCTACATGCCATTAGAGTTTAAAGAAGCAATGGAGGCACGTCGCTCGATATACGGGATCTGCAATGAAAGTACCATCACGGCTGAAGAAATATTGGAAATCGTCGATCATTCGACAAAGAACATCCCCTCGCCATTTAACTGTCAAAGTCAGCGGGTGGCGGTATTCTTGGGAGAAAAGCATCTGGAGTTTTGGAATATCGTAATGGAAACACTCAGAAAGAGGGTTTTGGCAGATGATTTTAAAGCAATAGAAAGACGGATTAATGGTTTTGCAGCCGGATGTGGAACCTTACTGTTTTATGAGGATACCTCAATCACCAAAGGGTTAATGGAGCGGTTTATTCCTTACAAAGAAAGCATTCCAGATTGGGCCGAACAGGCTAATGGGATGCTGCAGTTTGCAATTTGGACACAATTGTCAGCAGCGGGCCTGGGGGCAAGCCTGCAACATTATAATTCGATTATTGCTCATGAAGTAAAGACGGCCTTTCTGATTCCATCGGATTGGCGACTGATTGCCCAGATGCCTTTTGGCATGCCCACCGAAGAGCCCGTTACAAAAGTTTTTGAACCGATTGAACGGCGCGTCATTGTCATCGAATAATCAAAAAAGCCACGGTATTTCTGTTTTTTTGATCGGAGACACTATTATTCAAGCAAGAACAAAGCTTTCAGCTGATGCCATTTTTGAGGCTGTAATTACCGGTGCTTGATGAAATCGCCCAGATAATTCTGACCGGGATGAAAGCCGCGCGGGGATTTGAATAAGTGAAAGCGTAGGAGTGAGAGCTTATTATAGAATCAGAATCTTAATTTGAAAAGAAAAATTTTGTCAAACAGTTGACAATTGCTAATAAATTCGCTATGATTGAGACAATAAACGATACGCGATTTATGGTGCCTTGTAAAAGGAGAATAGGGAATCAGGTGAGAATCCTGAACGAACCCATCACTGTGAATGGTTTTGTTTTTGCAAATGCCACTGGAAACGGGAAGGCGCAAAAACAGATAAACCAGAGTCAGGAGACCTGCCATTAAATTATAATAGTATGAAACGACGGTAAAGTTTCGGCTATCTTTAGGATTACCCTATCGATAGTCGGAACTTCTTTTTTTGTGCGAAAGCATAAAGCCGTGCGAAGAATTTGGGAAATGAAATTTTGTTAAGCTCGCTTATAAAAAAATTTGTTTTTTAAATTTTTCATAGAGCGTAGCCCGCGACGAAGGTCGCAGTGCAGCGAAGACTGAAGTGCACAGCTGTATGCCAAACGGTAGTAATTTCGTGTGGAACCAAACGGCAGTAATTCGTGCCAATCAGTCACCAAGAAAATAAAAATTCAATCACGAGGCCATCCATGAAACCAATCATCCAGCTGGATATCAAAACGCTGACCTTTCCGGACGAGCAGGAACCGGCGCTTAAAAACATCAAACTGAATATCAATGAGGGCGAATTCATTGCCATTACCGGTGGCGCGGCTTCCGGGAAATCGGTATTGCTTCACGCGATTACCTCGGCGGCGCCGAAGTTTTATCCCTGTGCGCTTTCCGGGACGGTGAAGGTAGCCGATCAGGATGTGTCAAGCATTCCGCTCTGCCAAATGGCCGACTACCTGGGATATATGATGCAGGAACCGCAAAACCAGATGGTCAACCGGCGAGTTGGCGATGAGCTGGCGTTTGGGGTGGCCAATCTTAATCTGACCGGGGCAGAAATCGCGAAGCGCGTCAATGAGATCATGGACTTTCTCGGAATCCGGGCGTTTTCAGAGCGGATGACGGATGCCTTATCCGGCGGGCAGGCCCAGAAGGTCGTGCTGGGGAGTATCCTGGCGATGAAAACCCCGATCCTGCTGCTGGATCAGCCCACTGCCGAGCTGGATCCCAAAACCAGTTCGGAACTGTATCGGCACCTGGGTCAGTTGAACCGGGAGAAAAAAGTCACGACCCTGGTCGTCATGGATAAATCCGGCGCGGTCTTAAAAGACGCCCATCGGGTGCTGGTAATGGAAGCCGGTATGGTGAAAGATTTTCTGCCAGTTCCCGAATATCAGGAAAAATATGGCTGCCGGAAAAACAACCGTCGGGCGGAACCGCTCCAGGTTGATGAAAATACCGACGTGATTAAGCTAAGCGGTGCCTCACATCGCTACAAAGGCGGGATAACCGGATGCCAACCCCTGAATTTCAGTCTGAAAAAAGGCGATTTCACGGCGGTCATCGGTCAGAATGGTTCAGGTAAATCGACCATGCTCAAGCTCATCGAAGGGCTGGTCAAACCAAGTGCCGGCAATGTGGAACTATTCGGGACCGCGGTAACAAAGAAAAATGTCGGCGAACTGCGGCGCCGGATCGGGTTTCTGTTTCAGAATCCCGATGATCAGATCTTTTGCAGCTCGGTTAAAGATGAGATCAGCTTTGTTCTGAAAAATAAAAATAGCAGTAAAGATAGTAATAAGAAGCTCAGTCAGCAAGAGCAAGAGCAAAAGATTCAGGAAACCCTGGCCCTGATCGGACTGGATGGTCTGGAAGAAATGCATCCCCAGCGCTTGAGTCGGGGACAGCGCCAATTGTTGGCACTGGGTTCGGTAGTCATTAATGACCCCGAACTGATCATAGCTGATGAACCGACTTCCGGCTTAAACGGTGCCCAGAGTCAAGTGGTGATGGAAAAACTGGCCCGGCTCAGCGCTCAGGGTGTTACCATCCTGCTGGTGACCCACGATTTGGCAGAGGCCAGAGAATTTGCCAATCGGATTGTGGTGATGCACAACCATCAACTGGCTCTGGAATTTAAAGCTGAAAAAATGGACGATTATCTTAAAGATTTAGTTCGACTGGAACTGATAGAAGGAGGCGATTTTTAAATGTTTAAACTGAATGAACTGGATCCACGGCTAAAATTGAGCTGGTGTCTGTTTCTGGTTTTGACCGCCCTGGTGTCGCGAAGTATGATCCTCAATGGCATTTTACTGGGGGTGATCCTGATCAGTGAACTGCTCTCGGAGAAATCTTTAAAAGCTTTTAAAATGCTGTCAGTGGTCCTGCTGATTATCGGCACCCAGGTATTGATTATCAATCTGATCTTTGGAAGAGAAGGGGAGCTGCTTTATTCCTGGGGAATTCTGCAGATTTACAGCGGATTTATCGCCACCTCAGTCCTGGCTTTTTTAAGAATTGGCATCATCTCATTTTCGGCCTATCAGTTCGGGGTTCATACTGACCCCATGGATATGGCGCAGATGCTCATTCACTGGCGGATTCCCTATCGCTATGCGATGCTGGTGCCAATGGTAGCCCGGTTTTTTCCGGTGATGATTGGAGAATACCAGGCCATCTGTGACAGCCAGTCAGCCCGGGGGGTGCCCAATGATACCGTGGTTGAGAAAATCCGGAACCTGCCGGCCTCAATTTTACCCCTGATGTATCGAGCCATGCGGATTTCCAATGATGCGGCGCTATCGGTGGAACTCAGAGGCTACGGCCGCCATGCAACCCGAAATTTTCAGAAAAAAATCAATCTCCATCCATTGGAAGGCATGACCATTGTCTGCCTGATGATCGGGTTTGGTGGGGTCTTGATTAAAACTATTTTGTAACAGTTGAAAAACTGTGTAAATAAAAAATAATCTATACAAAAAAAGGAGCATAAAATGCAAAACGAACAAGCAATTGGAAAAAGAAGTATTTTTAAAACTGACACCAAATCTTTAATTGGTGCCGTCGTCATGGGGATCGTCTTTGTTATCGCCTGCCAGATTACCGGCCAGATTGATAATATGCTGCCCTGGGGAAAAGCAGGGATGCTGCTGATTAATGGAACCGTCTGGGCCTTTTTTACCGGGATTCTGACGCTGCTTTACAGACAGCCCGGCGGTCTGATTGCCGCCGAGGTGGAAGCCTTGATTTCAATTATGTATACGCCACTGTGGCCAGCGTTTATCTTTGCTAACGGGATCGCTTCGATCTGGGTATCATTTGTCGCGGCAAAATGTGACATGACCAAATGGACCCACCACATTTTAGCTCAGGGTGGCGTGTGTGTCTTAGGAAATGCCATTGTCGGGGTTGGTCTGGTTGTCATTCTGAGTCTACCGGTAAATGTTGCGATTATCGCCAGTCTGATTACCATTTCGGTAACCTGGCCATTGGCAATATTGGCAGAAAAGAAAGTTTATGATGCATTAATGAAATCAGGTATGGTAAAATAAGTCTAAAAGTCTAAAACAAAATAAAGAAAAATCAAGTGCTTTGGTATCTGTTTTGCAAAACAGGTGCCAAAGCAATTTCTAGTTTTACAAGTAGTCAATGAGATCACAATTAAGGAGAATTCGAATATGAGTCAGGATTTACGGGTGTTTTTAGAACAATTGGATAAAGATGGGGAAATCTGTCATGTGACAGAACCCGTTAAGCGGGAATATGAAATCAGCACCTTAATGATGGAGCTGGAAAAACAGCGAAAATATCCGGTAATGTGGTTTGATCAGGTAGACGGGGGGGATATTCCGGTGGTGACCAACATTCTCGGAACCAAAGATCGGTTTGCCAGAGCCATGGGCGTTAAAACCGAAGACCTGTCGTTTGAGTTTGCCGAACGGATTAAAAACCGTTTTGATGATGTTAAGGTGGTCGAGAACCCACCCTGTAATGCCCATTTGATTACCGGTGATGACGTTGATTTAACCAAGCTGCCGATCATTACCCATTTTCCTATTGATGCCGGCCCCTATATTACCTCCGGCCTGACCGTGGCCAAAGATCCGGAAACTGGCTGTGAAACGCTAGGTTTTCATCGGCTACAACTGAAAGGAAAAAACAAGCTGGGGATTTCCTTCCATTCCCGTCAGCGGATGTGGGAATTTTTCAGAAAGAGTGAGGAACGAGGCGAAAACATGAAAGCCGCCATCTGTATCGGCGTTCATCCCAATATTGCCTTGGGATCGCAAGCCTCTGTTCCCTATCATCTGGGAAAATACGGTGCCATCGGCGGATTATTCGGAGAACCGCTGGAAGTATCCCCTTGTGCCACCATTGACCTGAATGTACCCACCTATGCTGAAATTGTGCTGGAAGGGGAAGTCCTCTGCAATGTCCGGGAACCGGAAGGACCTTTTGCTGAATATACCAATTACGCCTGCTTCCGCAGCACCGAAAATGTCTTCCAGGTCAATGCCATCCGCTACCGGGAAAAACCGATTTTCCACGATATTACCCCGGCGATGAGCAGTGAGCACATTACCATTGTTTCAATTCAGCGGGAAGGGGATATCACCAAGTTTTTAAAACAGAATCTGCCCAACATCAAGGCCGTTCATTCGCCCTTATCCTCCTGCGGCATTTTCCACTGCTATGTGTCGATGAAGAAAACCGCCGAAGGCCAGGCGCAACAGGTTATTTTAACCGCCTTGGGCATGGATCATCATATCAAAATGGTGATTGTCGTGGATGAGGATGTGGACGTCTTCAACGAACAGGAAGTACTGTGGGCCATGGCCACCCGGCTTCAGGCTGACAAGGGCGTGATGATCTTCCCGAATATGATGGGCGAAACCCTGGACCCTTCCACTGGTGACGATGGCCTTACGGCCAAAATGGGCATCGACGCCACCAAACCCCTCAGCGGTTACTCACCAAAAATCGACATCGACGAAAATGTTATTAACGATATCAAGCGATTGTTTAAATACGTCAAATAGAAGAAGGTCAAAGATGATAAAAATTGCGATTGACACCGGTGGTACCTTTACCGACTACACGTCGGTGGGCTGTATCGGAGATCAGGCTGAACAGCGGATTGCCCTGAAAAATCCCACCAATCACGACCATCCGGCCCAGGGTATTCTGGCCGGACTCAAAGAACTGGCGGTGGTCTGGGGAACCGACCTGGAACAGTTATTGGCTCAGACTGAGAAAATATCCCTGGGGACGACTCTGGCCCTCAATGCCCTGCTGGAGAAAAAAGGTGTTAAAACCGCCTTGTTTACGACGGAAGGATTTCGGGATGCCCTGGAAATTCGCCGGGCGCAGCTGGCCAATCAATGGGATCTGGCGATTGAAAACCCGATGGTGCTGGTGCCCCGACGGCTGCGACTGGGGATTGAACAGCGAATGGACTATCAGGGAGCGGTGATCAAACCCCTTAATGAAGCCGCCGTTCGAGCCGCCTGTCAGAAATGTCGGGAAGCGGAGGTAAAAGCCATCGCTGTTTGTTATCTGTTTTCATTTCTCAATCCGGACCATGAAAAGCGGACGGCTGAGATCATCAGAGCGGAACTGCCTGATGTGTTTGTGTCGCTATCCTCAGAAGTCTCGCCCCGCATCCGGGAATACGAGCGGACCACGACGACGGTGATCAACGCCTATTGCACCCCGGTGCTGGCCGACTATTTGAAGCAGGTCAAAAAAGAACTGGCTGCTTTTGGCTGGGATAAGCCGGTTCATATTATGAAGAACAGCGGTGGACTCAGCGATTCACAAGCTCTGGAAAGCTTTGGGATACAAACCCTGTTATCCGGGCCGGCCGGCGGTGCTGTGGGCAATGAATCCCTGGGTAAAACCCTGGGCCGTACCCACACCGTATTGGCAGATATGGGCGGAACCAGCTTTGACCTCCATGTGGTCAGCGGCGGTGTCAATCAATTGGTACCCCAAACCGAACTGGATGGCTATCCGCTGAGCATACCGATGATCGATATCCGCTCCATCGGCGCCGGCGGCGGCAGTATTGCCCATGTGGAAGCTGGCGGACGGGTGCTGATTGGTCCGGATTCCGCCGGTTCGATTCCTGGCCCGGCCTGCTATAATCAGGGTGGCGAGAATCCCACCGTTACCGATGCCCTGCTGGTGCTGGGACTGATCAATGGCGACAATTTCCTTGGCGGCAAGCTGCCGCTGTCGCTGGATCAGGCGGTTAAAGCGATTAAAGAAAAGGTGGCCGACCCCTTAAATCTTTCAGTCACCGATGCCGCCCGGATTATCTACAGCATCACCGCCGAAATGATGGCCGATGCTCTGCGGCTGGTGACGACTCAAAAAGGAAATGACCCGCGGATTTATAGCTTAATCAGTGCCGGCGGCGCCTTTGGTCTGTTTGCGGCCCGGATTATGGAATCCCTGCAAATGCCGGAAGCCCTGATACCGGTACAGGGGCCAGTCTTCTGTTCCTGGGGGATGCTGGGAGCCGCCTGCCGTTATGACATCAACCAGAGCATTTTAATGGAAAAAAGACAATGGGATGCCAAGCGCTTAAACGCCATGGTTGCGGCTATGAAAGCCGAAGGGGCAGCTCAACTGGAACGGTTGGGGGTAGCGAAAAGTCACCAGCGCTTTGATCTGATGCTGGAAATGCGCTACGTCAGCCAGCACCACGAAATTTCGGTACCCTGGACCCGGGGCGAATTTAGTCCTGAAAGTATTGTTGATGTGGAGCAAGCCTTCTACCACACCCATGAAGCCATTTATGAATATGCCGAAGCCAAGGATTGGGAAATTATCGATCTGCATCTGGCCTGTTCCGAATGCGATCAGGAGCATATTTTATTCCCTACCACAACAGCAATAACCGGTGTGACAACGAAAATGGTTGCCGGGGAAGTCTTTAACAGTCACGGCGAGATAGCTGTCCCGGTTTACCGGGAAGGCGATTTAACGGGACGCATTAACGGCCCGGCGTTGATCGATTTTGTTTATACGACGCTGATCGTGCCCACCGGCTGTTATTGTATTTTGGAGGATGAAGGCATCTTCGCGCTCAGAAAGGAGGCGACCCATGAATCAACGAACTGACGATATTATTAACCGCACCGTCATTATGAACCGGCTCGACAGCATCACCAGTGAAATGGGGATCGCCCTGGAGCGTTCGGCCCATTCCCCGATTTTTGCTGAAGCCTGTGATTTCGCATGCTGTATCTGCGACGCGGCCGGGGAGCTGGTCTCCCAACTTAGCGGCATTCCAATCCTTGCTACCGCCGGGTCTTTCAGTGTCAAAGCGGTACTGAGGAAATTCGGCGGAGCCATCGCCGACGGCGATGTTTTTATCATCAACGATCCCTATGACGGCGGCAATCATCTGCCGGATATCGGTATCATCACCCCAGTGTTTTATCAGGATGAGCTGTTGTTTTTCTGTGTCAGCCGGGCCCATCATGGCGACATCGGCGGTTCCACCGCCGGCAGTTATAACCCCAAAGCGACGGAGATCTTTCAGGAAGGGCTGCGGATTCCACCGACCCGACTGATGAAAAACAACGAAATGATTACCGACGTGCTGGAACTGATCCGCCTGAATACCCGAAATCCGGACATGCTCACCAGCGACTTTCTGGCCCAGATCGGTTCCAACCGACTGGCCGCCCGACGGATCAAAGAGATGTTAGGCACCTACTCGGTGGCCACCGTCAAGAAAGCGGTGACAGAGTCATTGATTCAGACCGAAACGCTGACCCGTCAGCGTATTGCCGCTACGCCGGACGGCACCTACACCGCCGTTGATTATATTGATGATGACGGTTTTCAAACCGAACCGGTCAAAATCGCCGTGGCGGTGACCATCAACGGAGACCGGATGCTGGTCGATTTTACCGGCACCGACGCCCAGGTCAAAGGCTTTATCAACACCTCGGTGGTGACGGCCACCTGCGCTTCTGGTATCGCGGCCTTATGGTTTCTGGGCAAAGACATTCCCCGGAACAGCGGTGCCTTTCGCTGCATTGAGGTCAATCTGCCCGAGGGTTCGCTGGTCAATCCCAGGCTCCCGGCGCCAATGACGCTGTGTACCCTGACCCCGGCCAGTGAAATCATCGGAACGATTTTTAAAGCCCTGGATCAGGCCCAGTCAGGCCGGGTATCGGCCGGCTATCATCGTTATCTGGGACCATCTTTTTATGGTGTCGATCCCCGCAATGATCGCTACTACGTCGGCTTTTCCTTCTGTTCACTGGGTAGCGGCGGGGCCATGGCCGGCCACGACGGCAAACCCTATATGGCGACCTTATCGAACTTCGGCGGGGTCAAGGCCCCCAATATCGAGTCTAACGAGGTCCAGTACCCGCATCTGACTCTGCATCATGAGATGGATAATGACACCGCCGGTGCCGGCGAGTACCGGGGTGGCTGCGGCATGAAGTATGCCTTTGAGATCACCGCCGAAAAAGGCGATGTAGTCAATTTTGGCGACGGCATTAAATTTGCCCCCTACGGACTCCGGGGCGGTCATCCGGGCAGCCTGAACCGCAGCGTCTTTGTTCATGACGGCGAGGAAATCATCATGGAAAGCAAGGAAGCGCCCCGCCATGCCGTCAAGGGTGATCGGATTTATCTGAACACCAGCAGCGGCGGCGGCTGGGGCGACCCGCACAAACGGTCCCCGCAAAAAGTTTATGACGATGTGCAAGACGAGATTATTTCTAAAGAAACGGCAGCGAGTGTTTACGGGGTCATCATCAATGAAACCGGCATCGATTTTGAGAAAACAGAAAAACGGAGAAAAACTTAATGAAAATTGCAGTGGGAATTACCGGCGCATCCGGTGTTGTTTACGGCATCCGGCTGCTGGAAGCCTTAAAAGCGACTGAACACCATGTCTCACTTGTCTTAAGTGAATGGGGCAGCAAAACCATTGGCCTGGAAACCAGTTATACCGAGGATTACGTACTGTCACTGGCCGACTGCATCTACGACAGCCGGGATATGGCGGCGGCCGTATCCAGCGGTTCTTATGGCATCGACGCCACCGTGATTGCCCCTTGCAGTATGAAGACCCTGGCCGGGATTGCCAACGGTTTCAGCGATAATCTGATCGTCCGGATCGGCGATGTGGCCTTGAAGGAACGCAAACCGCTGATTTTGATGGTCCGGGAAACGCCGCTGACCCTGATTCATCTGCGCAATATGACCGCGGTAACCGAGGCCGGTGGCATTATTCTGCCACCGATGCCGGGCTTTTACCACAAACCCCAATCCATTGATGATGTGATTAACCAGAGCGTCGGCAAGGTCTTCGATATGCTGAGGATTTCCCACAATTTGTTTACCCGCTGGGGTCATCAGGACGACCATGAGTGAGCGCATCAAACTGACCCAGGGTACCGGGCCAACGGCGCTTCATTATGAGATCATCCCCGTCGGCAATGACTGGCTGATTTTGCTCACCGGCGGCGATGCCCATATTGGCTGCACTGCCATTGGCGATGATGGCCGGCTTTGCAGTTACACGCCACAGTCTCATAAAGATGATGCCCTGGCGATTCCGCTGGCTAAAAAGATTTCACAAACCTTTTCTTGTATCTGCACGGTGGTGGCTGGATTTCATCTGGACGGGATAACCCGGGCAGAAATTGCTGTGGTCGTAGCGAATGCAGATATGGGGATGGTTCGAATTTTAAAAGTCATCGGGGAAAAGATCGATCAGAAAAAATGATAAAACAAAACAGGGTTTGGTACCCTGTTTTGTTTAGTTACAGAATTCGATATAAAATTGTGATTTCAACCACATAAGAATGAATAATAATGTGATTTACCGGTAGAGGAATTAGTATCAGCTTTTGAGGAAAGTCTTAAAGAGTAATAAATTTTTGTAGTTTTACATTTTTTTCTAACCATTCCACTGGGTTTTGTGTTATATTCAAACCATTCTAAATAAACTGACAAAATCGATGCCTTGCATTGACAGAAAGGAAAAACTAATGAGATTAATACAGGAATTACTAAAACAGGGAATCAGCGAGAAACTGCTCGATGATATAAAACATTTTAAACATTTTTATAAATTGGAAGAGAGTCTTCAGGATCGGGTTCCCAGTACCGAAACCGTTTTTTATGGCAAGGACATCTGGTCGATGTGCATCACCGCTATTTTAGAGGGCGAGAACATTCTGCTCTCCGGGCCCAAGGCGACTGGGAAAAATGTTTTGGCCGATAATATCTGCGAGCTCTTTAACCGGCCTCAGTGGAATACTTCCTTCCATGTCAACACCGACAGCTCCAGTCTGATTGGCACCGATACCTTTATTGATAATGAGGTCCGGCTGCGGCGAGGATCCGTGTATGAGTGTGCCATCAACGGCGGCTTTGGCGTTTTTGACGAAATAAATATGGCCAAAAATGATGCCCTGGTGGTACTCCATTCAGCGCTTGATTACCGGAAAGTCATCGATGTGCCGGGCTACGAAAAAATCAAGCTCCATGACGCCACTCGTTTTATTGGCACGATGAACTATGAATACGCCGGCACCAAAGAGCTTAACGAAGCCCTGGTATCCCGTTTTATGACCATTGATATTCCTCAGATTGAAGAAGACACCTTGATGCTGATTTTAAAAGAATATTTTCCGGATGCCAATCCTGAAATTCTGCCCCAGTTTGCCGGGATCTTTCTGGATCTCCAGGAAAAATCCAAGAACTCCGAAATTTCGACCAAATCGGTGGATCTGCGGGGGATTATCGGCAGCCTGAAAACCATTCGCCGGGGACTCAAACCGATGCTGGCAGTGGATATGGGCGTCATTGGCAAAACCTTTGACCAGTTTGAAAAGGAAATTGTCCTGGATGTGATCAAAACCCGGATCCGCGAAAGCTGGGAAGCCTCCGATGTTTTTACCAGCCGCTAAAGTGCCACAATCCAGAGAAGGGAGGAAAACGCTTTGAAGGATGCCAAATGGATGTACGAAGACTATGAATTTGACAATCGGGTTGCCAATCTGATGTGGACTGTTTCCGGCGATTATGACGAAAATATGGACAGCGGTGAGAAGAGCTTTATTTCTAAAAATGTCGCCCTTTATCACGCTGTCACCGCTGGCGGCCGGCGAAAATATATCAATTGGCCCGCGGTCAAAAAATACGTGATCAGCCGTCATCGGGCCGGATTTAATAAAGATATTTTATTGAGTTTAATTGCCATGGGCAGCGATGTGGTGGTAGAAGAAAAGATTATTGCCGAACGACCCGGGGTTTATGATATCCGCAAAAATGCTTATGACGATATTCTCAGCAATTATTACAAACTGCATACCAGTGATCTGCTGGAAAAGGTGCGCCATACCATGATTCTCGAAAAAATCGGCAAGACCCCGATGGTCGATACCGAGACGCGGAGCATTGCCAACGATTTAATGGCGTTACAGAAGCGGGAAGATACCATCGAATTGCTTAAAGGTATTGAAGATGTTTATGTGAAGTATTTCCCGCTGTTTGTGGAAGGTGACGGTGGTGATGCCTATGAATCCGGGCATAATAAAAACCATATCCGGGGCGATTTTTCGGACTTTATGCTGGAAGAAATGTTTGAAGATCCCGAAGACCAGGATATTGAAGCCTCGATTGAAGAAATTGCCGAAGCCTTGCTGGGAGAATCCCAGGGGGATATGGCCAACCTCAACAGCTCCAATGATAATCGGGTTTTGCGGGTTCAGGAAGAGGATATCGAAAAAATCTATGAAAAAGTGGCCTATTATTATGGCAACTCTTTTTTAGAGACAGGTGATGTCAAAAAACTCCAGAACCGGGTCTGCAAAGGGGAACACGGTAATTGTCGGATTCATATGACCGACGGAGTGATCCGTAGCGACAGCAAAAATGAATTCCAGCAGAAATATGTGCAGCGGCATCAGATTAAAAATACTGATGTTTATCGGGCTAATCAAAAGGTATTCCGCAGAAACATTAATAAGCTCAGGGAGAGCATGTCCCGTACCCTAGTTCAGGAAGAGATTGTCGACGCGATCCCCTCTGATGCTGGTCAACTGATTCCCAACAAACTGTGGCGGATTGGTCGCAGCAGCAACAATAAAGTCTTTGTCAAGAATATTGATAATAACAAGGGTAGCTTTGTGGTCGATATCCTGATTGATTCCAGCGGTTCCCAGCGGCGCAATCAGTCTAAGGTGGCGATTCAGGCTTATATCCTGGCGATGGCATTAACTCAGTTGGGGTTGCCTAACCGGGTTCTGGGTTTTTCCAGTTTTCTGGATTATACTGTGATCAAACGCTTCCGGGATTACGAATCACCGCTTTCCGCCAATGATAATATCTTTGAGTATTACTGTTCCGGGAACAACCGTGATGGTTTGGCCATCAAGGCTACCTGCGAAGATTTGATTAAACGCCGGGAAGATAACAAAATTCTGATCGTGCTGAGTGACGGACGGCCCAATGATATTAAGGTGGGTAAAGGTCAGGTCAATGATTTAAGTGAAGCCTACCGGGGTCGGGTGGCCATTTCCGATACCGCCCGGGAAGTTCGCTTCGCCAGACAGCAGGGTATTATGGTGCTGGGCGTTTTTACCGGCAAAGAACAGGATCTGATGGCCGAAAAATTGATTTACGGCAAGGACTTTGCCTATATCAAGGACATCAACCGCTTTGCGGATATGGTTATTAAGTACTTGAAACAGATTATTGTAAGTTGACAAAACCGCTGCCGGGTGAGAAGGATTATTGGGCAGCGGTTTTTATTGACGTTAAGAAAGGGGGATAACAGGTGCAGATCAATCGATTGCTGGAAACGGTCTATATTCTGATTGAAAAGAAAAAGATCACGGCCCGGGAATTATCCGACTATTTTGAAGTATCCCAGCGAACCATTTACCGCGATGTGGAAGCTTTAAGTGCCGCCGGGATTCCCGTCTATGCGGAAAAAGGGAAGGGTGGCGGGATCCGACTGCTGGATAATTATGTGATTAAAAAGTCGCTGCTATCCGAGCAGGAACAGGTTAATCTGCTGGCATCGCTCCAGGGGATGCAGGCCTTAAACGGACCGGAGCTGGATCCAGTGCTGAGAAAAATGGCAACCCTGTTTGAAAAAAAAGATCCCGACTGGATTGAAGTCGACTTTTCTCACTGGGGTGGCGGTGCCTCTGAGCGGGAAAAATTCAATGATCTGAAAAGCGCCATTCTCAATAAAAACTGCATCGCTTTTGACTACTTCAGTGCCTCCGGCAAAAAGACCGGGCGCTGTATTGAACCGCTAAAGCTGCTGTTTAAGGGGCAATCCTGGTATGTTTACGGTTTTTGTCTCGGCAAAGCGGCGCTGCGTTTTTTTAAGGTCAGTCGGATCAGACAGCTTAGCCTATCAACAGACACCTTTGCCCGAACCCTGCCTGCGGGCACTATTTTTGAAGCCCCGGAAATAAGCACAGCTCAAATCGATCTGGTTCTGAAAATTGACGCGGCCATGGCGTATCGGGTTTACGATGAATTTGACCCGACGGCGATCACAAAAAATCAGGACGGCTCCTTTATGGTCGAGAGCCACTTGCCCGGGGAGGGCTGGGTGGAAGGCTATATCCTTTCTTATGGGGATGCCGTCGAGGTCGTAAAACCCCAGTGGCTGCGGGAGGCGATTAAGCAAAAACTGGAGAATAGTTTAAAAAAATATCTTTAATATGACATCAGGTGTCAGGTTAACAGGCGTATACTGATCTTATCAATAAGAACAAAATGATAAGAGAAAAGAGGTATACGAATGGATTATGAAATGGTACAACTAACAGAAAAGCAGATAGCAGGTTTGAAAATACGGACCAGCAATAACGATCCCCAGATGGGCGAAAAAATTGGAGCGACCTGGCAGCGTTTTTACGGCGATGGGATTGAAGCGTCCCTGGCTGGCCGAAAAAACGATAAGTGCATCGGTCTTTACAGCAATTATGAAAATGGTGCGGCTGGTGACTATGATGTGATGGTTGGCTGCGAAGTTGAAGCTGGGGTTTTGCAACCCGAGTCGGTCGAGATGGCAACGATTGCGGCCGGGAACTATGCTAAATTTATTGTCCATGGTGATGTCCAGCAGGCTGTCGGCGACTTCTGGATGAAGCTTTGGGGGATGGAACTTGACCGGAAATTCGGTAGCGATTTTGAGGAGTATCAACCGGGGGAGGATATGGCCAACGCCGAGATTCATATCTATATTTCATTGAACTAAGGGAGCACGAAGGCGATGGACAAAGTCGATTATAAGAAACAATTTAAGAGCTTATATCTGCCCAAAAGGCAGCCGGTAATGATTACGGTACCGCCGCTGCGCTATGCCATGCTGGATGGACAGGGCGATCCCAATTGGGTGGGAAAATAGTGATTCATAGAAATTAATAACACTAAAATTCATCTTTGTTTAACGACTGCTTAAGTAAATGAAAACTTACAGAGAAGGTTAAGTTTAACAAGTTAGAATTAGTCTAGTGAAAGAAGTTTCGACATCTTTTTTCACTTCACTATTACCTGGCAGCGGTTCATCAACCCGCTGCTTTTTTCTTTTGCTGATCATTTCCGAGATGACGGCCATTACTCAAAAAAACTACATGGAAAAATTGATTTTTTATCCGGGATTGGTTATAATGAAATTGGCCACCTTGATTTAAGAGGAGAAAAGGATAAAAATGAAAACAAAAAAGCAAAAGAAAAACCGATTTAAAATCGTCCTCAGCGAACCGACCGGAGAGACATCCGGGTGTAAGGTCATTGAAGATACTGAAACGGGAATCAACTACTTATACCATTTTGATGAATTTGGCGGTGGACTCACTGTGCTGATCGATGAGGAAGGTGAACCTTTAATCGCCCCTGAAAAATAAAATGCCACCAGGCCCTGGAAGAGATTTTCTTTTTCAGGGTTTTTGTATGCATTTTATTTAGATGCAAAAGTTTATTTAATTAAATTAGGTGTATATAGAAAGAAACCAACAAAAAACGGAGGAAATAATGAATACCTATATTGAAGATATTTTTGCCAGAGAAATACTGGATTCCCGAGGAAATCCGACGATTGAAGTCGATGTTATTCTGGAAGACGGAACCATGGGTCGCAGTATTGTTCCTTCGGGAGCTTCTACCGGGGCTTTTGAAGCCGTGGAGCTGAGAGACAAGGATTGTCACCGCTATCAGGGCAAAGGCGTGTTAAAGGCTGTTGATAGCGTCGCTTATGCTCAGGAATTTCTGGTGGGGATGAATGCCACCGATCAAATTGCCATTGATGCGGTGTTGATCTCTCTGGATGGGACTGAAAACAAAAGCAAGCTTGGTGCCAATGCAATTTTAGGGATCTCCATGGCTGCTGCTGATGCGGCGGCAAAATCATTGGGGATGCCGTTCTATAAATATCTGGGCGGTGTCAATGCCAAATTACTACCAACTCCGATGATGAATATTTTAAACGGTGGCGAACATGCGGATAATAATGTCGATATTCAGGAATTTATGATCATGCCAGTCGGTGCCAGCGATTTTAGAGAAGCCGTGCGGATGGGCGCCGAAATCTTCCACCAGCTAAAAAAAGTGCTGGGTGAAAAAGGCCTGGCTACCTCGGTCGGCGATGAAGGCGGTTTTGCCCCGAATCTGAAATCCAACGAGGAAGCACTTCAGCTGATTATTACGGCTATTGAAGGCGCCGGTTATATTCCCGGCGAAGATGTGCAGCTGGCGATGGACGTGGCGGCCTCGGAAATGTATAATAAAGAAACAAAAAAATACTTTCTGGCCGGTGAAGGAGTCGAAAAAACGGCTGCGGAAATGATTGCCTTTTATGAAATGCTGATTGAAAAATACCCCATTATTTCGATCGAGGATGGTCTCGACGAAGAGGATTGGGAAGGCTGGGAAATTATGACGCAGCAGCTGGGAAAAAAAGTTCAGCTGGTCGGCGACGATATTTTTGTCACCAATACCGAGCGGCTGAAACGGGGCATTGATTCTGGCGTGGCGAATTCGATTCTGGTTAAAGTCAATCAGATCGGTACCCTCACCGAAACGCTGGATACCATTGAAATGGCTAAAAGAGCCGGTTATACCGTGGTGGTTTCGCATCGCTCCGGCGAAACTGAGGACGTCACGATTGCTGATCTGGTGGTGGCTGTCAATGCCGGACAGATTAAAACCGGAGCACCATCGCGAACCGATCGGGTAGCTAAATATAATCAACTGATGCGGATTGAAGAACAGTTAGGACTTTTGGCTGGCTACGCTGGAAAAGAAGCGTTTTATAACATTAAATAAATAGCTGGAAAATTCAAGAAAAAATAAGGAAGTGAAATTTATGTACTTAAAAGGAGTAGGAATCGCATGTCATCCGCCGGTTTTAATACCGGAGATTGGCGAAGGTCGAGAAAATGAGGCGGAAAAAACCCTGCGGGGATTGAGGGACCTCGCCCTGAAGGTGGCCGAGATCAAGCCGCAAGTAATTGTCTGTATTACCCCCCATGGTAATGTCTTTCGAGACGGAGTAGCGGTGGTTTATGAAAACCGTTTGAAGGGTGATCTGAGAAATTTTGGCCATCCGGAGATCGCTATGGAAAAAGAATCTGATTTAGGGCTGCTCGATGAACTAAATATCGCTTTTGGGAAGAACAACTGCCATACCATCTTTTTAAATGAAAAAATTGCTCAAGAATATAAAATTGATCTAAATCTCGATCATGGCGTGTTGGTGCCGCTTTACTTTATTGAAAAATATTATCGGGCTTATAAAATTGTTCATATCACCATTGGCGAGCTAAGCCTGATCGAACTCTATAAAATGGGGACGGTGATCCGAGAAGCGATTGAAGCCCGGGGGAAAGCAGCCCTGATCTTGGCTTCCGCCGATCTATCTCATTGCCTTAAGGATGAAGGCCCTTATGCTTTTAATCCGATGGGGTCGCTTTTTGATGAAAATATTGTCAATGGTATCAAAACCAGGAATTACTATTCTATTTTAACCGTTCCTCATCAGGTCTACGAACCGGCTGGTCAATGCGGTTTAAGACCGATTGTGATGGGATTGGGTGCCATTGACGGTTGGGCTACCGAAGCCACGGTGTTTTCTTATGAAGGTCCTTTTGGAGTGGGTTATATGTCGGCTTTTATCGATTTGAAAGATGCTAAAATTCCCAGCCTGCTGGATCGCTATGAAGCCGATAAAATGCTTTCCTATAAGGAAAGACGTGCAAACGAAAGTCCTCTTGTCGCACTGGCTCGAGCGACGATCAATACCTGGGTTCAGCGGGGGCGGAAACTGAATTTTGATCATTACAAAAATCAGGCTGAAATCGAAGCGGATGTTCTTGGCGAATTGGAAAACAATCAGGCCGGGGTTTTTGTCTCCCTGCATCAGCATGGGGAATTGCGCGGCTGTATTGGCACTACTGGCCCGGTGACCGAAAACATCGCCCAGGAGATTATTCGCAATGCCATCGAAGCATCCACCTATGATCCCCGGTTTATGCCAGTGGAAGAGCAGGAACTGATGGATCTGGAAATCAAGGTCGATGTGCTGGGAGTCCCGGAACCGGTAACCACCATGGCTGAGCTGGATGCGAAAAAGTACGGCGTCATTGTCGAGAAGGATCTGCACCGTGGTCTGCTGCTTCCCGATCTGGATGGGGTCAATACCCCGGAAGAACAGATTGCCATTGCCAAAAGAAAAGCCGGCATTCCCGAAAGCGACAGCGATGTGATCTTGCAGCGCTTCCAGGTGATCCGGCATCAGTAAACATTGAAAATAGATAAAATTAAAAATCGGTCAATAGACCTAAAAGTTTGGAAAAAGCAACGGGCAGGGCCAGGTCATCGACCTGGGACAAAGCCTTGAATTGACAATCTGATCGAGAGTCATCTTGGTCGGAGACAAGGTAAGGGGTTGTCGCTGTTTCACAGACCAAATTGTCCAGCTTAAAACCATAGATCGACATGTCCCAGATGATATGGGAGAAAACGTGGCGGCTGGTCCCAATAAAAACCGGTTGACTAAGCTCGCAGAAATTTTCTGCGAGCTTTATTTTGATATCCTGGCCGGAGCTGACGGTAGTTTCGGTAATAGGAAAGGACCACATCCCCGATAGCAAGCCGGAATCAGGGCGACGGACAAAAAACAGTTCCCCGTTTTGTGTGATGATACCGACCTCCATTTTTTTGGTCAGTTGCTTTGTTTTTTTCTTTTTCACTGGGATCAGCCCGGTGGTACCGGCCGCATCACTCTGACAGCCGCTACGGATTGGGCAGAACGGGCATTTAGCATTTTTAGGGGTGCAGATCATGGCCCCCAGCTCCATCAATGCTTCATTAAAATCACCGGCTGCTTCCGGCAAAATGGTTTCGATCCAGCGGGTTATTGATTTTTTGGTTTTGGCATCGCCGATATCATCAAAGCTATTGCAGTAACGGCTGATCACGCGCAACACGTTGCCATCGACGGCACTGACTTTTTCGTTAAAGGCAATGCTGGCGATAGCACCCCCGGTATAGGGGCCGATGCCTGGGAGTTTAATCAGTTCGGCAAAGCTGGAGGGCATTGATCCCTGGTGTTCGGAGACAATGATTCGGGCGGCCTGATGGAGGTTTCGGGCTCGGGAATAATAGCCCAGGCCCTCCCAGGCTTTAATGACCGCATCTTCCGAGGCTTGTGCCAGGCAAAAAACGGTGGGGAAGTTTTGGATAAAGCGGTTATAATAGGGTATTAATGTATCAATCTGGGTTTGCTGAGCCATGATTTCCGAGATCCAGATATAATAGGGGTCACGGGTACGGCGAAAGGGCAGATCCCGCTTGGATTTTTCAAACCATTTGAGCAGGTCAATCTGCAATCGTTCAATCAACTGCTGATTTTTATTTGTATCGAGCATAAGGTCTCCGTTCGTTTAAAATTCATTCATTTCAGAGCACAAGATGTAGTATAAAACAGTTTCCTAAAAACTAGCTTATCTGGGTAAAAACAACAAAAAAAAGCCTGAACAAGAATTTACCCAAACCCCCATTATGGCATTAGAATGGGCAAAAACATGGCTTGTAATTGGGATGAGGTCACCATTTACACCCGTAAATGCCACAAAAAACTTGACATAAAATGGGCATGATGGTAAACTTACTGTAACAAATGTGTAACTTTTATTTATGGAATTTAGACAAAATGGAAGGTATTATTTATGGATAGAGAGAAAAAAAACGGTGGTTTTCTCAAGAAATATCCCGGCGTCAAGATCGGAATCATTGCTTTGATTTTACTTCTTGTTGTGGGTGTTTCCAGTGCTTTTACGCTTGAAAAAGAGGTTCAGGTTAACTTCGAAGGCAAGGTATATACTGTAAATGGAAAATTGCTTGAATCTCTGGAGGAAGTTCTGGTGGCTAATGATCTTCCGGTCAGCGATAAGTATAAATACAGTGTGCCCTTGCATACTTTATTTAAAGATGTTATTGATGTGACAATTGCAGAAAAGGTTTCCGGGAATATCCTGGTTGATGGAAAAACGATTATTTACCTTTCTGGTGGCGCTACTGTGGGCGATGTGCTGGAAGAAAACGGGGTCAAACCAGATGAGGACGATAAGGTTGAACCAGGCTTAAATAGCCCTTTAACTGAGAAAACCGGAGATATCAAAGTAACCCGGATATCCTATGTGGAATCGACCGGCATTAAAGATGTGCCGATGAAGGCGACCATTGTCGAAAACCCGGAACTGCCAGCTGGCACCCGCGTTGTTGTTCAGGTCGGTCAGAACGGAAAAGCCAATAAAAAAGAAAAGATCCGCTACGAAAATGGCGTTGAAGTCAGCCGCGAAGTAATCACCAGTGAAGTGATCATGCCGGCAGTGGAAGAAATTATTGAAGTCGGACCAGCCACGACCATTGTGATGCCCGAAGCCGTGGAGATTTCATCGGTTACCGGAAGTGTCAATGTGGAAAAAAGTGCGACAGGGGACGGCAGTACTACGATTAACCAGGAAAGCGGTTTTAAAGGCAGTATGGTGGTCAGTGCCACCGCCTATACCGCTACCGGCAATAACACTGCCTCGGGAACTGTGCCACAGTCCGGCCGAACCATTGCCACCTGGGGTGGCATTCCCTTTGGCACCAAAATTTATATCCCAGCTCTTGGCGGAGTCTATACCGTTGAAGATCGTGGTGGTGCCGTTGGTTATGGCATTATCGATATTTATATGGATAGTGAAGAAGCCTGTGAAAGCTGGGGCAGACAGAATATTGAAATATACTTTGTCGACTAGAAAAGGTATGACGATGAGATCCTCATCGTCTTTTTTAGTGGATGAATTTTTGATAATCGATAAAAAACAGATAGTATTATTCAGAAAAACAAAGATAACACGTACAGAAAAAAGATCACTGGTTTATGTATTCAGAAAAAACATTATTTCTGAAAAATATACTTGTACTTTGTATACAAAGCTTGTTATACTACTCCCATACACGTAATAGCGTTTGTTTTGCTATGGAAATCGGAGGATAGACATGGAAATTAAAATTGTTAAAACAGTAAACCCTAAGGAAAAACCAGCCGAAGATTCGCTGATCTTCGGCGTGGAATTTACAGACTATATGTTTGAGATGGACTATACCGAAGGCATTGGCTGGCATGATGCCGTAATTAAGCCCTATGGCCCCATTGAGATCATGCCGTCGGCCATGGTGCTCCACTATGCTCAGGAAGTTTTTGAAGGATTAAAAGCCTATAAAACGCCAGCCGGTGAGGTTCAGCTTTTTAGACCCGACGAAAATTTCAAACGAATGAACCGTTCCAACGCCCGGATGTGCATTCCTCAAATTGATGAAGATTTTTTACTGGAAGCGCTGAAAGCATTGGTCAAGATGGATGAAGCCTGGATTCCCAAGTCGCCCGGAACGTCACTTTACATCCGCCCTTTTGTTTTTGCCACTGATCCCTTTATTGGGGTTCGCGTTTCCAAACGCTACAAATTTATGATTATCATGTCTCCCGTGGGATCTTACTATAAAGGTGGAATGGTGCCCAGTCGTATTTACGTCGAATCGGAATATGCCCGAACCGTTCGCGGCGGTACCGGCGAAGCCAAGTGCGGCGGCAATTATGCCAGCGGTCTGGCAGCGCAGCAGAAGGTTCATGAGATGGGTTTTGAACAGATTTTATGGTTGGACGGTGAAAAAAGACAATATATTGAAGAAGTTGGTACCAGCAACGTGTTCTTTTTAATCGATGGTGTTTTTGTGACCCCGTCGCTGGAAGGAACCATCTTAAATGGCATTACCCGCAAAAGCGTCATCGAATTATTGAAGTACTGGGGCGAAACGGTGGAAGAGCGTCGCATTACTATCGACGAGCTGTATCAAGCTTATCAGCAGGGGAAAATTACCGAAGCCTTTGCAACCGGCACAGCAGCCGTTATTTCGCCGATTGGCACCCTCGGGTGGAAAGATGCGGAAATGACATTTAACGATGCTAAAATAGGCAAATACTCGCAAAAAATATATGATGCCCTGTATGATGTCCAGACCGGGAACCGGGAAGATCCGCTGAACTGGATTGTAAAAATCTAAAAAAATAAAAAATCTAAAAATAATTCAATAAAATGCTTGACAATATCGGTTTTCACTGGTAATATTAGTCTTGCATTTTGAATTACGAGAGGTACCGAAGTGGTCATAACGGGGCGGTCTTGAAAACCGTTAGGGTGCAAGCCCACGTGGGTTCGAATCCCACCCTCTCGGCCATCAAATGCCAGAGAATTGAATAGATAATTAATGCATATTACCTTTGGAGAAGTACTCAAGTGGCTATAAGAGGTGCCCCTGCTAAGGGTATAGGCCGTTAACGCGGTGCGTGGGTTCAAATCCCACCTTCTCCGCCAGCATGAACTACGCATCAAATATGATGTTAGATAGAACCTGTTACGTAAGTAGCAGGTTTTTTAATTTTTTGCAAAAAAAATATGGTGTTGGGTTTTATGCCAACACCAAGTAATATGAAATTAAGTAGAAACATTAAAGAAATAATGAGATACCCGTTTTTGAAATTTAATGGGCGTTAGACAGGTGTTATCAGCGGAATCAGGGTTTGTAAGGTTGTGCTTGATATCTCAGCTTGGAAAGCCCCTAATTCATCATCGTACACAAGGGCTATGCCATTATAGGATACCTGGTAATCAGCCGGGTTATCGACATCAAGAACAACACTGACCATTTTTTGGCCGGGTGTCACTAATGAGTAAAATGCTATTGAGTAACTGGGAATCCCGGTGATATTGCCGTCTTTATCCACTACCTGAACATTTGAAACTGTTTCGGTAAGTTTTTTGGAACTATTCAGTGCCAGATATGCATTCATTTCAAAGGGTTTTCCGGTAAACTGAGCTGTCATAAATGCCGTGACGGCAGCTTCATAATCCATGTATCCCTTGCTGGCATCTTTAAGGCCGATAACCTTTCCACCACCAGATAAAATACCTGAGAAATGCTGATACATTTTAGCCAGGGGAAGCTCGGGATTCATTTGGAAGACGACATAGGAATAGTTAATATCATCTTTGGAATATTCATAGAAGTTACCATTAACATCTTTTAGCAGGAAGGCAGTAAGACCGCCTTGGATTGGCTCATCAGATGCTATGATTTGTATGGTATACGTTGTTGTAATACCTTCAATGGCAATGGTTAAGACCTGATTGGTTTCAGGGTAAGAACTGTAAAAGCCGAGGATGTTATCAGCTGTGAATGTCATTTGTCGGGTTGTTCCGTCACTGTAAGTACCAATGACTGATAAACCGGTAAGATCCAGGGTTTCACCAACTTTATAAACCAGTTTTTGTGCTGGCGAGGTGATGGCGATTTCTTTGAGCGTTTTATCTTCATCAATTAATTGGAAGGGATTCCCAATTATATCAGCGTAATCTTTAGCTGTAGATGGATCATAACCGATGATGGTAGTAGTTTCTGGAATGCCAGTTATAACCGTAGTTGCAGAATTGAATTGAATCGAAGCCAGAGCAGTACATTGATCAAAAGCAAGGAAGGCTATATTTCTGACACTACTGGGGATGATTATATCTGTTAGACTGGAACATTCCATAAAAGCACCATAACCGATTTCTGTAATACTGTTGGGAATAATAATATTTGCTAAAGTAGAACATCTGGCAAAAGCACCTCTTTTAATGCTGGTGACGGAATTTGGAATGGTAATACTCGTTAAACTGGAGCAACCATCAAAAACATTAGATTCAATAGCGGTGATATGCTCTGGTATATTGATATTTATTAAATTAGAACAGTCATGGAAAGCATAATACCCAATATCAGTAACACTATCTGGGATAGTGATATTTGTTAAATTGGTAGAACCTCCAAAAGCATTTTCACCGATATGTGTAAGGCTTTCTGGAAGATTAACTTCGGTTGATTTGGAAGGGTGAAAAATTATAGTTGATCGTGATTTGTCAAAAAGTACCCCATTGACACTTGAATAAGCTGCATTATCAACATTAACATTGATTTCTTTTAAATTCGAGCATTCATCAAAAGCAAAACCACTAATGGAGGTCACACTTTTGGGAATGGTAATGTTCGTTAAACTGGAACAACGATGAAAAGCACCATCGATAGTTTTGATATTTTCAGGTATAATAACGTTCTTTAAACTGAGGCAGCCGTAGAAGGTGTCATCAAGACTGGATATTCCAGTGGGTATGTTGATATTTGTTAGACTGGAGCAGTTACCGAAAGCACCCCAGCCAATATGAGTGATGCTATTTGGCAAGTTAGCAGAAATTAAGTTCTCGTTGCTTTCAAAAGCGAATTCTCCAATAGAAGTTATACCATTTGGAACGGTGATAGAAGTTAATTCCCAAAGACCGGCAAAAGCTTCATCCCCAATTTCAAGGACTGTTTTGCCATTAATAGAAGCAGGAATTGTCACATTTCCACCACTACCAACATATTCTGTAATTCGAATGCCACCAACAATATCAGTATATAGGTAATCCGAATTGGATTCATCGTCGGTTCCTGTTGCCAGAGAAGAAAGTTGAGCGGTTTTGAAAAAAATCCAGCTGGGTGCAACTGAACTGTTCGCATGGACGTAAAATTTCATTGTGATACTATCGTTGGCAAGTATCTGTTTAAACTCGGACAAAGTAAATGTTAATTCAAGGGTATTAGTTCCGATGTTTATACCGTTATAAGCATACTTCATGATGGTATCGCCATTTGGTGGATTAAAGAAACTATAGGCACCTTCTCTGGAAGACTCATAATCTAGCGTAAAAATAATGTTAGCGCCAGAACGTTTAGCCGTTAGAGAGTTGACAATAAAGTCATTCTGACAATTAGGGGTGTAAGTAATATTTAATTCCGAGATATCATTCGCCAGAGTTGCTTGTTCAGTAGTAACATTTGATTTCAATACAGTGTTTTCATCAGTGATTATTTCCTGGTTTTCAGCCATTACCCCTATTGGTACAAAAGCAAATAGCAGTAGCAGTATGAAGTATACGCTGAATACGTTTTGAAACTTTCTTTTCATTTTTTACCTCTCTCAGTTAGAATTTTATGTATTTAAAGACTGCGTATTATGAAATGAAGCACATATTATTGCGAGAAAACGATTGCACAACACGACGAGTCGCTAAACAAATGATAGAATAGTTGCGAGTCATAATTAAGTTATTTAAGAAAAATGTAATATAAAGACATTATATAGTAAAAAAATTCAAAATGCAACAAAATCATAAAATGCAATCAAAATAAAGTGCATATAAAAGTGCAAATATAGTGTGTATCAGCTCTGGCAATTTACACGTACAATGGTCTTAAAAGAAAAAGGAGGTTGCCTTGATGTTTGTTGTTAAGAAACCGGTAACCATCAATAAGACCATACGTTTGCCGGAAGAACTGCTTAAACGACTAGAAAAAATAGCTAGCGATAAGGACATATCCTTGAATCAGTTAATTATACAATGCTGTGAGTATGCACTTAAAGATTTAGTGGAAGAAGAATCAGCAGAAAATAATCAGCAGATATAGATTTTTCTCCAACGCAATTTTTTTTGATAAGACAAGCTAATAGATAATCTTGATATGATATGCTATAAGCTGAGAATGGTTTCTATTTTTAGATCTATTGAATTATTAGTAACAAGAAAGAATTAATTCTGTTCTCTATATAATATTTCTTTCCTTCATGCTGTAAAATGATTTTTCAGAGCCAATAATAATATGATCCAGCAATTCAATTCCTAGAATCTCCCCGGCATCTTTAATACGAGTGGTAATATTAATATCTTCCTGGGAAGGTTCGGGATCACCCGATGGATGATTATGAAAAAGGATAATACTGGCAGCATTGGAAAGGATCGCCGTTTTAAAAACTTCTCTAGGATGGACCAGTGAGCTGTTCAAGGTTCCTACACTGACCACGTTAATGGATACCGGCTGGTTTTTATTATCCAGGCAACAAACCAGAACCTGTTCCCGATCCAAGTCCTCCAAAAACCGTTTGCCAAGACCAGCTGCTTCTGAAGGTGTTGACAGCCGTCGTACATCATAGAGGATACTGCCTTCTTTGACAATTTTAAGGGAAATCACGTTAATACGTTTTGCAGATGCTTCTTTTTTCATATCAGAATTCCTTTCTACTTAAAAAAAATAATAGCCCAAATCTCCGTCAAAAGAGATTTGGGCTTACGTTTTATCAATTTTCGGTCTTTATAATCAGAAGAATCATTTAAACAGCGGGATTAATTAATTTATTCTTCTCCCGGTCATCAATGGCTTTCCGTTCTTCGGATTTATAGCCTCGATAGTCCTTCCAGGATTCCAGAACCCATTCGTTTCTGACACTGGGTGTTAAAGGATGGAGAAAATGACGAATGCCATAATCCTTAATGCAATAAACCTTGTCAAAGTAAATCGATAACAGAGATAATATCTTTTTTTCACGTTCACCGTGTTTCTTATTATTTTCAGTTAGTTTTCCCCAGGCAAAGATGATCTTTCCGCCCTCATCCTTAAAAGTCTTGTCACAGCTAGCTTTAATACAGGCATCGGTTGTTTCATCCCACAAACCAGTCGGATCTTTAATTTTTTTTACATCGACACCAACTTTTGAATAAAGGTTTAACAGTTCAAAGGAACCGAATCCTAAAGATTCGATATTGTTGGTAATCAGCTGAGTGGTTAGATCAGAAGATACATTGCATAGTTCACTGGGTGAAATTGAAATGATAGTAGCAGTTGGTAACGTTTTGTCCCATTCTTTTCTTAAATTGTAACGATGGGTTCCATCATCAGAAAATAGGGATTCTGTCTTAATGACAGTCTTTTCAGATTTCATGAGTATGTTCCTCCATTATTTCCCGGTTGTCCGGGGTCTTCTGGTTGCAGGCTTAGTTGAAACATAGAGGGCTATGGCAGCAACGGCACCTTCGAAAAAGTGGACAGAACTGAATGCAGTTAAAGCGGTGGTAAATAAAAACATAAAAAACTCCTGATAATTATATTTGGATTTAAGGCAATCCATGAGCCATGAATCTATTGATATTAAGCCGTTTGCAATGTGCGATCAAGGGCAACTATGACTGTAAGTGTTCCAAAGAATCCGACAACGTACCACATAATGAACACCTCCTTTCAGATTTTTAAGCTTGTCAATACTCGGATGCCAATAAAAAAGTGTGATGATCCCCATCATCGATGACAAATACTTTTGTATTGATGATTAAATCCTCCGGTAATTCCAAAAGAATTGATTCTTCAAAGACAGGGATTTCCTGTTTGTGAAGAATTTCCTGAAGGTCAGTGCCATTTGAACGGATCTTCTTCAATTCGAAAATCTGCAGATAATCCATTTTTTCCAAAGATTGCCTGGATTTCTCCAGACAGTCAAAAATAATAACCTGAGTAATAGCAGGTATTTCTGATTGGAATCCTTTTGTCATGTAAGCTTCGTTGTTAAACATAAGTAAACCTCCTAAATAAAAATAACTGTTTGACCAGTCGAATGAAATACGAATGAAAAATTTCAATCCCACCTATCCCACGCTGGAATCGATTTGGCTGATAACATTAGGTGGGGCAAGGTTTTTAGGTAAAACCAGAAAAATGTGATAATCGGAACCGACTAAATAAAGACATCCAAGATAACCGTTTACTTCATCGACGTATTCAAAAGTAGACCGAATCAAGGATGGATTGGTTTGATCTAACACAGCCAAATCATCAGTGGCAGTTAAAACGATCACATATCCGCCTAAATCTTTAGTTGGGTCACGGGTCGTTCCATAGCACTGATCCAAAGTGATTAAAACATCCTGAATCATGATCTGGACAGGGTCAGGTAAGGAAGAAATAACAGAGCAGTGGTTTGTATCGGTTAAATGATAAAGATAATGCATTTGGGTACCTCCAGAAGGAATATTAATTGATTATTTAAGTGATTGATGGATCTCACAAAGGAACTCAAAAAAATTCTCATTTATGAACACAATTAAGGCTAAATAAAAAAGTGCCCAGGTTAAAAACCTAAGCACCAATGGTATTGGGATATTGCACTTCTTCAGAAGCATCTGGAGCAGGAAGATATGATCCGTCATACTGCTTATCAGTAATTTGATCTCTGGTTACAGATTGACTGATCACATAGCTTGATGTATTTTCAGATTCAGCAACCGGAATTTTCAGAAAGATTTCAACATTTTCAGTATGGATGATAATTTTATCAATAATTGCTGAGATGGCCATCTGAACATCCCGAATATTATTTGACTGCATAAAACTGGAAATTTCAGACAGTTTCTCTTTTAGGGTTTCATAGGGGACAGGTTTGGTTTCCGATATGGCTTGAAGCTCATTGATCTGGCTATTAAGCGTATTTTTTGATTCGATCAGATCTTTGAGCTGGGCTTCAAGCATTTGATCATAGAGACCATCAGCAATGGCTGTTGAAAGATTTTTGATTTTCTTATTACACTCCACAACCTTACGCTGCAGCGACTGAATCTGCGAATCCAGATTCTGATACTTTTCAGAACGGGATTTATTAAGGTAATCAGTCAGACATTGGGTATTCTGCAATAAGACCTTTTGAACAAGATCTAAAACAATGGAATCCAGTGTGGTCATTTCAATGCCCTTGTTCTGACATTTTGAATTTGAATCCCGGTGTTGACCTGAACAGATGTAATTGGAATAACTCTTATGACCAGGTCTTTCGTTTCGGTAATGGGCTGAATATGAAGCACCGCATGAGCATTGCAAAAGGCCGGATAAAAGATAATGACGTTTGGCACGAGCACGACCAGCTGAAGCATTTGGATTTTTGCGAATCTGTTGGGCTGATTCAAACATGGCTTCATCGATGATTGCCGGACAGCCATCTGGAATTCTGATGATTTCGGCATCATTTTTTTTGCGATGGCCATTGCGTTTACCATGTTTGTCTTTGGGAACACTTTTATTAAAAACAAAGATGCCTTTATATTTTTCGTTTTTTAAGATGGACAGCATCGTGGTTTTGGTAATGGGTTGTCCTTTTTTAGTGCTATTCACACCGGCTTTTGTCAGGGCATCGGATATTTCCTTGTAAGTATAGCCTTTGCAGCGCATTTCGAAAATAATTTTCACAGCTGTTACTTCATCCGTATTGGATGCCAGAACCAAATGTTTGGTTTCCGGATCAACATCATAGCCAAGTGGCGGTTGTCCACCGCAATGACGGCATTCTCTGGCTCTTGATTTCTGACCACGGAGTACATTTTCAGATATTTGAATGACATCATTCTCAGCTGACCAGGCAGAAATCATCTTAAGCAGTTCGGCCTGATGACTCATTCCATAATTTTCGGTCACAGCAACAAGTGCAACGCCGTATTGATCCAGAAGATCTTCGTATTTCATTTGCAGCCGCAAATTTCGGGCAAACCGATTATATTTATAGACAAGCACAGTTGAGAATTCATGATTCTCGGCATCTGCAATCATCTGCATGAACTGAATACGTTGATCTTCCTTTGTGCCACTGATTGCTTCATCGACATAATTTCGGATAATCGTATAGCCATTTCTGGCAGCAAATTCTTTACAGGCATCCATTTGCAGATCAATGCTGGCACCGTCATTCTGCATTTTTGACGAGAAACGGGCGTAGACAACAGCAGTATTGGTATTTTTTTCAGATTTACTCATTAATTCAGATCCTTTCCATTAATTTAATTCATAATGATAATATATATTTAAAAAACCGTATTGATACGGTAGCTTAGGAGCAAGGCCTTATTTTATTTTAAAATCTTAAAAGATTGAAGGGATCAGCCTACCATTTAGGCAGGCCGATCGTTTTATGAACATAATAAACGTTCAATAATAGCAATAATGGGCTGATAATAGACTTGAGACGGTACTTCCACGGTTTCGAGTGCTTGAAGATTCTTCAGCTTGACTGGTTCAAGGTTTTTAATTTCGTCCCGGGAAATAATGACTTTGCTTTGATTGATTAACATAAGTCAAGCACCAGGATCTCATCACAGGTATCATCGATTTTCTGATAATTAATAAGATAATCAAGACCTGGGTGACGTTTTTCAATGATGAGTGGATCGCCAGCATTTTCATAAAAGTGTGAAATTTGTTCCCAGAATTTTCGCTTGCTGGTGCGTGGTTTATGGTTTTGAGTAGCCCATTGTTCATAAGCCGGATAAATACTGCTCTTTAGAATTGATTTCTGCTCTGATGGATCGACCTGCTCATAAAACGAACCGAAGAAATTTAAAACCGGATTTGCATTCTTAAAGAAATCACGCTTGGCATTTTCAATAGCTTCACAGGCAGTGAACTGATAATTATTTTTCTTCAGACGTTCAAGACCTTCCAAGGCCCATAGTAGAATACCGTCGATTTCTGAAAGCAGTTTTTCAGTCAGGTTGATATCAGCTTCTTTTCCGACAAATTTAGCAGGAAAGGGTGTGATATGCAGTCGTCGTTCAAATCCATATTTTGTATCGGTGATTAATTCAGGCATGTTGTTGGTCAAGAACAAAAGTTTAATGGATAATCTGACATTGAGAGCGCACATTCCCTTGCGGTCAACAGTGACCTTGTCATTCGTGCAAAGAAGCTTAAGGCGCTCAGTTCTAAATAAACCGGATACTTCGGATTCATTGGCGAGGTTAAGCTTTTTCCCGAACATCGGAGCCAGACCAAACCGGCTATTAAAATCATGAAGGGTGACAGCTGAAATATTATCGGTGCCAACCATGGCTTCGATGATGTTCGCCAGTGTACTTTTGCCGGAAGATCCATCGCTGACCCAGAAGAAAGCTTTTTCGGCTTTCATTGAGTTTGAAATGATGTATCCGACCTGTTCCTGAAGATTAAGAGCCAGTGATTGATCTGACAAGGTGATTTCCTCAATAAACTGGCAAAATCTGGAACATTGAGCAGCAGGTTTATAAGACATGGGCAATATGTATGTCTTGTATAATTTTGGGCTGTGTGGAATCAACTGCTTTTTACCCATCAGAAAAATACCGTTTTCGAGGGTAAGATATTCACCGGCATTCCATGTGTGGACCGTTGTTTTAATTTCACGCATTAAAGCAGTCAGCAAATCCTGCTCTCTAAAACTGGTCCACAGGCGCAAATTAGAATAATAGTTCAGAATGCCGTAAATAATGCGTGCTACCGTGATATTACCATCTTTGTTTTTTATAGCGCTTCGTATCTCATAGTGGCCGTTAATATTGTACACTGCAAAATCGGTGTCTGAAGCCATGACGATGTTGTAAAACATTTTTTTTATAGCTTTTGCACCGATGCTGGTATTAAGACCAGTAATGGTAAAAGAAGAATCTTTCTTTTTGTCAAATATGAAGCCAATACTTTCAGCCCATTCTCGAGGTGGTAGTTTGTTTGGGTTGATTTTATCCTGATTGATGTATTGACTCAGTTCAAAGTCTTTTGAATCAGGCGTGTCTTGCAGCAACAAGTTAACTGGGGTGTTGTTTGTCATGTTATTAGGTGTATTGTTTTCCATGAAATAATCCTTTCGGTTTTTAGAATGCTGGGAAGGAGCCAGTCTCCTTCCCAAGTTATAATCATATTGATAAACTTAGTGAATATTGGTTAACACAGGGAATAATTGATCTTCGTCTTCAGAAAGAACGTAAGCAAGCGTCGCATATCCATCACGATCAATAAGATTGTGAGCTTCGATAGTTAGTTCTATATCGTAAAGATCGAACAGCTGACCAAAGAGCTCGAAATAACGTCCGTCAGTTTCTAGTGGATCAGGACATAATACCTGCTCCACCAGGAAAAAGACTCTTTCATCGTCGTTGATAAGTTGAAAGTAAATTGAAATTACATCTCTCAATCGGTCGTCGATTTGAAGGTTTTTGGTTATTTTGCAGCCGTTGATCTGAAAATAATATTCACCAGGCGCAGGCAGAATTGGTTCTAAACTGATTGAGAAATGATATTCTTCTTTGATTTCAGCTTCTTCAAGGACGCTGTCAAAATCATCAAGGGCCGGGTATTCGATTTCGGAGTAATAGATAGCCTCAATTGAATCGGCTTCAATGGTTTCAACACTTAAAAAGCAGGGAAGGAATTGGCTTGTTGTTGACTCATTTATCATGATAAGTCTCCTTTCGGGGTTTGAAATTGGTAAGGGGTAGTTGATATTTTTACCCCCGGTATTAATGTTCGGATAATGGTTCTAATCCTTTTTTAGAATGCTGGTAAGGAGCCAGTCTCCTTCCCGGGTGATAATCTGTTTGTTATGCTATGTAAGCAATTGATTCTTAGCGGTCAAGCAAGAAATTGCCTAAGAGCGGAAAGATGGGGAGTCCATCTTCACGTGTAGCATAATCCAGTGTGGCTGTTCCTGAGCAGCCATGGACATCCTCGATGGATGGAGTTGCTTTTGGAATTGCGATGTTGAAGAGTTCAGAAAAAAGCCTGGCAGGTGATTTTTCAATAACCGTTGTTTGAGGAATAGCAACGTATTCCTGAAGTGAAAAATGGTGTCCATCTACGCTTTGCAGAAAAAAACTCACGGATAGACAATTAATTTCATCTTCATCAGGTTCAATGAAAGTTAAATCGGTATCGAAATTAACTGTGAATTGGTAAACACCAGGGCTGGCAAAGATGGGTGTTGAAAATTCAGGGTCTGGTATTAATGGCAGTTGAGGATCATCCGTATTAATATAAAGCTTAAGACAATACGTGATTTCAGAATAAAGGATATTCTGGGGTATGTTGTTTAAAAATTTTTCTCCATCAGTCAGTTGCAGAGTTGTTGGATTTGATAATGATTTAGTTTTCATAATAAATACCTTTCATTTTTTTCTTAAATTATTTTGATAATGGCTCAAAGGAGTTCAGGTGCGGGTATTTGGTGATGCCATCTTGGGCCAGTGTGTAGGTTATGAAGGCAGTACCTTCATAACCAACAAGGTCTTTTAAATGGGCCCCTTTTAGGTTAAATGCACCGAATAGATCCTTGCAGAAAATCAGTAACCGACCACTTATAGGCTCGCCGGGATTAGTAAAGAAATTTTCATAAACCGGGAAGATTTTCCCGTCACCCCATGGACAACTAAATTTAACCCGCACTGTAGTTTTAATACCATATTTAGTTGGCTGGTTCTTATTAATTTGGCAATCGTCGAGTTTAAAGGGGAGTCTGGAACCTTCCGGCGGTGTTTCTTGTTCCAGCTCAACAAATAAATCATCATCATCAGATAAATTGATATCTGACGGTAGAACAGTGCTTATTTCTGAAGCTGTTAGGTTCTGAAATTCTGGTAATCTTGCTGTGTTTCCGGGCTGTGTTTCATCGCTGGCTGTGTTATCATTTAACAAAGCTTCGATATCGATAGTTTTTTCTTCCATAGTTATTTATCTCCTGAATTTTAATATTTGGTTTCTATTTTTACTGTTACCGGGAGATCTTTAATAAGACAATTCATTCCACTGATCATGGAATGCTCTAAAAAATTTACTCCCAGTTCAGAATCCCGTTCCGGGACAAAAATTTCGATTTCATCATGGATAGTGTGGCTGATCGACCAATCAGGCTGTAAATTCTTATAAAGAAGAATTAATGCCAGCTTCAGTCCCGCTGCTGCTGATCCCTGGATGGGATAATTCAAACGGCAGTTCAGCGAAGGGAATGAAGACCATGACAAACCGTTTAGCCCATGAACGACCTCGGCTGTTAGTACTTTATTTTGCCATCGGGCAATTCCCTCGTATGTAGAAAAAAATTATCACGGTAACGGACGGCGTCTTGCAGTTTTAAATCTGGGTTTACCTTCCGAATCGCTTTCCAGAGGGAATATGATGTCATACCGTAGATGATTCCAAAATTGATTTTCTTTCCGATCTGTCGTTCAGTGTCGGTGATGAGGTCAAGCTCTTTTCCCAAAATAGCCCCAGCCGTCTGAAGGTGAACGTCCGTATTGTCGTTGAAAGCCTGGATTAGGGTTTGGTCCCCGCTAAGCTGGGCTAACACCCTCAAATCGATATGGCTGTAATCACCAATAATACGAACAAAGCCAGGTGGTGCAGTGAAATATTCTGACACGCAAGAAGGGAAAGCTTGTAGTGCAGGTGATCGGCACTTCAGTCGTCCCGTTGCGGTATCAGTACTCCAGTGGCCATGCAGACAGTTCTGATCATCGAGCCTGTTGAGCAGGCTCGTACCATACTGATTCAGAAACTGGCGATTCTTTTTGTACCGATATAGCAGATCGTAAATAGCAGTTTCGTTTCGGACTTTTTTTAGATACTCCATTGACAGGCTTATTGGCTTGTAGCCAGCAGAGTAAAAATTCCATACGATGTTAGTATCGATGTCCAATGACTGATGGTTATTAAGTTTTAGGTGATTTTTGATCTCAAGCCGAAGGGTTTCCTGGTCATTGATTAATGGCCAAAGAACATTCTGTTGATAATCGGCTGTATTGAAATGTACTCCCGTTTTTGTCATCATTACTAAGACTGGTTCAAGCGGATCAACAGCTTGAGCACCGTCAAATTCTGACAGCGAAAGTAGCGTGGATTCATTTAGCTCCAATTCGGTTAACCCCTTTCGTAAGTGATGTGATCATTTTAAAGCTGACGGTCGATTTTTACAGCTCAATCCACGATGCAAATTTGAGCTATTGAAAAAAGGGGTGGAAATGGCTTTAGAATAAGGAATTTTGATGATTTGTAAAAATAAGATACCTTAAGAAACTATTAAGAAAATAGATTAATTAGAAATTACGGGAGCTACAGTCTAAAAAAGCCACGGATAATTGTCCGTGGCCATAAGAACTAAATTTGAGAGATGTCGGATGGAACTATTTTTGAAGATGGTACTGGTTATCGAATATAAAATGTGCAGCCTATGATTTAGCTAAAGTGAGCTTTTAATGTCTTAATTTCTTTTTCTGTAAGAGGAGATAACATTATCGTGTTATTCGTTTTTTCTGATTTTTGAGAGGAAATACTTTGATAGACTTCAGTTATAAGTCTCATTCCTGTTGGCGGGTTTTTTCCAGCAGAAATATAAGTGTCGATGAGATTTAGACTCTGTTCACAAAAATATTGGAAATCATCCTCAATTTCAGAAATATCAGCAAGGGTCTTTTTAAGGAATTTATAAATCATTTGTGACGGGAAGTTTGACAAACTTGATATATGAGTTGAAACCTTTACTTTTAAGAGTGTTGCAAGCATAGCCTTATCTTCTAAGGGGATTTGAGCACCAATATTTTCGAATTCGGAATCAGAAGTAATTGATGAATCAGTTACGTCAGAAAGGATAAAATTAATATCAACGTATCGGGATGAAGAAAAAAATTCGTTATTTGGTAGTTTGATTTCTGGGAGATCAAGGTCAATATCTTCGAATTCAGGGCCGGAGGTAATTGTTGAATCAGTTTCGTCAGAACAGATCAAATCAGGGCTTAGTGATGGGAATTTTAAAAAAAGATCGTTGAGCATCGTCATATCTTCTGGAAGATCCAGGTTAATATTTTCGAATTTGGCATCAGAAGAAATGGTTGAATCTGATTCCTCAGAATGGGCTAATTCAAATTTTATGGATGGAGTTGTCGAATAGAATTTGTTGAGCATTAATTTTTTTCGAAAGCGATTAGTATCAATGCTTGCTCGTTTTTTAATATTAACAACAAGATTTTTATACATTTCATTATCAGGTGAAACCATTATTAGCTTGGACAACGTATTTTTTTCAGTAAGCTTATCAACGATAGCGTCGAATTTATTCGAGGTTTCTTCAATGAATGCTTTCTTAATTAAGATAATATCACGTTTAAAGCGAAAGGTTGTTTGGTAGTTGTTAGAAATAAAATCAATGTTGTTTTCAATGAACACTGCAAAATTGTGATACTGATTGTTGTTATCAGGGGGGAGTAGACCACAGAAAGGTTCATCTTGAGAAAATGTCATTTGATTGAAATTTCGTTTAAAAGCTTTCGAAAAAATCCCTATTTTAAGGGAGTTTGAAAAAATTTGATAAAAATCATTTATATCTTCATCAGTGATTTTATCAAAGTTTCCGTCTAAAAAATCATCGAAAAAGTTGATTGAATTTTTGTTTTGCTTCATGTTCGAAGAAATAAAAACATCACGAGCCATCTTAATGAAATAAGAACTAATAACTAATCCATACAAATATGGAATTTTGAAATTTTTTCCGTCCTTTTCCTGAAAATCAGCTATTTCAAAGCCAATTTTTTCTGCAACAGTTGTTACTTTCCGTTTATAGTCTGCAAGACTTATAAAATCATCAAAAGCCTTTGCATCTTCCTGATTAGGGTCATTTGAAAAAAGCAGATTAAATATTGCAGGTAATTCGGTGCTAAAAAAGTAGTCTCTTGAATAACGTTTCTCAAGTAATGTTTTAAGATCTGATTCGAAGGAAGCTGGGAATTCTTGGAATTTTTGTGTAGGCATTACAGTGTCTCCTCTCGTTTTTTATATAATTATATTCCTTAAAATAAATAATTACCATGCATTTGTATCATATGCCAGAACAAAATGATGATACTAAAATGATTAAGACAAGGTAGCCAAATATTAATTGAAATTGATAATTAATATACGTGGGATTGGTGGAGTTGAAAAAATCGATTGTAAACTTGAAGATTTTCTGTTAATATATGCAGTGTAAGAGATAGAATTTTTTGGAGTCGGTTCTGAACAATACGTACCTTCTCCGCCATTTAAAAATTAATAAAAACGTGATAAGACAGCCATTTGATGGTTGTTTTTTTATGCCCTGAAATGGGTTTGACCCCTAAATTGACCCCTTAGGGGTTTTTTTGACCACTAAAGGCTCTGAATTAGGGCCTCCATTTTATCAGAACTTTCCTTCTTCATCGCATCGGTCACATGGGCATAAGTGTCCATCGTAAATGATGCAGAGTGGTGTCCCAGATTCTCCTGGACGGTCTTAATATAATGTACACGCTTGTCAAGACACGAAATCAGAAATATTTAGATAAATCTCCTTTCGCATTTTGATCAGGCAGCCAATGCCATATTTTCATAGAATACAGCTGCCGGTGTTTTGTAATCGAA
>JAQUWM010000053.1 GCA_028692885.1 Acetobacterium sp. | reverse complement strand
TGAACATCAGCTATGATCAGTTTATCCGCACCACCGATCCTGAGCATGAAAAAACGATTCAGCAGATTTTTAAAAAGCTCTATGATCAGGGCGATATTTATAAGTCCAACTACGAAGGCTGGTACTGTACCCCCTGTGAATCCTTCTGGACCGAAAGTCAATTAGTTGATGGTAACTGTCCAGACTGTGGCCGACCAGTGGAAAAAGCCTCGGAAGAAGCCTACTTCTTTAAAATGTCAAAATATGCTGATAAGCTGCTCAAACACATTGAGGATAACCCCCACTTCATTATGCCTGAATCCCGAAAAAATGAAATGATTAACAATTTTATTAAACCTGGCCTGCACGATTTATGTGTCTCGCGGACCTCTTTTAGCTGGGGGGTACCGGTTGATTTTGATCCCGGACATGTGGTTTATGTTTGGATTGATGCCCTACCCAACTACATTTCAGCCCTGGGCTACCTCAATGACAAGCCTGATCTGATGGAAAAATACTGGCCGGCCGATGTCCATCTGGTGGGTAAAGATATTATCCGTTTTCATACCATTTATTGGCCAATTATTCTGATGGCGCTAAAATTACCGCTGCCCAAACAGGTTTATGGCCACGGCTGGATCTTGTTAAAAGGCGGAAAAATGTCCAAATCAGTGGGTAACGTGGTCGATCCGGTCATATTAGTCGATAAATATGGTGTCGATGCCCTGCGCTACCATGTGCTGCGGGAAATGAGCTATGGTTCCGATGGCGTTTATAACGAAGATCTGCTGGTCAGCCACATCAATTCAGACTTGGCCAATGACCTCGGCAATCTGCTTAGCCGGACTCTGGCGATGACCGATAAGTATTTCGGCGGTGTCATTCCAACCCAACGGGAAACCGCAGAGATCGATAGTGACCTGATTGAACTGGCCGAAAAAACCCCAGCGATCGTCAGTGATTATATGGATACGCTGGATTTCAGTCGAGCCCTCGAAGAAATCTGGAAACTGGTTTCCCGTTCCAATAAGTATATTGATGAAACCCAACCCTGGGTCCTGGGCAAAAGCCCCGAAAAACAGGCCCGACTGGCCGAGGTGATGTATAATCTGACTGAATCGCTGCGGATTGTCACGGTGCTGATTTCGGCGGCGATGCCGGAAACCGCCCGAAAAATCGGCGAGCAGTTAAAATGTCCGGCGGAGTGTTTAACCTGGGACAGCATCCAGAAATTTGGCGGTTATCCGGAAGCCCTCAAGATTGAACGCTTCGACGCCCTGTTCCCCCGCATTGAGTTGGAAAAGAAAGCAGAACCGCCAGTTAAAGAAGCGAAAGCTAAAACGGATAAAGCCCAAAAAGAAAACGACATTGCAAGTCAGGAAGAACTGCCGGAAGGCCTGATTACCATTGACGACTTTGCCAAGGTACAGCTGCGGGTGGCCGAAGTGGTCGCCTGTGAACCCCATCCCGATGCCGATCGTCTGCTGGTCTTACAGTTGCTGGTCGGCCAGGAAAAACGTCAGGTGGTATCGGGTATTGCCAAATACTATGCCCCGGCAGACCTGGTTGGGAAAACTGTCATTCTGGTCGCCAACTTAAAACCGGTCAATCTCCGGGGACTGGAATCCAACGGGATGATTCTGGCCGCCACCAAGGGCAAAAAATTGTCCCTGGTCACCGTTGATGGCATTCCCTCCGGTGGAAAAGTTTCGTAATTAATGCGCCAAAATAAGACAAATATAATAGCGTAAATAAAAAAAGCCTAAACAGAATTTTATAATTCTGTTTAGGCTTTTTAAAAGGGCCGGGATTAGAGGCTCTTCATCATATCGATATATTCATTTTTTTCACGAACACCGACAAAGCGGTTCACGGCCTCACCGTTTTTAAAGAAAACCACTGTGGGGATGCTCATCACCCGAAACTGTTGAGCCAGGGACTGGTTGTCATCGACATTGATTTTACAAACCTTCATATTCGCACCAAGCTCCTGAGAAATTTCATCGATTGTCGGGGACAGCGCTTTACAAGGGCCACACCATTCTGCCCAAAAATCCACCATGACAGTTCCATTATAGGATAAAATTTCGCTTTCGAAATTTTCCATATTGATAGTAATAATTTTCTCGCTGGACATTTTTATCTTCACCTCATAAATGTATTTGCGCAAACATTATATAATAATTTCCACAAAGTTTAAAGGACAAAAGTTAAATTTATCAGTTTAAAGATAGGTGGTTGTGTTAAAATATAATCATGAAAGAAATGAAAATAGAAAAAGTAGAAACAAAAAAATTTGAAATAAAAAAGAGTATCATCAAAAGCGAACTCAATAAAATTAACAGTCACAATACCTGTCGGTTTCACATGCCCGGACATAAGGGCCGGGGCGAAGCCATGGCTTTATATGACTATGATATCACCGAAATACCCGGTGCCGATAACCTCCATGATGCCCAGGGGATCATTGCCCAGGCCCAGGAAAAACTGGCCGCGATCTATCAAAGTGATCAAGCGGCGATTCTCGTCAATGGCACTACCACTGGCATTCACAGTGCCATTCTGGGTAGCTGTGCCTCGGGAACGCAGCTGCTGGTGCCAATTAACTGTCATCGGGCGGTCTTTGGCGCATTGGCGCTGGGACGCATTGAAGCGGTTTTTATCACCCCGGAGATTGACGAAAATTTGGGCTTTGCCCACTCGATTAGTGTCGCATCGGTCCACCAGGCGCTGGCTGAACATCCTAAAATCACGGGAATGATTCTGACCAATCCCAGCTATTACGGCACCACCAGTGACGTTAGGAAAATAGCCGAAATCCTTCACCACCAGGGAAAATTCTTAATTGTCGATGAAGCCCACGGCGCCCATCTGCGCTTTAGTGACAAACTGCCACAAGACGCCCTGTCAGCCGGCGCTGATGTGGTGATTCAGAGTACCCATAAGATACTGGGATCGCTGACCCAAAGCTCGCTGATCCATTTTCAGGGCAGCCTGGTCGACCGGCAAAAAATTAAATCCTTTCTCAGCCTGCTGCAAAGCTCCTCCCCCAGCTATCCGCTGATGATTTCGGTGGAAGCGGCGGTGGACGCCGCTTACGAAAAGGGCGAAATTATTTTTAATACGATTGTAGCAGCCCATCGCGAATTTTGTCAGAATCAGAATGGTCAGGAGCCGATTATCCTGTATGGTGGATCTGACGCGGATCATGGTTATGATCGCAGCAAGTGGCTGTTTCAAACCCGGGGTATCGCGGGAACTGAAGTGGAAGCGCAGTTGTCGGCAAAGTACGGCATTCAATGCGAAATGTCAGCCGCCAATCACGTGCTGGCGATGACCGGAATCGGCACCAGCGGGGATGATTTAGCAAGAATAACCCAAGCTATCTGTGATATAAATAAAACCATCAGGCTGGATTTGCTTGAAGAAAAAGAAAAAAAGTCCCTAACCTGTCTGTGGGAGCATCTTGATTTTACCGCCGCTGTGCAAACTGAAATGCCTCTGTGGGAAGCCCTTGCGGCAGAACACCACGATAAGATGGCATTGAATATGGCCGTGGGTCAGTTGGTCGGGGACTTTATTATTCCCTATCCCCCGGGCATCCCGGTGTTACTTCCCGGCAGCCGGATCAGCCCGGAAATGGTAGCTTATTTAAATGATCTGCTGGATCATCAGGTGGCGGTGGTGGGGATCGATGCCAACAGAGCAGTAACGATTATAAAAAAGGAGCCGGTAATCATGGAAAAGAATCATCAGGGACAACTGATCGTCATCGAAGGGGTCGATGGCAGCGGGAAACAGACTCAAACGGAGCTGCTCTATGACCGGCTGGTGAAAGCGGGGGAAAAAGTCATGAAAATTTCTTACCCCCGCTATGACAAAAAATCCTCAGCCATGGTAAAATTATATCTGGAAGGGGCCTTCGGGAAAGATCCCGGCACCATCAGCCCGTACATCGCGTCGACCTTTTATGCCGCCGACCGTTATGCCTCCTATAAGGAAGATTACGAGGATTTTCTGAATCAGGGCGGACTGGTGCTGGTCGATCGCTATACCACCTCTAATATGGTTCATCAGGCGGGAAAAATAAAGGATCCTGAGGAACGAAAATGTTTTCTTGACTGGCTGTGGGATTTTGAATTCAATCTCTATGGTCTGCCGATTCCGGATCAGGTCTTTTTTCTAAATATTCCCCCGGAGATCAATGAGCAGCTGATCAAAAATCGGAATAATAAAATAACCGGAAAGCAAGAGAAAGATATTCACGAAAACAGCTCAGCACATCTCCGCGATTCCTATCAGAGTGCCCTGGCACTGGTGGCGGAATATGGATGGACGGAAATAAGTTGTGTTCAAAATAACCAATTGCGAAGTATCGAAAGCATCCATCAGGAAATCTGGGAATGCATAAAGGAGCGTAAATCAAATGATTGAAGATCAATATACCTATTTAACCATGGCCGACTCAGATATGGATTTTATTCTGCTTAAGAATTATTTAAATGCCAATGGGATTTCGGTAATCACCAAAGAAAAAGGATTTGGCGGACCGATCCGCAGCATCTTCATGGGCAGTTTTACACCCGCCCACATTGAGGTCTTTGTTAAAGACAGTGATTACGAAGAGGCCGCCAAGCTACTGGATTATGAAGAATTCAGCGCCGAATTGGATGTGGAGCTGGGACTAGATACGGAAGATTGGGATGACAGCGATGATCGCGAAAAGAAAAAGAACAAACCCAATTAATTGCTGTCTTTGAGAGGAAAACAATGTTTGAAAAGATACAGGGTCATCAAACCATTACCAATCATCTTGAAAAAGAAATAAAGTCCAGCGAGGTAAGCCATGCTTACCTTTTTTCAGGAATCGATGGCATTGGCAAAAAGAAAACCGCCCAGGAATTTGCCAAAGCACTCTTATGTCAGGATCAGAGCAATAAAGGCTGTAGCCATTGTTCCATCTGCACTCAGATTGACCATGGAAACTATCCGGATGTCAAAATTATTGGTCCCAAAGCGGGCGAAGCCAGTATCAAGATCAGTCAGGTACGACAAATGATCAGTGAGCTGGCGATTAAACCCTACTCCGGAAATTGGCGGATTAATATCATCGATGGAGCCGAAAGAATGACGCCAGAGGCTCAGAACAGCCTATTGAAGTCGTTGGAAGAGCCGCTCAGCTACAATATTTTTATCCTCATCACCAGCCATATCCAATCCCTTTTGCCGACGATCCGATCGCGATGTCAGAGTTATCATTTTCAGCCGCTGCGTATTGTGGATATGGAGGCGATTATTTTTCAGGCCGCCGAGTTTGATCAATTAGCGGTCGCTGAGGCCGTGCGGGCATCCGGTGGATCGCCAGGGATGGCTTTATATTTGCTCAATAATAGTGAAATCCAAAAAGAACGAACCCATTATCTCAGGGAGTTGTACAGCCTTTTAAAGGGTGATGAGATCAAGGTCTTTACTCTGGCTGAAACTTTATCTAAGGATAAGGCGACCAGTCAGGAGATCCTGGAGTTTTTTATTCACTGGTTTTATGAGGTTAATTTGCTGTTGGAAGGTCATCCTCTGCCTCATCATGACGAGCCGAATCCCGCCCACCGAGCCTATCATCAATTGTTGGAAAATGAAAAAAATCAGGCCATTATCAAAACTTTATTTGAAATGATGGCGACGATACAATATAATGTTAATTTAAGATTACAATGGGAAAAGTGTTTCATTAAGATAATGAAAATTCAGAAAGGATAAAGCCAATGGGAAAATCAGTCGTCGGCGTACGATTTAAAAAAGTGGGCAAAATATATTATTTTGATCCCCTGGATATTGAGTTTGAACAGTTTGATCCGGTTATTGTGGAAACCGTCAGAGGCATTGAATATGGCGAAATCGCTTTGACTCCCAGAGTTGTGGATGAAGAAGAAATGGTGGCACCGGTAAAACCGGTGATCCGTAAAGCGACGGAAGCAGATACGCTGGAGTTTAATAAACTTAAGCAAAATGAACAGGACGCCAAAGAAATTTTTATTGTCAAAGCTAAAAAACATAAGTTGGAAATGAAACTCATCGATGTGGAATATACCTTTGATCAGAAAAAGGCGATCTTTTATTTTACTGCCGAAGGTCGGGTCGATTTCAGAGAGTTGGTCAAGGACCTGGCCTCAATCTTTAAGGTGCGGATTGAACTTAGGCAAATCGGGGTTCGGGACGAGGCCAAACTATTCAAAGGTTTGGGGGTCTGCGGACGCACCACCTGTTGTGCCCAGTGGCTGGGTGATTTTACTCCGGTATCGATTAAAATGGCTAAGGAACAAAATCTTTCCCTTAATTCTACTAAGATTTCGGGAATCTGCGGTCGACTCTTATGTTGTCTGACCTATGAACAGGAATTTTATGAAGAAGTTTCAAAAAAATTGCCAAAAGTGGGACAAAGAGTCATTACCGCCGATGGTGAGGGTGAAGTATTCAAGTTAAGTATTCTAGAAGAAACGGTTTTCGTTAAAATTCAAGTGAACAAAGACGAAACTGAGGTAAAAAAATATCTTTTGGAAGAAATTGAAGTAAAAAAATTCGAAAAAATCAAAAAAGATAAATAATCATCTTGATTTCATTACAAAAAAGGATATAATTAAAGATGTTGTTAATGCTAAAAGGAGGTTTTTTTAGATGGCTTATAAAATTACAGACGAATGTATTGCTTGTGGATCATGTATAGACGAATGTCCAGTAGAAGCAATTGCTGAAGGCGATGTTTATGTTATCGATGCAGCTACTTGTACTGACTGTGGCGCTTGCGCAGATCAATGTCCAGTAGAAGCAATTGTACAGGACTAGTTAGAAGTAATGAGAAAGGCACCTTTTGGAGTATTCTGGAAGGTGCCTTTAACGTACCGCTTAATTAAGGGATCATTTTATTAAATCCATTTTATTTTTCAGATTTTTGTTAGATTCTTGAATATCCGGGTAAATATAGATTCAAGAATTAAAATCAATGACAGATGAGATCTGGAGGAGGAAAAAATGCAAAAATACGTGTGTGATATTTGTGGTTATGTTTACGATCCAGAGGTAGGGGATCCTGATAGCGGTGTTGCGCCAGGAACGGTTTTTGAAGATATCCCAGACGATTGGGTTTGTCCTTTATGCGGTGTTGGAAAAGAAGATTTTTCACCAGAAGACTAGAATACAACAGTCAAAAAAGAGCTAAAGCTCTTTTTTTTATGTGTTCAATCGGTTATAATGAAAATGACTACAGAAACATGGAGGATATATGGCAGTTAAAGCACGGGAAACTCTCGAGAGCAAACAAATCAGCATTATCACTTTGGCGTTATTAATGGTGGTGGTGGTTGGTTACACCCTTCTATACAATCAGTTTGCCAATACCCTGGAAGACTATCGGTTAAAAACAATTGTTGGGGTGATCAGTCTGGTTATTATGATGAGTGGTTTTTTAATTTCACTGCGTTATATTACAACCATCTTTGAGATGGTGATTACCCATGACCGATTTATTATTGACCGAAAAATATTTTTTTGGAAAAAAACGGTATTGGCAGTGAAAATTGATGATATCAAAAAAATTCTGCCCATCGAGGAAGCAAAAAAAGTCGACGGGCAGATGCATAACTATACCCTGACAAACATCGACGGAAAGCGAAAGTATGTCATTCAATACGAAGAACGGGGAAAAATTTGCTGCGCTAAGATCCAATGCACCGGAAAATTTTACGAAACATTGAAAAAAATGATCAAAATATAATAGTTTTAAGGAGATCTTAAGAGAAATAGAGTATTATTTAGTCATAGCAAGTTACCCTCTTTCAAAGTTTTTAGAAAAAACCGAACGCTTTTCACACAGCTTCGGTTTTTTTCTTTTTTGAAAAAACGGTTGGATACAAAAATTAAGCTTTCACTAAAGATTTTGTTTCAAACGATTAGCTATTGTTAACCCGACAATAAATCGGGTATAATACTTGTAAATAATCAAAAGAAGCCAATAAGGAAGGGAAAGCAAATGGAAATTGTAGCAATTATGGGAAGTCATCGAAATAGTCACAATACGCAGAAAGCAATTGACTATTTTATCAGCAAAATTAAAGTTGAACACGAATTATATGAATATAATATCAATGAGAAAGAGATCAAGGCCTGTATTGCCTGTGATTATTGTATTCCGCATCAAGGGGAATGTGTTACGAAAGATGATATGACTGAAATTTATAAAAAAATGGAGACCTGCGATTTATTAATCGTGGCAAGTCCGGTCTATTTCAGTGCCTTTCCATCAAGAATAAAAGCACTCATTGATCGGACGCAAATGATTTATAATCTTGAGGATCGATCCAACATCAAAAAGAAAAAAATTCTGATCATCGGTATTGGTGGAGCACCTCATTATCCACGTCAGTTTCAGGCCATGGATAATACCCTGGAATGGTATAAAAAAACCTTGAGCTGTGATGAGATTGGCTTTGTTCAGTTTTCGCATACTGATGAGTTGCCAGTCCTCGATAATAAAAAGTGCCTGAAAGAACTGACAGAAATCGCTGAAAAAATAAATACGCCGTAGGCGGAAAATTTAAAAAACTAAAAAAACTAAGAAAAAATAAAGGAGATAAAAAAATGGCTAAGATAATCGATCAAACAGAATTTGACAATCTGGTTTTAAAAGGAAAAGGTGTGGTATTGGTAGATTTTTTCGCCACGTGGTGTGGTCCCTGTAAAGCCTTGGCTCCGGTTTTGGAAGAAGTGTCAGAGCAGTTAAAAGACAAAGCCAGTGTTTATAAGGTCGATATCGATCAGACCCAGAGTCTGGCCCAACAATACCGGGTGATGAGCGTGCCAACGATGAAGATTTTCAAAGATGGCGAAGTGGTGGAAACCATCGTCGGACTGCAATCAAAAGGGGTTTTGCTGGATAAGCTGAATTATTATGTCGGTTAATTAATGGGTAACAAGAGAGGGATCACTTCATTAAAGAAGTGGTTCTTTTTTCTGAAGCGATTCAAAACCTTAAGAAAGATAAGGATATCGTTTTCATTTTTGGACAAATGGCCTGATTTGTCGGGATTTCGGACAAGTTTGAATAATCGTATAATTACAAGCTGAACTTCTGATGCTATACTCCTTTAAGCAAGCGAAAGGAGCAAAAATGAATAAAAAAATAGTTAACAGAGCCAATACAGTACGATTTATTGTTATTATCGGTGTTATTATTATACCACTTATGTATAGTTTTTTCTATTTCAGCGCTTTCTGGGATCCCTACTCAAAACTTAATAACCTGCCGGTAGCACTGGTCAATAATGATGGCGGCGCGACCATCAATAATCAGCAGCGCAATCTGGGCGACGAATTTATTGATGAGCTGATTAAGGATGGTACCTTTAAGTATGTGATCACCGATGAGGCCACCGCAAAAGCCGGTACCGAAAGCGATGATTACTACGCTATGATCGTGGTCCCCCAGAATTTCTCAAACAATATTGCCTCGGCGGCGACGGTCAATAAGCAGACCGCCAGGATTATTTTCTCACCCAACGAAAAACGAAATTATCTGGCCAGTCAGATCCTCGGAAAAGCTGAGATGCAGATGGAAACCAGCTTAAGAGAAAGCATTTCCGGCGACTTCTGGCACAGCTTCCTGATTCTGGTGATTTATCTGGTGGTGTTCTTTGCCGCCACGATCGTCCTGACCATGATTAAGAAAAAGAAGGCTGAGAAAGAGGATGTCACCGTTAAAGCCGAACTGAACTCCGACCAATTATTTTAAAATGATCAAGATTGAAAGAACGCTGCATAGCAATATGCGGGGTTCTTTTTATTTGCTGACGATCACTTTGAAATAACAAGCTGAAATGATATAATTATTCTTAAAAAGATCATGAGGAGTGTCTGCATGTCCGACGCATCAATAACTAAAAAACGATTGCCAAAGGCTTTAAACATATTCTAAAAAATAAAAGCTTTGAAAAAATCACCATTGCCGAAATTACTGCAGGGTGTGGTCTGAACCGCCGGACTTTTTATTATCATTTTCACGATAAATACGATCTGATCAACTGGATCGTTTATCAGGAGGCGATTTTAGTGATCAGAACCGATCTGACCATCGAAAACTGGGACAGTAAGGTGCTGGCGCTATTAACGACCATGAAAAAGGATGGCCATTTTTATCAAACCACCTTAAAAGACATCAACGGCAGCGAATTCCAGAATTATCTGTTTACTGTCACCAAGGAAATATTGATGGAAATGATTGAACACCTGTCCAGTGATCGCAAAATGAACCCGGATGTTGCCCCGGTGATGACGCTCCAAAAGAAAACTTTTACCGCCGAATTTTTGTCCTATGGGGTGGTGGGGATGATTATCGACTGGGCCCAAAACGGGATGAAGCAATCACCCGAGGAAATCACCACCAGCATCAAAGAGATCATCAATGGGGCCCGGATGTTTGCCGTTTCCCGTTATTTTCAGGAACTGACCAAAGCGTAATAGCAAATCTCGGCTGAATAAACAGCCTCGTATAATAAAACAAAAAATTTTAAGGAGTCCAAATTGAAAAAGAATGAAACAATTGAGTTAATGATAGCGGGATTTAATTTCCCCGGTAAATCCTGGGGCATGCACGGCGAAAAAAAAGTTGTCATGAAAAACGGCCTGCCCGGCCAACGAGTACTGGTGAACATTGCCAAAAAACGCAAAAAATATGAGGGTCGGATTCTGGAAGTGCTGGCAAAAGCGCCCAACGAAATCCCGGCTGCCTGCCATGTCTTTGATAAGTGCGGGGGCTGCAGCTATCAGAATCTGCCTTATGACGAACAGCTTAAGCTCAAAGAAAACTACGTTTTAAACCTGCTTATGCAGGCCGGGATTACGGGCTTTGCTTATGAAGGGATTGTCCCCAGCCCGGAAGTTTTTGGTTACCGCAACAAGATGGAATATTCCTTTGGTGATAACGAAAAAGACGGCCCCCTGATGCTGGGCCTGCACGAACAGGGCAGTTTTTACAATATCGTCAAAACTGACAGCTGCCAGATTACCGATGAGGATTTTAACCAGATTCAAACGGCGGTACTGGGCTATTTTGCTCAAACCGGAGACAGCTATTTTCACAAACGCAGCCACCAGGGCTTTTTACGGCATCTGGTCGTCCGCAAGGGCAAACAGACTGGTGATCTGCTGATCAATCTGGCCACCACCAGTCAGGGCACCCTGGATGAAGCGGCCTTTGTCAATTGCCTGCTGGATCTATCGCTGATTGGCCAGATCCGGGGGATTCTCCATACCCAAAATGATGGCATCGCTGATGTAGTCAAAGCTGAAACCGCCAAAACTCTTTACGGCGAAGACAAAATCGAAGATAAGATTTTAGGACTGAGTTTTGAAATTACCAGTTTTTCCTTTTTTCAGACTAACACCTTGGGAGCCGAAAAACTCTATTCGGTGGTCCGGGATTTTGTCGGCCAGGAACAGAACGAGGTGATTTATGATTTATACTGCGGCACCGGCACCATTGCCCAGGTGCTGGCCCCGGTTACTAAAAAGGTGGTTGGCATCGAGCTGGTCGCTGAAGCGGTCGAAGCCGCCAAAGCCAATGCCACCAAGAACGGCCTGGATAACTGCCAGTTCATTGCTGGTGACGTGATGGTCGAGGTGGCCAACCTCCATGATCCAGCCGATGTGATTATTCTCGACCCGCCCCGGGACGGTATCCACCCCAAGGCGATCTTTAAAATTCTCGATTTTAAGCCCAAGGTGTTTGTCTATGTGTCCTGCAAGGCGACATCGCTGGCTCGGGATCTGCCGTTTTTTGTGGCCGCGGGGTATGAGGTCAAGAAGGTGAAGTGTGTGGATATGTTTCCGCATACCGGGCATGTAGAAACAGTCGTTCTACTATCGCTTAAATAAGCGATTCTTGATGGCTTATCAGGTGGACAAAGGTCATTTGTCCACCGTTTGTCCACCGCAGTTTTCTCTGGTGGACAAAAGAGCCTTTTCAAAGATTTCAACTGCCTTACTTTCCATGAATTCAGTATTATGTGTGTAGGTCTGTAATGTTGTTCTTATGTCACAATGTCCTAATCGATCCTGAATGCTTTTGGTATCGGCACCATTTTCAACTAAAACAGTAGCATGCGTGTGTCTTAATGAGTGAAAATTGAAATCAATGTTTAACTCATTGTGAATGACACGAGAACAATATTTAAAAGAATCAGTTGAAATAAACTGACCGTTCTCACGAACAGAGATCAAATTGACCACTGATAAATCACAAGGGATTCCATGTTCAATTTCAATTAACCGGTAAATAGTGTTTCCTTTTTCGTCTAATTCAGGCTTTTTGTAGATGTCTGTGTAATACTCACCATATTCCAACCTGTTTTTTAATTGAGTGGCTTTTAGCTGTTTTAGAGCATGGTGCAGCGTATCCCCAAATTTTACTGTCCGGATGGAAGATGCGGTCTTGGGGCTGCCGAAGTACCAGGCTGACTTCTCTTCCTTCTTTCCTTTTTTCTTCAATGCCTGCCTTATATCAACTCCATAATTTCTTTTAACTGTAATTTTGTCAACCGTCAAAGTACGCTCTTTTAAGTTGATATCATCCCAGGTCAATGCAAAAACTTCACTGATTCGCAAGCCGGTATGATAACCGATCAGCAAAGGGATATAAAAGTGCGAATGCTTTTCAAATCTTTTTAGAATTCGATTGAAGTCATTGCGGCTAATGATATGTCTGACTTCATCTTCCTTCTTTTCATATTTGGGGTATTTCACCCGATCACAAGGGTTGAACTGAATATATTTAAGTGGTTCAACAGCATAAGTTAAAGCCCCGGAAAAGGTGCTGATTATCCCAACGACGGTATTTTTAGCTAGACCGTCTAATTTTAACTTGTTTGCATACTCCTGAATAACCGTGGTATTTAGCGATGCCAGACGATAATGGCCAAAAGTCGGTTTTAAGTGATTTGTGATAATGCCCAGGTATAATTCTTGTGTTCGGTATTTGAGACTCATTTTGCAATAGGTATCAAACCACAGATCCAAATAATCAGAAATACTTATCTCTGTTGGCGAAAACTTGAGCCCGGATCTGTTATACTCTACCAGAGCTTTTGCTCCTGCTTCCAGGCATTCCTTTTTAGTAGAAAACCCACCTTTTGTAATTTGATTTCTTTTACCATCAATCTTTGCAGCTTCAAAACGATATTCCCATTTTTTTCCTCTTTTTCTTGCATTAAGATCAGCCATTAATATGTCTCCTTTGGATTTAGGGCATCAAAATACCCTGTGGTTAGATTGTTTTTTGTATTTACTTCTTTTTTTAATTTGCTAAATATTTTTTCACACATGAATTAATAAACCCAACAGGTACTCCGTAAAGTTCAGATAATTCATAAGCATTATAGATTTTTGAATCAATTTTAAATCGACGGGTTGGAATTAAGAAATAGACAGAAAATGCATTCGCCTGAGACTCTAATTGTTCTTTTGAAATATCATCCAGGCGATGGATATCGCAGTTATGGCAGAGAATGTGACCAAGCTCATGCGAAAGCATAAAACGGCTAATAAAGTCCATGGTATGCGGAACATAGACCGTTTTTTTTATTACGCATGACTTGCAAAGAGATTTGGAGATAACAATATCAAACCCCTGGTCTATAATCGCTTGTTCGATTTGCCAGAGTGGAATGGGGAAAGAATCGATGTTATATCTTTTTTTCATTAAGTTAGATTTTCTAAGTGCGAGTTGGTTCATATATGCCTCCCAAACAGAACGTTTGTTTATTATAGCATGTTTTAGAACGGATGTTTTATTTAATTGTAGTAAATTTTAGTGAAGATTGTTAAGAAGAACGGGAACCCATGATGGGTTCCCCAGTAAAATATGGATATTTTTAGCAGATGTCAATAATTCCTATTTAAGTAATTTCTTTTGATCTTTTTCTATTTCTTTGATACTTTTTTCCGGGGTTGGAAGATCCTCCGGCATGGTTCCGCCTAATTCTTCAATAGTTTTGCGGACGGCTTTACCAACTTCAAAATGCGTCGAATTGGCTTGATCTTTTCCTTTAATATTTTCACGGCGCAATTTGCTTTCAGTTTGGGTTGCACGAAAAAGATTTGCAGCCAGTTCTTCATGTCCCATATGATCAAGGATGCTCTCGCTTTTCTTGAGGTTCTTTCGCTGCTTTATACCCTTGGCATTCAGACCGCCATATAAACCCTGATAGCCTTTATTCTGAAAGATCGCATATTCAAACGGTGTAACAACACCGGCATTGTGTGCAGCATCTGCCAAGGCTTTATTGTGTTCTTTTATTTCATTGCGAACAGCAAGCCTTTTTTGATCATCGGTTAGGTTATCATAGTTTTCAATGAGTTCCTGCTGCCTGGTTTTTATTGCGAAATATGTTTGGCCTAGTGCGATCACTTGTTTGCTCGGATCGCCGTTTTGAACAATGAGATAACACGCATATCTGGATAATTCTATATCACCGATCTCTCGTTCTGCACCGGAACCAATATCGACCATTTTGTTGACATCAACAAAATGGTTTGCTATCGTGTTGTTGCTATTCTTGCAGGCTTCTTTTGCTTTTTCGATGACCTTTGAGAAATTACGCCATTCGGTGTATTCAAGAACGGTTTGCAATTCCCTGGCCAGCCAGTATTCCTGGCCGTATTCATTGGTGTGTTTTATACTTTCAAATATACTTTCGTTGTAGTCAGTGATTTCTTTCACATTTTACTCCTTGTTTCATTGTAATATAAAAAAGCGGATGCGGTTTTCTATAATTACAAAATTGTTTAATTAGCCTTATCAATAACCAACTTTTGTAGCACCGTATTCCGCTTGTTCATTGGTAAAACCCTCATATAATAATTGATCAATTAGACCATCGCGAGAGAAGGATGAAAAATCTAAATAGCTCTTAGCTTTTTTAGCTGCCTGTTCATTCCAATCAGCACCGCAATTATCTACTGCATACGTTGAATCTTCATTAGAAAACCCCTCGTATTCCAACTGTGTTATTAAACCAGAATGAGAAAATGCGGAAAAATCTAAATACGACTTAGCTTTGTTTAACGCATTTTTCTGGCCTATCGTCAACTGTGGTTTCGCAGCTTCGGCAGCAGCTTTATCGGCAGCAGCTTTATCGGCAGCAGCTTTATCGGCAGCAGCTTTATCAGCAGCGCTGGTATCTTCTGCAACGACCTCTGTTTTAGTGGCTGTTTGGTCTTTCACGGTGGTTGACTTTCCGCCACCAACAAATCCACTCAACCAAGCTAGTGAATAAAAACCTAAAATAACCGTTAAAATAATTCGAAGTACCATGCCGCCTTTTTTGCCGATCCACAACAATGCGATACCTGCTGGGGGAATAAAAATACACGCCAACACAACTACCCATGTTTTTTGCCAAAAAGGTGTTTTTACATTTTCTTCCATGAAAGTTCCTCCTCTTTCTCTTTAATAATTTAATTATACTACTTAAGCAGATTTATTGAAATGATGAAAATGAGTAAAAATTCAATATAGCTCAACTAGATTCCGAATTTTTCAATAATTATTAACAAATGTTAAGAAATTGAGAACGAAGCACACAGGAGAAGATAGTGAAGTGAAAATGTGTTTGCCTCACTAAGGAAAAAGATAGTGAGGTAAAAAGCGGCTCTACCTCACTAAGGAAAAAGATAGTGAGGTAGAAGGTAAAATTACCTCACTAACAATAGGCAATCGTGAAAATTTATAGATCAATAAAAGAAAGTATTTTAGGGCAGTAATAGGTTTTGTTTCTATCTTTATCGTCTGTTGATAAAATATTGAGATTTACAAGTTGATTTAATAAGCTGTATATGGTGTTATTGCTGGCAATATCTTTTGAAATCAATTGTTTTGCCTTGAAAATTGGGTTCTCAAAAATAAAATCGATAATTTCAATGGAGTGTTTTGAATTAAGTTCAGTATTAGCGATACGGATCACGTCATTATAAAAATTTAATAAATAATAGGCTTTATTTGTGTTGATGTCTGATTGGGCAACGATCCCTTCCAGAAAATATTTAATCCAACCCAGCCAGTCATTGTTTTGTGATATTTTTGAAAGTTTATCTATGTATAATGATCGATCCTTTTCAAAATAGCTACTCATATAAAATGTAGGATAGGGTAGCAATTTTCGGTAATATAAAAATAAAGGGATCAGCAGTCGCCCGATTCTGCCATTACCATCTTTAAAAGGATGGATCATTTCAAATTGTGCGTGAATAATTGCAGATTGCACTAGTAGGTCTAATTCATCATAATGAATATAGTTTTCTAAATTTGACATATAGTCTAAGGTCAGCTCTGGAGGGACTGGTGTGTGCGAAACAGAATTCCCCCAACCAATATAATTTTGTGAAGTTTTGAATACCCCGGGCTGCTTCTTTTCGCCCCGTACATTATTTACTCAACTTTCCCAGCTTAATTGAGCAAACAAAGCCTTTATAAAAGAGGCCTGAGAGCCAATCCATTGCTGGAGTTGATTTTTTAACAGTGCAGACTTTCTCGAGCCTACCGAATTTAATTGTTCAACGAATAAGCTCATCAAACTTTGAAGAGCGGTTGAGAGTACCATATCCTGGATGTCATCACAAAGCCTGAAGAATAATTCGCACAAGGTTTTATCATCATTTTCGTTTCGGCGAAGCCATTCCAGCAGGATGTATCGGGTAAAAACAATGGTTGTGTGGCTGATCATCATGTCATAGCTTCGCCCCTGAAATTCAGTGCCAAGCTTCATCAGGGACTTGGTGGATTTGAAGAAAACTTCTATGCTCCACCGATTCCCATAAACGCGGATGATTTCTTCATCAGACAAGGATAAATCGGTACTGAGTACCGTCAGCCAATCACTTTTTTTATTACGATTTCTGACAAAAACTAGGGCGTGTTGATCAAGTCATAATATTACAAGATAGTGTATAATATGTAAGGTAATGTAGAAAATCCAGAAAACATTGAGATTCCAGAAGAACATTACAAAATAAACAATAATGTGTGAGGGTG
>JAQUWM010000052.1 GCA_028692885.1 Acetobacterium sp. | reverse complement strand
ATCTGACTTTTAATCAGGGTGTCGGGCGTTCAAGTCGCCCATGGGTCACCATTTTAAAATTTAACCGCAGATAATAATGCGGTTTTTTATTTTTCCATAATTTTAAATGACGAGCAAGATCACTCGGATCTTGCTCGTCATTTTTATTGAATTTAAAGGTACTAATTTAATGGATCCTATCGATAGTATTTATCAAGGACAAGCATGATCTCATCTATTTTTGATTCACCATCGCCTTTCTCAAAGGCATCTTTGACACAAGAATTCATATGCTTTTTTAGAATCTCCAGGTTGGTTTTTTTTAAAAGCGCCTGAACTGCGAGAATTTGCTTCGAAACATCGATACAGTAGCGATCACTTTCTAGCATTTTTATGATGCCATCTATCTGGCCACTGGCAGTTTTAAGTAAGTTAAGCTCGGTTGAACGATCCTTGGATTCCATCACTTTACTCCGTAATGACAGAGGCAGGATAACCGCCTTCGGTAAGGGCTGTAGTCACTGCGTTAATATCGACATTATCCGAAACTGTAAAATTGGCCTGGCCTTTTTCCAGAGAAACAGACACTTCAGTGATTCCTTCAAATCCATTTAAAATACCTTCGACTCGTTTAACACAATGCTGACAACTCATATCAGCGACTTTTAATAATTTTTTCATGGTTTTTCCTTCTTTCGTTTCTATTATTTTATTGGGAGGCAGTTCAGCCTTGATAACAGTTTGACTAGTTTCAACTTTACTAATTTGTAAGAGTTTTGCTTTAAAAGCCTTAAGTGACAGAGCGTTGAGAACTACCGATACCGAGCTTAAGCTCATTGCGGCAGCGGCAAACATGGGATTTAATTTCAAGGCAAAGGGGATATAAAATACACCAGCGGCCAGGGGAATACCGATCACGTTATAGATGAACGCCCAGAATAAATTCTGCTTGATATTTCTCAGGGTCGCCTTGCTCAATTGAATCGCAGAGACGATATTCATTAAATCATTTTGCATCAGAATGATATCGGCGGACTCGATGGCGACATCCGTACCGTTGCCAATAGCAATGCCGACATCACTTTGGGCTAGAGCCGGAGCATCGTTAATACCATCACCCACCATAATCACCTGATGTCCCTGGGACTGAAGATTCTTGATCATCGATGATTTTTCATGGGGAAGTACATTAGCAACAATATTTTCAATGTTTACCATATTGCCAATGGCGTGCGCCGTTCGTTCGTTGTCGCCGGTGAGCATATAGACCTGGATACCCATTGCCTTAAGTTGGGAAACAGCCAGATTACTGTTTTCTTTGATGGTGTCGGCAACCCCGATGATGCCTTTAATGGATTGGTCCCAGCCAATCAGCAGGGGCGTTTTTCCCGAGTCTGAGAGTCGCAGATAGTCTTCCATGATCGGTGCCACCGAAATGCGGTTTTGTTCCATTAATTTAATATTTCCGATCAGTAATTTTTTGTTTGCGATCTGACCTTGAATGCCTAATCCTGAAAGTGACTCAAAATGGCTCACTTCATACAAGGATAATTGGCGTGCATCAGTTTCACGAATAATCGCTTCACTCAGTGGGTGTTCTGATTTTTTTTCAAGTGAGGCGGTCAGTCGCAATAACTCATCCTGATCCAACTCAGAATCAAAAAGAACGATATCGGTAATCGATGGAGAACCGATGGTCAGGGTACCGGTTTTGTCAAATACTATGGTATTTGATTTTCCAAGAATTTCAAGTGCTGGTCCATTCTTAAATAAGATACCTTTTTCAGCGCCTTTTCCGGTGCCAACCATAATTGCCGTGGGGGTAGCCAAACCCAGCGCACAAGGGCAGGAAATAACTAAAACCGATATGGCCGTCGATAAGGAAAAGGATAAACCATAGCCAAGAATCATCCAGACGACAAAGGTAAGCAAGGAAATTCCCATCACCGCCGGAACAAAGTAGCGGCTGATTTCATCAGCGATTCTGGCAATGGGAGCTTTTGATGATTGTGCTTCTTCAACCAGTTGAATAATTTTACTGAGGGTCGTATCCTGTCCGATTTTTGTCGCCTTGAATTCAAAGGCTCCAGTTTTATTCATACTGCCGGAGATAACAATGTCGCCAACGGATTTTTCCACCGGTAAGCTTTCACCAGTCAGCAGTGATTCGTCGACACTGGAATGGCCACTAAGTATGGCCCCGTCAACGGGAATCCGTTCGCCGGGACGAATGATCACAATATCATCAATTTGTACCTCATCAATGTTAATTTCGACCTCAGTATCATTTCGTAAAACCCGGGCATTCTCAGGGACCAAAGCAATGAGTTTTTCGATTGCTTGAGATGTTTTGCCCTTGGCTTTTGTTTCAAGAAACTTTCCGAGGGTAATTAATACTAATATAACTGTGGTTGATTCAAAATAGAGTTCGTGTGAATAATGATGGATCAATTCCATATTGTCATAGGAAAAACCATAGGCTAAGATGAAAAGAACCACCACCCCATATATAAATGAGGCACTGGTGCCCACCGCCACCAGGGAATCCATATTAGGGATCCGTTTGGCCAACGCTTTAAACCCATTAGTGTAAAAATGTCGGCATAGGTAAATCACTGGCAGGGTGAGCAACATTTGGGTTAAGGCATTAATCAGTAAATTCTGTTCACCCGTCAAAAATACGGGAATGGGCAATCCGATCATCGATCCCATGGCCAGATAAACGAGAGGAATCGTAAAGATAAGTGAGCCGATTAATCGCAACTTGAGTTCATCGATTTGAATTTGGTAATCTGGTTTTCCTGAATTTATTTTATTAACGTTGGCAGTGTTGTTCGCATCAGCCAATTTAGCTCCGTAGCCTAGTGCTTCGATGGTGCTGATGATCAGTGTGACAGGCGCAAGCATCAGATCATGCTGGACAACCAGTTTTTCATTTGAAAAATTAATGACAGCCGTTGCAACACCGTTTAACTGGCCAACCTTTCGCTCAATGGCACTGGCGCATGCGGTACAGGTCATGCCGCTAATATTGAACTGTGTTTTTTCCATGACAACTCCTCCTATTGCTACACCCCATGTGGGGTGGGGATATGTATTAAGCATATATTACACCTCCTGGACAATAATGTCAACTAAATAATGAATAAGTAAGTAATCTAAAGAAAATTGCAATTACTGGTCAGAAAAAATAGAGGTTGATAGTATTTTTTAAAGTGCTATAATGAAAACATAATAGTATATTAAAAATAAGAAGTAAGTTTATAAAATATTGCTGAAGGGAGAATAATTATGTTACACAGTGACGATGCGGATATTAATTTGGTGGTCAGACAGATTATCAATCTTGATACAAGGGCAGTGCGGATCAAAAAAAACGTTGTCCAACGAGCAGATAAAATTTTAGAAAATACTAAAAATGCTATCAAAGCAAATGAAAAAAAAGTATTGGATGACGTTCAGGAATTAGCCAAACAAAATTTTCAGTCGGAGATCACTAAGGCTAAAGAAGATTGCCAAAGCATCATTAACTCAATGGATCAGGAATTAGCTAAGATCCGATGTCGATATGATGAAAAAAAAGATGAAAAGGCATTGGAAGTCCTGGAAAAACTATTCAAGCAATCGAAAAAGCAGACTTGATTTACAAAAAAGATGGTGTTCAATAAATTGATCTTGGTAATATTCTTTTGATGATCAACGCTAAAAGATGATCATGGTAGTACTTGATTCTATGGATTTTCGATCTAAATTTTAGAGAAAAGTGTGAGAGTTGAATGTCTAAAAGTAAACATGCATGTATAAGTACAAAAGCGCTTGCAATGAGAGCTCGAAAAATTAAGGATAATGATTATCTTGAGCTGATCAAAGCAAAAGACTTGAAAGAAGTGTTCCTTTATCTAAGAGATCATAGCTACTATGGAGATTTCTTAAGAAAAATGGATCCGGAAAATCTTCATCGAACGGAAATTGAAGCCCACTTAAATGATTTGAAAGTACGGGAAACTGAAAAGTTGATGCACTATCTCTCAGGGGTAGAAAAGAATTATTTTCAGGTTTTATTAATTCGGATGGAGGTAGAATCGCTAAGGATTCTGATTCGTGGCATTGCCAGAAATGATGATCTGGAGTCGTTGAAAGGATTAATGGTGTATTCTGAAAAGTATACAAGGGTACCGTTTGGTCGTCTATTTCGCGCCCGCGACTGGGAGGAATTTAAAAAGTTGCTGATTGATACCGATTATTATCGGATTCTTGAAATATATAAGGATGTTAAGGGAACACAAGATTTGGTCATGATAGAAAAAAACCTGGATCGCTATTATTATGATTTATTGAAGAATCGATTAATGAAGCTTGATAAAAAATCGAATCGAGATTTAATTGATGTGGAAAGACGAAACTTTGATTTGTTAAATTTAATTTGGATTTATCGTGGTAAAAAATTCTATAGTCTATCCCGGGAAGAATTGATTGCCTATTCCCTTCGAGGCGGCCTGAAGCTTAATGAGAAACGTTTATTAGACTTGGTTAATGCAAAAAATCTGATTGAAATTAAAGCTCTATTGACAAATTCTGATTATGCATTTCTTTTCAATCATACCGAGACCATCGATTTGTATATGGAACGGCGGCAGGAAAGATATCTCTATTTTATGTATCTTAAACTTTTCAGTGAAGGAAATGGTTCGCTTGGACGTGTCGTTGCCTATGTTCGGCTATTGGACTTTGAGATTGAAGATATAACTTCAATCATCGAAAGTAAGCGCTATCGAATGAGCTCGGATGAAATAAAAAAATATTTAATCAGGCCCATTGATTAGGCTGTGAAAGGAAGTATTCTATGGCAATTGAAAATGTGATTATGATGGATGTGGTCGGAAAAATCAAGTATGTTGATAAATTCGCCAAGGACATTTTTCTTTTCAATGATATCCAAATAGTCGATGCCATGCAGGAAATCGATTCCGGGCGGTTTATTCTTCCGATACGCGAAGAAAATATGGGAGAACTGCTTGGATTTGCACAGCTTGTATCGGGTGAGACTATGATGGATGAGAAGAAATTTGTAAAAACGGTAAATAAGTTAAATGAACTTTACAAGGGTTCGCTTAATTTAGACATGGTTTCTTTAGCAAAGAGTGAGAATGATCTTGGGAAAGCCTTGGCCAAAGCCCGGGAGTTTGACAATAATTTAGTCGTCGAATACAGTGAATTAAGGGATGTCAAGACACGGATTGAGGCGCTTGAAAAAAGCAAAATTGCTTATTCCTATCTTGATGAGTTAGATGCTCAGATGAGTGAACTGGACAGTCTGGAGAATTTTTCATATAGCCTTGGTTCAGTAACAAAAGACAATGCCATGCGATTGAAGAGCATCTATAACAGCGTGACATCGATTGTCTTTCATGTTGGTAATCAGGAAGATAATGAAGAAGTATTTATGATTGTATCGCCTAAGGATCTGGAGATCGAATCCCAACGGATTCTCAGGGCCCTTAATTTTAAACCGATTGAAGGGTTTAATGCCAAATACACTGAGTCGCCAAAGGAAATTCTGAAAGCAATCGATGTGGAAGTTAAAAATCTGCAAACTAAGAATGCAGATTTAGTTAAGGAACTTAATATCCATTTAGAGGAAAACCGAGTGGACGCAACAGATAGTTTCAATACTCTTAGTCTTTACGCCAATCTCAGCATCATCAAAAAGTATATGGCCTTCAGTGATGATAACTTTTATTTTTCGGGTTGGATTTCCAAGCGGGATAAACAACGGATGGAAGCAATTGCCGCCAAATATCCGGAGATGATTATTATGTTTTCGGATACCAATAAGGGCAGCGGAAAGCCGCCGACTAAAATGAAAAATAACTGGCTTTTTAAACCCTTTGAAACCCTGGTGAAACTTTATGGAGTACCATCGTTTAATGAGCTGGACCCAACCCCTTTTTTAAGTATAACCTATATGTTCTGTTTTGGATTTATGTTTGGTGATGTGGGTCAAGGACTTTTTTTGGCTGTCGCCGGATTCATTCTGGGAAAAAGGGGAGTAGAGCTTGGGAAGATTTTGTTTCGTCTAGGAATTTGCTCCACATTCTTTGGATTTATGTATGGCAGTTTTTTTGGTTTTGAAGAAGTGATTCATGCATTATGGCTAAGACCATTTGAGGAGATCAATTCAATTTTATTTGTTGCAATCGGAATTGGTATTGGCATGCTTTTTGTGGCGTATATCTACAGTATTATCAATAAACTCAGGAAAAACGAAATTAAAGAAGGCGTCTTTGGTAAAAATGGCATCTGTGGTTTTGTCCTGTATGCCAGTTTACTGGCAATTGTCGGTATTAATGCTGCTGGTTTTGAAATTGCAACATTGTTGACACCAATTTTAGGGGTTCTGGCGGTGCTGCTGGTCTTTATTGTTTTAATCAGAGAACCACTGGCAAATTATTTACAGAAAAACAAGCATCTCTATGATGAATCACCAGCTGACTATTATGTTGAAAGTGGTTTTGAACTGTTTGAAATGTTATTGGGGATGTTTAGTAATACGGTGTCTTTCATTCGAATCGGCGCCTTTGCTCTTGTCCATGTGGGGCTTTTCATGGCCTTTCAGACTCTCGCTGTAATGGCTCAAAATGGCGTAATCAGTGTGGGGATCTTAATTCTTGCCAATGTTTTTATTATTTGCCTGGAAACATTGATTGTTTCCATTCAAGCTTTGAGATTACAGTTTTACGAGTTATTCAGTAAATATTATACCGGCGATGGGGTTGAATTCAGACCCGTTGACCTGGAAATTAATTTATTTTAAGGAGAACAGAATATGAATGTACTAACTTTTATTACCATCAGCACCGCCTTACTTGTTTTAGGAACCATTTCTCTGGGTGTTTATTTTAACTATCATGGATGTGATGAAAAACAGGTGAAAATGAAAAAATTTCTAAAAATAAATCTTTCGACCTTTATCCCCATGTTGGCAGCAGCACTGATTGTAATGGCACCAGGGGTGGTAGCAGCAGCCACTGGTAGTGAACCCGGTGGCGTCTCAGATGCTGGTTTAGGCTATATCGCAGCGGCACTTTCTACTGGGCTTGCCTGCGTCGGCGCTGGTTATGCAGTTGGCGTTGTTGGTTCGGCTGCTTTGGGCGCTGTTTCTGAAGACCCTAAAATTTTAGGAAAGACTCTGATTTTCGTTGGTCTGGCTGAAGGGGTTGCGATTTATGGCCTGGTTATTTCAATCATGATTATCGGAAGTCTGTAAGAATGAAATCTTATGTTATCAGTGAGAACCGTGATTCTTTTCTGGGAATGCAGCTGGCTGGCATCGAAGGGACGTATTTAAAAACAAAATCAGAGATTGAAGCAGCGTTTAATGAAGCTTTAAAAGATAAGAACATTGGAATAATTTTTCTGACCGAAAAAGCATCTCTAATGATTGAAGATTTAGTTTTAGAAGCAAAAAAGAAGTATTTTTCACCTTTAATTACTGTCATTCCTGATCGTTATGGATATCAGCGCAGTGAAGGGATGATCATGCAGTATATTAAAGAGTCTGTGGGATTGTAAGGATGTGACGAAATGATTTCAGTAGAAGAAAAACTCCAGGTATTTACCCAATATCTTTTGAGCAAAGAAAGAAAATGGGGAAAAGATATTATCTACGAAGCAAAGGAAAAGAAAAAAGCGCTACTTGCTGACTCAAAAGAGAGAATTCAAAAAGAAAAACGATCCATTGAAGAACGGAGTTATCAAACCATCTTCAGAGATAAAAATAAAATTATCGCTGAGGGCAAAAATAAGGCAAAAACTCTGGAACTGGAAGAAAAAAATCGCATTCTAGGGGATTTTAATCAGCTGATTCGGGAGAAAGCCCGAGAATATCTGACCGAAACCGTGTACACTAATTATCTTCGTGACTGCATTGTTCAGATTCCGCAAGTATTTGGAAGTAAAAAAGAGCTTGTTGTTTATGTTAACGAACGCGATTTCGACCAGATCAAAGCGATCATAGAAGAAGAACTGGACGAATATACCATTGAATATCATCAGGATTGTCAGGATTGTATTGGTGGGTTTATTGCCGAAGATGCTGAAGGTCGGCTGCATTGCGACTTTACCGTTGAAAATCTGATCAAAAGCAATTATAAACTCATTGGTATGACCCTCAATGGATTTATGGAAAAGCAGGTGGGCTAGATGACCGTTATGGAAGAAAATAAAATAAAGGGAATAATTTCGGCGATTAATGGACCTGTTATCAAAGGAAAGAACATGACCAGCTTTAAAATGCGTGAAATGGTCACGGTTGGGAATAAGCATCTGATTGGTGAAGTGATCGTTCTGGAAGGTGATGTGGGTACGATTCAGGTCTATGAGGAAACGGAAGGATTGAAAATCGGAGAAGTAATAACTCCTACTGGCAAACCGTTGAGTTTAAAACTGGGACCGGGGATGCTAAAAAACATGTTTGACGGAATTCAACGGCCGCTGGAAAAAATTCAGGAGCTTTCACCCATTTTTATACCAGAAGGGATCGGTTTATTATCGATCGATGATCAAAAGCAATGGGTCACTACATTGACGGTAAATACTGGTGATGTGCTTTTAGCGGGGAGTGTGTTTGGAACCATCCAGGAAACTGAGGTCATTGAAAACCGTCTGTTAGTTCCGCCGAATGTTTCGGGTACCGTCATTGAGGTGGTTCCGAATGGCAGCTATACGATTGAAGATGTGCTGGTCAGAATTCAGGATCAAAAAAATCAGGTCCATGAATTGAAAATGGCTCATGAATGGCCGGTTCGTACCCCTCGTCCTAATGCCTATCGCCGCGAAACACTGGTTCCGCTGATTACCGGGCAACGGGTTATTGATATTTTCTTTCCCATTGCCAAAGGCGGAACAGCAGCGATTCCCGGCGGATTTGGAACCGGAAAAACAATGACCCAGCATCAATTGGCCAAATGGTCGGATGCCGATATTATTGTATATATCGGCTGCGGCGAACGGGGCAATGAAATGACTGAAGTTATTGAAGATTTTCCTAAGCTCATCGATCCCCGCTCCGGAAAATCGATTATGGAACGAACGGTGTTAATTGCCAACACCTCCAACATGCCGGTGGCAGCTCGGGAAGCCAGTATTTATACCGGTATCACCATCGCCGAATACTACCGCGATATGGGTTATGCGGTCGCGATGATGGCTGATTCGACCTCCCGCTGGGCCGAAGCGCTGCGAGAGATCTCTGGCCGTTTGGAAGAAATGCCAGCCGAAGAAGGTTATCCGGCTTATCTGCCGTCGCGAATTGCGGAATTTTATGAACGGGCTGGCAGTGTAGAAACCCTGGGCGGCGATGATGCTTCGATTACGATCATTGGTGCCGTATCACCAGCCGGTGGCGATTTCTCTGAGCCGGTGACAGAAAATACCAAGCGTTTTGTCAATGTTTTTCTGGCACTGGATAAAAGTCTGGCTTACGCCAGACATTATCCGGCAATTAATTGGCTCGAAAGCTACAGTGGTTATATTAAAATATTATCAGATTGGTATGAGGACAATGTCGCTGAGGACTGTATCAGCCTGAGAAATAAAATGCTGGAACTCTTATACGAAGAAAATAAACTCCAGGAAATGGTGATGCTGGTTGGCGAAGATGTGCTTCCAGATGATCAACGCTGGGTACTTGAGATTGCCAAAATAATCAAGGTCGGATATCTTCAGCAAAACGCCTATAACAAAGACGACACCTATGTGCCGCTGCAAAAACAATATGTCATGCTGAAAGCCATTGAATACCTCTATGATAGCGGTCGAGAAGGGCTGAAACTGGGGATTCCAACTTCGCAGCTGAAAGATCTGGATATTTTCAGTCAATTTATAAAAATGAAATACACCATTCCCAATGATGATTTAAGTGGGATTGATCGGCTCAAAGATGAGATTGATCAACACTTTGAAATTCTTTTTAAAAAATATGAGAATTAGGGGGAAGCGATGAAAAAAGAGTATTTAAAGATTGACAAAGTCGTTGGTCCCCTGATACAGGTTTCAGATGTCGATGATGTTTTCTATGGTGAAGTCGTTGATATTGTCGAAATCGGCACCGGCAAAGTTAAAAAGGGAAAAGTTATTAAAATTGAAGAAAAAAATGTCGTTATCCAGGTGTTTCAGAACACCGCTGGTCTGGCCGCCGGGAACAGCATCATCAAATTTACTGGCGAATCATTTAATTTACCGATGTCGCTGGATTTGCAGGGGCGGATCTTTAATGGCATCGGCGAACCAATTGATAACGGCAGCGATATCTTCAGTCTGGTTGAAGCCAATATCAATGGCCGCCCGATTAATCCGATGTCCCGCGAATATCCCCGTAATTTTATTCAAACCGGGATTTCCTCGATTGATACCCTGGCCACATTGATCCGTGGGCAGAAGTTGCCGATCTTTTCCGGCAACGGCTTGCCCCATAATGAACTGGCCGCTCAAATTGTTAAACAGGCCCGATTGGGTGACAATGTCCATGAGGACTTTGCCGTTGTTTTTGCGGCTATTGGTGTTAAGCATGATGATGAAAAATTCTTTCGAAAGAGCTTTGATGATGCCAACGTTATGGATCGGGTGGTGATGTTTGTCAACTATGCCGATGACCCCATTGCCGAACGAATTACGACCCCCCGGTGCGCTTTAACGGCGGCTGAATATCTGGCCTTTGAAAAGCATATGCACATTCTCGTTGTCATGACCGATATTACCAGTTACTGCGAAGCCCTCCGGGAAATATCATCAGCTCGGGAAGAGGTACCCAGCCGTAAAGGTTATCCCGGTTATATGTATTCGGATCTGGCTTCGCTTTATGAACGGGCCGGAATGCTTAAAGATCAGGTTGGTTCGATTACCTTTTTACCGATCTTGACGATGCCGAATGATGATATCACCCATCCGATTCCTGATTTAACCGGTTATATCACCGAGGGTCAGATTGTTCTCGGCCGGGATTTGTTCCAGCGTAGTATCTATCCGCCGGTGGCCATTTTGCCATCCCTGTCGCGATTGATGAAAGATGGGATCGGTGATGGCTTCACCCGCGAGGATCATGCCGAGGTTGCCAACCAATTATTTGCCTCCTATTCCAAGGTTCAGGAAGTCCGCGATTTATCACAGATTATTGGTGAAGAGGATTTAAGCTCTACCGATAAAAAATACATGGCCTTCGGACGGGCCTTTGAGGCGAAATTTTTGAATCAGGGTTTTGATGAAAGCCGCAATATTGTAGAGAGCCTTAATCTCGGCTGGCAGCTCTTATCTTTGTTGCCGCTGACGGAATTGGATCGACTCAGTCCTGAGAACATTGAAAAATATTTTCCGAAAGGATCATAGGTGGTACGATGGCGATAAAAATAACCCCAACGAAAGCTAACTTGATCAAAGCCAAGGGTCGCCTGAATTTTTCAGAAAAAGGATATGATCTTTTAGATAAAAAAAGAACCATCCTGATTCAGGAAATCATGCAACTGGTTAAGGAAGCGGAGTTGATTGAACGTGAAATCGCTCAGAAATTTCGCGATGCCTATGAGGCTCTGCAACAGGTTTGCATCAGTATGGGACTCAATCATCTGGAAGAATTTGCCCTTTCAGCGATGCCGGAAATGCCTTTTGAAATTCGGATTAAAGGGGTTATGGGGGTTGATATACCGGAGGTGGTGTATACTGAAAAATGCGAAAAAAATTTACCCTATGGATTTTATGAAAACAATCCGGCCCTGGATATCGCCATCAAGAAATTTAATGATGTTAAATTTCTGTCTTATCAACTGGCCCAGATTGAAACTACCGCCTATAAACTGTCGCTGGAAATAAAAAAGACCCAGAAAAGTGCTAATGCTTTGGATAAAATTCAGATTCCCCGGTTAAAGGCAGAAATAAAGTATATTCAGGAAACCATTGAAGAAAAAGAGCGAGAAGAGTTTTTTCGCCTTAAAAAGGTCAAAAATAGACGCTAAAAAAGCCGGAGCAACGCTCCGGCTTTTAGTTTGTCAGTACTGGGATAGTATCTATTTTGTTTAGCTGTTTAGTATTTTTGTACGTTATAAACAGCTTCTTTGGGAATCAGGCTGAAATCCGAGGCGGTCAGCAGGGCAATGGCTTTTTCCTGATCGTCGGCTTTTAAGATAATCAGGGGTGCACCCTGGTTATTGGGCATGACGAAGGAGTAAACATATTCAATGTTGACGTTGTTATCCGAAAGCAGCGCGAAAACATCATGTAGGCTGCCGACTTTATCGGAAGGATCGACAGCCAGAACATAGCTTTGTTTAACGACGTGACCAGCGTTTTTAAGAGCCTCGGCACCCAACTCGGGTTTATCCACGACGATCCGTAAAATGCCGAATTCAGCGCTGTCAAAAACGGAAATCGCGCGAATATCCACCTGGGCATCTTTTAAGACTTTGGTGATCTTGCTGAGATGGCCTTTTTTATTTTCAATAAAGACCGACAATTGATTAATAAGCATGGTTTGCCTCCTATAAATTTTCAGATCGCAGATCGATGACCCGTTTGGCTTTTCCTTCTGAGCGGATCAGGCTTTTGGGTTCAACCAGATGAATGCCGGCATGGATGCCGAGGATCGTGTGCAGCTTGGACTCAATTTCTTTGTAAAGCTGATCCAGCAGAGTCACTGAGACCAGCAGATCCTGGTTGACGACTTCCACATCGATTTCGATCCGATCTAAATACCCTTTTTTCAGAACTCGGATCTGGTAATTTGAGCCGATTCCCTTAATGCCCAGAAGAACCCCTTCAATTTGCGATGGGAAAACATTCACTCCGCCGATAATCAGCATATCGTCGGTTCGTCCGGTGATTTTTGCCATTCGGGCTGAGGTCCGACCACAATCACAGGGGGTTGTGTCAAGCCGGGTGATATCCTTGGTGCGGTAACGGATCAGCGGCAGTCCTTCTTTGGTAATCGGGGTGATCACCAGTTCACCAATCGAGCCTTCTGGCAGAACTTCAAGGGTTTCGGGATCAATGATTTCAGCGATAAAATGATCCTCATTGATGTGCATCCCTTTGAAAGCCTGACACTCGCCAGAGACTCCGGGACCGATAAGCTCGCTCATGCCGTAGTTTTCGGTAGAGATAATGCCCCAGGCTTCATTGAGTTTGGCCCGCATTTCTTCAGTGGAACCTTCACCGCCAAAGAGACCGTATTTCAAAAACAGCTCTTTTTTGGGATCAATGCCCATTTCCTGCGCGGCTTCGGCCAGATGCAGGGCATAGGACGGCGTTCCGATCAGTACGGTGGATTGGAAATCCTGCATGATCATAATCTGCTTTTGGGTATTTCCGGCTGACATCGGGATTACTCCGGCACCGACCTTTTCGAGCCCCTGCTGTAAACCAAAGGCGCCGGTAAAGAGACCAAATCCGAAGGTAATCTGGGCCGTATCTTTATTGGTGACGCCGCCCATGGTGACAATTCGGGCAATGACTTCCCGCCAGACCTTCATATCATGTTTGGTGTAACCGACCACGGTTGGTTTGCCAGTAGTGCCGGAAGAGGCGTGGTAACGGACAATTTTATTTTTGGGTACGGCAAAAAGGCCAAAGGGATAATTTTTTCTGAGATCTTCCTTAGTGGTTAACGGCAACAGCCGCAGGTCTTCCAGAGTTCGGATATCGACCGGTTTAACCCCAGCCATCTTGAACTTTTCATGATAGTAAGGCACGTTTTCATAAACGTGATGTAGGGTTTTCTTTAAACGCTTAAACTGTAGTTCCCGGAGTTCGTCCCGAGACATTTTTTCTTTATTAGACCATATTTTCATCGATTCTCCCCTCATTTAAAAGCAGCATGATGCCAGCATTAGTTTATTGGTTAATTTGTCGGTTTCCAGGAACTTTTTAAAGAAACAATCTGGTTGAAAACCGGTGCGTCCGGTGTTGAATATTTGGGATCCACTGAGAAAAATCCGTTGCGAATAAACTGGAATTTTTGATAAGGGCTTGCCTTCAGCAGTTCTGGTTCAATATAGGCTTTGACAATTTCCAGCGATTTCTGATTGATCCGTTCCAGAAAATTGTCTTTGTTAAGACCGGCATCATCTTCGACCAGGTAGTCGTAGAGGTGGAGCTCCACTTCGCTGGCATGGTTGGCATCGACCCAGTGGATGGTACCTTTGACCTTACGTTCACAGCCGGCACCGGATTTAGTGGCCGGGTCGTAGGTGCATTTTAACTCAATCACCTGGCCATCGGCATCTTTGACCACTTCCTGACAGGTGATAAAGTAGGCGCCACGCAAGCGGACCTCATTTCCGGGGAACAGTCGAAAATATTTTTTGGGAGGAATTTCCATAAAATCACTACGATCAATTAGAATTTCACGACTAAATGGTGTGGTATAGCTACCCATCTCGTCATTTTCCTGATTAAGTGGTAACTCAACCCATTCGGTTTGGTTTTCGGGGTAGTTGGTAATCGTCACTTTCAGCGGATCAACCACGGCCATTAAACGGGGTGCTTTGAGTTTCAGGTCGTCCCGGATAAAATGTTCCAGCATCGCAATATCCACGGTACTGTTGGTTTTGGCCACGCCAATGGCTTCACAAAAAGCCTGAATCGACTCGGGCGTAAAGCCACGACGACGCAAACCGGAGATGGTGGCTAAACGGGGATCGTCCCAGCCGTCGACAATTTTTTCCTCCACCAGTTGTTTTAAAAAGCGTTTGCCGACAATGGTTTTAGTTAGATTGAGCTTGGCGAATTCAATTTGTCGCGGGGGCTCATTCTTAAAATCGTCGATGTTGGCAAGCACCCAATCATAGAAGGGGCGGTGGTCTTCAAATTCGAGGGTGCATAGGGAATGGGTAATCCCTTCGATGGCGTCTTCAATCGGATGGGCATAATCGTACATCGGGTAAATGAACCAGTCTGCGGTGGTGGAATGGTGTTTGGTGTGCATAATCCGGTAGATCGCCGGATCTCGCATATTCATGTTAGGGCTGCTCATATCAATTTTAGCTCGCAGGATATACGAACCTTCCGGCAGTTTTCCGGCCTTCATCTGTTCAAAAAGGCTCAGGTTTTCGGGAATACTGCGGTTGCGATAGGGGCTTTCCTGGCCGGGTTCAGTCAGGGTTCCCCGATAATGGCGCATTTCCTCGGCGGAGAGTTCATCCACAAAGGCCAGCCCCTTGCCAATCAGTTCAACTGCGTATGCGGCCATTTTATCAAAATAACTGGAAGCAAAAAAGAGCCGGTCATCCCATTTTATCCCCAGCCAGCGGAGATCTTCCTTGATTGAATCGACATATTCCAACTCTTCTTTAATGGGGTTGGTATCATCAAAGCGAAGATTGAACTTGCCATGATACTCTTTTGCAATGCGGTAGTTGAGTAGCGAGGCTTTGGCATGACCGATATGTAAATATCCGTTTGGTTCGGGGGGGAAGCGGGTGTGAACGCGATCGTCGGTATAGACCTTATTGGCAATATCCTGATCGATTGCATTGGTGATAAAATTCGTCTTTTTTTCCGTGGTCTCCATTAATTTCCTCCTGTTTATATATTTGCCAATAATACCATAAAGCCGGGTTTATTACAATTTTTTTATAAACACACCATGCTGATAAAAAAGCTCACCGTCGGCATAGATTTCACCACCGTTTTTCATACCACAGAGCATATCCCAATGGAGCATTGAATCGTTGATGGGACCACATTCCGGGTAGGATTTACCCAGGGCCAAATGGATGGTGCCGCCGATTTTTTCATCAAAAAGCATGTTTTTAGTAAATTGCGTAATACCATAGTTGGTGCCGATGGCAAATTCACCAACGTAGTGGGAACCCTCGTCGGTATCAAGTAGGGCGTGGAGCAAGGATTCGCCACGTTTGGCACTGGCCTTTACAACTCGGCCGTCTTTGAAGGTAAGCTGAATGTCTTCAATTTCTTGACCGCTGTAAATACCGGGAAAGGTGAAACGAATGGTTCCGTTTACGCTTTCCTTTACCGGCGCAGTAAAGACTTCGCCGCTGGGAAAATTATGGTGGCCGTCAGAATTGATCCAGATCCGGTTTGCGGTGCTCAGGGTCAGGTCGGTATCTTTGGCAAGGATATGGAAGTCTTTTTTTTGATTTAAATAATCGACCATGGCCGCCTGGTCATCGTGGATTTTCTGCCAGGCGGCAATCGGGTTGTCGGTATTGAGCAGACAGGCGTCAAAAACGAATTCTTCATAGTCGGACAGTGACATATTAGCTTCCTGGGCGCCGCTTTCAGTGGGGTAGAGGCACAGTGTCCAATCCATTTCACCCCGGGCCACCCGGTCATTGTAAACTTTGGTGACCGGTGCACCGGAACGGCGTTGCAGAGCGATACGTTCACTGGAAACAGCTGCCAGTGATTTCAAATTGTGATCCCCAATAATGTTTAGAATCTTATCGGCTTGGGAATAGATGGCCATCATCATCGGGGCATTAAACTGCAGTTGATCGTCGCTGCCTTCCTTTAAAAGAATTTCTGAGATTCCTTCCGGGTTAAGCATCACAGTGGGGTAAGCGCCGGCTTTTAACACCTCCCGGTAGCATTCTTTAATCAGCGGCAGGGCTAGATCGGAACCGCGGATAACAACCCACTCGTTGGGTTTAACGTAGAGGGAATAATTGACCAGGGTTTGGGCATATTTTATTAGTCGAGGATCTCTCATCACATAACTCCTTATAATTGAAATAGTATTAGTTTAATATATCCGAAAAAAGAATTTAACTCAATAAAAAATTAAAAAAACAGGTGACAAATGTAAACGAACATTGTATAATGACCATAGTATAGTTAATGATTACAAGCTCATAAATGGTAACAACGTTCAGACAGAATGGTCCATGCTCCATTTAAAAAAGAATAATCAGATCCTGTACATTAAAATTAAGTGGAGGTTACTCATGGAAGACAGAACTTTAATTTGTCAAGATTGTGGCGAAGAATTTGTATTTACAGTAGGTGAACAAGAATTCTACCAGGAAAAAGGTTTTGACAATGAACCAAAAAGATGTCGTGAATGTCGA
>JAQUWM010000051.1:10368-17138 GCA_028692885.1 Acetobacterium sp. | reverse complement strand
TCTTCATCACAGGTATAATATACAGCCGTTCCTCCGGCTAAGTTAACTGCCGCCGACCACAGCGGATAGTCTGGTGACGGAACCAGAATTTCGTCGCCATTATCCAACAGCGCCTGCATACAAAAAAGAATCAGCTCACTAACGCCGTTGCCAAGAAAAACATCGTCCACCTTCAGGTCCATCAAACCCTTGGTCTGATAATGTTGCACCACAGCCTTCCGGGCCGAAAAAATGCCCTGCGAATTACAATAGCCTTCAGCGGTTTTCATATTATATTTGATGTCCTGAATAATTTCATCTGGAGCATTTAAATTAAAGGGGGCAGTATTCCCGGTATTAAGCATAATAATGTCAATGCCTTCTTTTTCCATGCGACCCGCCTCTTCAACCACCGGTCCTCTAATATCATAACAAACGTTGTCCAACTTCTTCGATTTTTTCACAGCTTTCATCACTACACTCAACTCCTTTAATATTAAATTTTTGATAAAATTCAGGTTCCTGCAAACTTACCGTACCGACCAATTGTTAACAGACCCCAGATTACTCCAAGGTATGATCCTTTTTCATTTTTTCAATGATATTGCGATAGCCCTTACCGTGTTTCAGGCAACGATTAACCCGACTGATCGTGGCCGAGCTGGCTCCCGTCAGTTTTTCGACATCAATAAAGGTTTTCCCCTGGAAGAGCAGATAGGCAATTTCAAAGCGGTGGGCCATGTCTTCAATTTCCTTGATGGTACACAGGTCTTCGAGCAACAGATTACAATCTGCTTCGGTTTCAAGGGCTAATAGCGCCTGGGTCAGGACTTTTCTCTTTGCATTTACATCCATGAAGAATCCTCATTCATTTCATATTTTTCATTTTTCTAAAAATAATCGAAATTTTCTTCCTAAAATTTTTATCCATTGACACTTAATCTTATCTTTAGTGTATAATATGTTATCATAACACAATCATGTAAAGAAATAAATTGAAAGGTGAACTTTATGAAATTATATAATACCCTGACCCAGAAGAAAGAAATCTTTGTCCCGATTGAAGCGGGCAAGGTCCGAATGTATTCCTGCGGACCCACTGTTTATAACTATTTTCACATCGGCAACGCCCGTCCCTTTATCGTTTTTGACGTGTTACGCCGGTTTTTGGAATATCACGGTTACGAGGTAAGCTTTATCCAGAATTTTACCGATGTTGATGATAAAATCATCAATCGTAGCCATGAGGAAGGCATTACCCCGGGGGATGTTTCGGAAAAATACATTCGCGAATACTTCACCGATGCCGATGCCCTGGGCATCAAACGGGCTTCTGCTCATCCCAAAGTCAGCGAGCACATGCCGGAAATCATTGCGATGATCAAAACCCTGGAAGAAAAAGGCCTGGCTTATAACGTCGACGGTAATGTCTACTTTCATGTTGATGCCTTTAAGGACTATGGCAAATTGTCCAAACAGTCGCTTGATGATTTAAAATCCGGAGCCCGGATTGATGTCAATGACGAAAAACAAAGCCCCCTGGATTTTGCCCTGTGGAAAAAGAAAAAAGATGGCGAACCTTATTGGGAAAGTCCCTGGGGTCAGGGACGACCGGGCTGGCACATTGAATGTTCAGCGATGTCCAAAAAATATCTGGGCGAAACCATCGATATTCATGGCGGCGGGCAGGATCTGATCTTCCCCCACCATGAAAATGAAATCGCCCAATCGGAAGGCTGCTGTGGCAAACCCTTTGCTAACTATTGGGTCCACAACGGCTACATTAATATTGACAACGAGAAAATGTCCAAGTCCAAGGGCAACTTCTTCACCGTCCGGGATATTGCCAAAAGCTTCGATCTGGAAGCCGTACGGATGTTTTTACTGATGGCGCATTATCGCAGCCCGGTTAACTTCAGCGAGCCGTTGCTGCAACAAGCCGCCAGTGCCTTGGAACGTTTGTATACCGCCAAATTCCAGATGGAATTCTTACTGGACAATGCGGATGCGGATGCCGTAACCGAAAAAGAACAGGGCTGGATCGATTCTCTGGTCAACTACAAAAATGATTTTATCGCTGCGATGGACGACGACATCAACACCGCCGATGCCATTGCCGTTATTTTTGAGCTGGTCAGAGATCTCAACACCAACCTCGACGCTAATGCTTCAAAACCAGCAATTGTTGCTGGTCAAAACATTTTTGCCGAACTTACCGGAGTCTTAGGTCTGGCAGTAAAAGAAAAAGAAACCAATCTGGATGAGACCGTGGAAGACCTGATCGAACAACGACAAGCGGCCCGAAAAGCTAAAGATTTCAAACGGGCTGATGAGATCCGCGATGAACTCCTGGCTAAAGGTATTGTCCTGGAGGATACCCGGGAAGGTGTTAAATGGAAAAAAGCCTAACCCCAGAAAATTCAGACAACCTAAAAACCATTAAAGCCACCATCGATACGCACTACACCCGGGAACAGGCCGCCGCCATGAATCCCCTCGCGCTGGCCTACATCGGCGATGGGATATTTTCCGATCTGATCCGGAAATATCTGCTCGGCTGCGGTCATCAGAACGTCAATTTCATGACTAAAACCTCGATCAGCTATGTCCGCGCCAGTGCCCAGGCCCAGATTATCCGGACACTCCTGCCAGAGCTTTCGGATACGGAGGAGCGAATGGTTAAACGGGGCCGAAATACCGCCTCCCAGGTCCCTAAAAACGCCAACCCTTCGGATTACCGTTATGCCACCGGTTTTGAAACCCTGCTTGGCTATCTCTTTCTCTGTGGTGAGGTTGAACGGATGGAAAATCTGATTTATCAGAGCATCGATGTGATTAATAACCTGAATAAAGCGTAAAAAAAGATCTTCAAAAGCAAACTGCCTTTTGAAGATCTTTCTATTTTTTTAATTCTTACGCTATTATTAGTTTTGCGCCACTATTGGCGAGGCATCCCAGGTATCGAAAATTCTGCGCTGATACCAGCGGTACATGAAAAGCTCGTAAGCCAAACAGAATACTTCTGAAATGATAAACCCATACCAGACCCAGTCCAGACCGCCAATCTGAGCCAGCAGATAGGTAACCGGCAAGAGCACTACCATCTGCCGGATAAAGGATGCGATCATGCTGACATAGGCTTTTCCAATCGCCTGGAAGCTGACGCCAATCATAATCGAGATCCCGGCCAGAGGAAAGGCCAGACTGATGCTTCTTAGACAATTGATGCCAATTTCCATCATCTCGGCGGAGGGGTTAAAGGCCATCATAATCTGCGCCGGGAAAATCCAGAACAACAGCATACCAATGGTCATAATCGTCAGGGCGGCGGTGACTGCAACCTTCAGGGTTTCATTAAAGCGTTCCCGATTTTTGGCCCCAAAATTGAAGCCGAAGATCGGCATGGCACCCTGACCCAAGCCAAAGATGGGCATAAAGATCAATGACTGAATTTTAAAATAGACGCCCAAAACAGCCACTGCCGACATCCCGAATCCAGCCAGAATCAGATTGTATCCGGTAATCATCAGCGACGCCAACCCCTGCATAATTGCCGCCGGCAAGCCGACTTTGACAATATCTTTGACAATGGCCGTTTCATAATGAAACGCCTTATAGTCGAGTTTCAGGTGATTCTTACTGCTTTTGAAAATCACCAGCAACATATAAGTCATCCCAAAAAGCTGACCGATAACTGTTGCGATAGCGGCACCAGTCACCCCTAATGCCGGGAAGCCCAACCACCCGAAGATCATAATGGGGTCGAGTATAATATTGACTACCGCACCGATAATCTGTCCGACCATCGGCTGGATCATTTCCCCGCTGCCTTGAAGCATCGAATAAGCCGCCTGGGTAATAAAACTGCCAAAACAAAAAACGGTGACGATCATCAAATAAGACCGGCCCTGAGCAATGATGTTGGCGTTATCCGTGAACAAACTGATAAATGTTTCCGCCGTAAAGAATCCCAGGATGCCCAGCACCGCTGCAATCAGCATCGCCAGCAAAAAACCATGTTCAGCCACATTGGCCGCTTCATTTTTTTTATTCTGCCCCAATCGTCTTGATATGGCTGAATTAATCCCAATTCCCATCCCCACAAAGCAGGAGATGATAATCATCTGAATTGGAAATGCTAGCGAAACAGCGGTCAGAGCTTCTTCCCCGATTTGGGCCACAAAGATACTGTCGACGATGTTGTACAGAGCCTGAATCATCATCGAAATAATCGCCGGCAATGACATTGAAAAGAGTAGCTTCGGAATTGGAACGACGCCCAATTTATTCTTTTTTTGTGTTTGCGTGTCTTTCATTTGGCACCTTCCTTGTTATTCATGAAATTTCGATATGATAACCAAAAACCTGGGTCCAAGGACAAGGTTCGCCTCACACCCAGGTTCTATTGATATACTAATTATTTTTTCTTTTTAGAAATTTCAACTTTTACTTTACGTTCTTTGATTATTTTTCCGTTTAATTTCTTTTCCACTTTTTTAGCCTGCTCTTCATCAATATCGACAAAGGTAAATTTGTCATACATGTCAATATTGCCCACGGCTGTAGACGGAATACCACATTCTCCGCAGATGGCTCCCAGGATATCCCGCTTTTGGGCGTGATCCTTTTCGCCAACGCTGATGAAAAGACGTTTTGTTTTTTCCGGACCCGCTCGACGGGAACCACCGTCTCTAGATCCGCCATCCCGGCGACCGCGGCTATCGCGGCCGTCCCGACCATCACGTCGAGGAGCTGCATCATTACGTCTTGGCCGTCGTTCAACCGTATTGAGATCTTCGGCTTCTGACAATGGCAGCTGTGCCTGCAGCAAAACTGCCGCAATGGTTTCGGCAGTATAGCCTTTTTCGACCAAGTCATCAATAATTTTCACATAGGTATCTAAGGTCCCCTTTTCAGATCCCTTATCGGCGCGAATCTTAAAGCGTTCGTGGAAATGAGCAATCTTGATATCATTGATGACGGCACTGGTGGGAATTAAATCCCGTTCAATGCTTTTTTTGGTATAATCGGTAATTTTCTTGAGTCTGAACTGATCTCTGGATCGTGCCAAGGTCAGGGAAATTCCGCTTTTCCCGGCCCGTCCGGTTCGCCCAATTCGATGGACATAATATTCTTCATTGTCCGGCACATCATAATTAAAGACGATATCGACGTCATCGACGTCAATTCCCCGGGCGGCGACATCAGTTGCTACCAGGATATTCAGTTTACCACGGCTGAAATCTTTTAAAACGGCCATTCGCGACATCTGACGCATATCGCCATGGATTTTATCGACGGAGTAGCCCAATTTCTTAAGATCATCGGTGATTTCATCGACATATTTTTTAGTATTGCAGAAAATCAGCGATCGCTGCGGTTTGTAAACATCGAGCAAGCGGGTTAACGCTTCGAACTTGTGGTGATCGCTGATGTTAAAGTATTTTTGTTCGATGCTGGTCGCGACCATGTTTTTAGGCGAAATTTCCACCAAAACCGGATTCTTCTGGTAGGTTTCGGCGATTTTCAAAATCGGTTTTGGCATCGTTGCTGAGAATAATACGGTTTGAATTTCATGAGCAATTTCGTCAAGAATCAATTCAATATCTTCCCGGAAACCCATGTTTAACATTTCGTCGGCTTCATCCAGTACCACCATTGAAACATCGGTTAATTTCAATGTTTTTCGGCGCATATGATCCATCACGCGGCCTGGCGTACCGACAACGATCTGAACCCCGGATTTAAGGTCTCTGATCTGAGCTTCAATGGATGCACCACCAAAAATTGGTAATACTTTGATGCCTTTTTGATACTTTATAACTTTTTTAAACTCGTCTGAGACCTGTACTGCCAACTCTCGGGTTGGACATAGAACTAAAACTTGTACTTTCTTTATGGAAGGGTCAAGCTTTGTAATGGCTGGAATCGCAAACGCAACAGTTTTTCCTGTCCCTGTTTGTGATTTTCCAATGAGGTCTCCTCCCATCATCAATTGTGGTATCGCTTGCTCCTGGATTTCGGTCATTTCTACAAAGCCCATTTCTTCAATGCCTTGTAGCAGTTGTTCATTAATTTCTAATTCTGTAAATTTCATTTAGTATCCTTTCTCGAATATATAACACCTTATTTTAAACCAAGTTAAACAATAAAGCAAGTTTATTTTAATTATTTTTAAGAAATAATGCTTCTCTTTCATGTCCAATCTAAATTATTTCTGGTTTGGCACTTTTATATAAAATTTCTGGCTATCAAATATACGGATAGTGTATAATCTAGTTATACACATATCATGTGTTTATCTTATTCATTCATACTAAAAATATGAATAATTTTTGGAGGAAACACCATGTCTACTTTTGGAACACGATTAAAACGGCTACGAATTAACAAGGATATGACCCAGCAGGATTTTGCTGAGCATTTTGATTTAAACAAGAGCTCGATTTCCAAGTATGAGAAGGATAAGAACCTTCCCGAAAACCAGTTACTTGTTGAAATTGCCGATTATTTTGATGTATCGGTTGACTATCTGCTCTGTCGAACTGACAATTCTACCTCACTCAATGATGCCAAGCTTAAAACTGAGGGATCGTTAAACTCTGCCGAACAGCTGGTTAAACCATTGGATATGAAAGATCTGCTGGGACTTTTCGGTTATGCGATGACCAGTGCTGAAGGCAAAAGAGAAATTCTCGATTTCATTAACTTCAAACATGAAGTGCTGATCCAACACTACTCTAAAAAAGAATAGTCATTAAAAGAAGCTGTCTTCCGACAGCTTCTTTTTT
>JAQUWM010000051.1:0-10268 GCA_028692885.1 Acetobacterium sp. | reverse complement strand
GAACCCACCTTTGGTCCGTCGGGCAGACAGTTGCGTTTAAACTGTTGGCTAAAAAAACGGTGGTAAAAGCTTTTCAGCCATTTAAAGATGACCGACTTTTGATAGACGCCGTCAAAGGCTTTACAGGCCAGAAAATATACTTTTTCCGGCGAAAAACCATGGCGCACCATTTGATACATAAAGAAATCGTGGAGTTCGTAAGGGCCGACGGTTTCTTCTGTTTTTTGGGCAATTTTCCCGTCAGCATCCGGGGGTAGCAGTTCCGGAGAAACTGGTGTATCCAGAACATCATAGAGAATTTTACGAATCTCCGCCTGGGGCGAATGATCGGCCACCCACTCGACCAGATAGCGGATCAGGGTTTTGGGCACACTGGCATTGACGCTGTACATTGACATATGATCGCCATTATAGGTGGCCCAGCCCAGAGCCAGTTCGGAAAGATCGCCGGTACCGATAACAATCCCGCCCAGTTTGTTGGAAAGATCCATCAGAATCTGGGTGCGTTCGCGGGCCTGGGAATTTTCGTAGGTCACATTATGAAGCTCGATGGGGTGTCCGATATCGTTAAAGTGAGCCGTACAGGCGGCAACGATCGAAATCTCATGAAAGGTCGCACCAAGACCCTTGATCAACGCCACGGCATTATCATAGGTGCGGTCAGTGGTGCCAAAGCCAGGCATCGTTACAGCATGAATTTTCTCGCGGGGAATATTAAAGCGGTCACAGACACTGACGCAGACCAGTAATGCCATGGTGGAGTCCAGTCCCCCGGATATCCCCACTACCATCGGTGCATTTCCGATATGAGCGAGGCGCGTAGCTAAACCAATGGTTTGAATATTAAATATTTCTTCGCATCGTTCACTTCGGCGATTTGGATCAGCCGGAACAAAGGGCTGGGGATTGACTTCCCGATCAAAATCATTGGTACCGGGGGTTTCAAACGTGACGGTTCGGTAGGAATGTCCCTCAAGCAGATCAGCCGAGTCCCCAAAGCCATGCTGCATTTGCCGGTCATGAGTCAGCGATTCCACATCAATATCGGTAATCAGCAGTTCATTCCCCAGATTAAACTTGGGCAGTTCTTTTAATAATATCCCCCGTTCACAGATAATCGCATTTCCGCCGAACACCAGATCACTGGTCGATTCCCCAAATCCCGCTGAAGCATAGAGATAGGCCGCATTGCAGCGTCCGGATTGGGAACGGATCAACTCTCGGCGGTAATCACTTTTCCCCACCACTTCATTGCTGGCTGAGGGATTAAGAATCACCGTTGCACCAGCCAGAGCGTGAAAACTTCCCGGTGAAATGGGCACCCACAAGTCTTCGCAGATTTCGATCCCGACCACAAATTCCTCCCGATGAAGATGCTGAAAAAGTAAATCAGTTCCAATCGGAACAGTTTGGGAACAAATGGTAATTTCTGTTCGATTGAGAGATTTTGACGAGGCAAACCAGCGTTTTTCATAAAATTCCTGATGATTGGGAATATAAGTCTTGGGCACGATACCCAGTATTTTACCGTCGTTTAACAGCGCTGTACAATTATATAGACTCCCATTAATAGCCAGAGGCAGACCGACCGCCAAGAGCATTTTCTTTCCGTCCAACCATCGACACAGGCTGTCCAGAGCCGTTACTGCGTTTTTCTGAAGTTCCCGCTGGAAAAACAAATCGCCACAGGTATATCCGGTAATACCCAACTCCGGGAACAATAAAATCTCGACGCCCTGATCCCAGGCCTGGCCAGCCATGGCAATCATTTCACTGATGTTATATTGGCAGTCTGCCAATTTTAGTTTTGGAACAGCACAGGCCGTTCTAAAAAAGCCGTATTTATGCATTTATTTCACCTTAACTCTTTTTATTTTTCATTTGATTATTTTAGCTGACTTTCATTATATCCCCATTTATGACTCATGACAATCATATTTTATTTTCCACAGCCTGTGTTCAACCACATTTCTTTTATTAACAATTACCCTGTTCGTTGTTTTTCCATTACATTGGCGCTATTGGTGGTTTCCCCATTCAATCAACAAGGTTATCCACATTGTCCACAGACAAAACTGATGTTATCCACAATTTTGCCCAAATACTATCCACATTTTTTAAGTTATCCACATCTTTTCCTGTTGCTATCTTGTGTATCGTCCCATAAAAAAAATCAAGATCTAGGATCTTGATTTTATATTCACTATTTTTTTGTCGTCAACGCAGCTTTGACAAAGCTCTGGAATAACGGATGGGGTTTATTCGGACGGGATTTAAATTCCGGGTGAGCCTGAGTGGCGACAAACCAAGGATGGTCTTTTATTTCAATCATTTCAACAAGAACCCGGTCAGGTGACATCCCTGAGAACACCAGCCCTTTTTCTTCGAGTTGCCCAATAAAATCATCATTGACTTCATAACGATGACGATGGCGTTCGCTGATATTCTTCTCACCATAGGCTTCCCTCGCTTTTGATCCTTCCAATAATTCGCAAGGGTATAATCCCAAACGCATGGTGCCACCCATATCAATGATTTTCTTCTGTTCTTCCATCAGGTTGATGACTGGGTAAGGCGTTTCCGGATCCAGCTCAATGCTATGGGCACCGGCAAGACCAGCCACATTTCGGGCAAACTCAATAACTGCCAGCTGTAGACCCAAACATAATCCCAGGAAGGGAATCTTATTTTCCCGTGCATATTGGATCGCATGAATTTTACCTTCTACTCCGCGGTGGCCAAAGCCCCCGGGGACGATGATACCGTCCAGATCTTTAAGCATCCGGTCGACATTTTCCTCATTGATATCTTCGGAGTGAATCCATTTGATCGCAACCTCGGAATTATTGCCGATGCCACCGTGACGCAATGCTTCCGCCACAGAAAGATAAGCATCATGCAGTTCCACATATTTTCCAACCAGACCGATAGTTACCTTATTTTCCAGACTTTTAGCCTTTTTTACCAGATCTTTCCATTCGGTCAGGTCTGGTTCTTGACAATCGATATGGAGTTTTTCGCAAACTAATTCGGCCAGACCTTCTTTCTCAAGCATCAAGGGCACTTCATATAGTTCAGCGGCGTCCATGTTAACAACCACGGCTTTTTTGTCGACATTGCAGAACAGCGATATTTTCGCCTTGAGGCCTTCTTCCACTTCTTTTTCGGAACGGAGAACAATAATATCCGGCTGAATCCCAATACTTCGCAATTCTTTAACCGAATGCTGGGTTGGTTTTGTTTTCAGTTCACCAGCCTTGCCCAGATAGGGTAGCAAGGTTACATGAATGTATAAGACATTTTCAGCACCCAGATCACCCTTGAATTGCCTGATCGCTTCCAGATAAGGCAAACTTTCAATATCGCCTACAGTTCCGCCGATTTCGGTAATAACCACATCCGGATGGCTGTAATCAGTAACTCGCAGAATGCCATCTTTGATTTCATCGGTAATATGAGGAATAACCTGAACGGTTCCGCCCAGGTAATCGCCCCGGCGTTCTTTTGAGATAACATTCCAATATACTTTTCCAGTGGTGACATTGCTGAACTTGGACAGGTTTTCGTCGGTGAATCGTTCGTAGTGACCCAGGTCCAAATCGGTTTCTGCGCCATCATCGGTAACAAAAACTTCCCCATGCTGATAAGGACTCATGGTTCCGGGATCGAAGTTTAAATAGGGATCAAATTTCTGGATCGAGACCTTTAAGCCTCGGGACTTAAGCAACCGACCCAATGACGCACTTGTAATGCCCTTTCCTAAAGAAGATACCACACCACCAGTGACAAAAATATACTTTGTTTGCATTAATTTACCGACTCCTTTTTCTTTTACATTTTCGTATTATTCCAACAAAAAAATCACTGCAAAAAATGAGTTTTTTTTTTGCAGTGATGCAATTAACAATACTATTAGTTTAACAGTTTTTTTTAAAAAAACAATAAGAATTTTGTTTTGAATAACAACTTTTTAATAATACCATTTTTTTCTTAAAGAATAAAGAAAAAAACACAAATAAAATGACAAAGCGAACCTAAAATGACAAAAATATGAAACAATTCGTGAAAACCGAAATTTTTTCCGAAGTTTGGTTTTTTGATCGCATAGATGACGCCGCCGATGGTGTACATCACACCGCCGCCAACCAGCAGCATAAAGCCCGGCAATGGCAGCGCCTGATAAAGAGGCCCTAACACAAACAGCGCAAACCACCCCAGAAAGATATACAGTCCGGTGCCCAGCCAGCGGGGCATATTGATCCAGGCTACTTTCAGAATAATCCCAATCAGGGCTATCCCCCAGATCGCCACCATCATCGCCACCCGCATGGTTCCGGTCAGGCATAGCAGACAAAACGGCGTATAGGTTCCGGCAATCAAGATAAAAATCATCGCGTGATCCAATTTTTTTAAATGTAGAATCTTTTCCTGGTCACCCTGAGAGGCATGATAGGTAAAGCTGGTGCCGTAGAGACAAATCAACCCGATCCCAAAGGCCAACACCGAAACCAGGGTCAACGGATTCACATTATCTTTTGCAATAATTAAGATCAACATCGCAATGATCCCAAACCCAGATAAAACCGCTCCAATTAAATGGGTTAAGGCATTCATTGGTTCTCTAAACCGATTCATATTTTGTCCTTTCTGTTACTGGATAATTCTTTTCTTTCACTATACCACACTTTTCCAAGTTGATGCAACCACGATTCCGCTTCGCGCCATCGTGCCAAAACACCCGAAAAATCAATTGCTGACTGAACCAGGTGTTTTTTAACCGCGCTTAATTAGCCTACACTTTGCGAACCGCCACCCCGTCAAAATCATGATGGGCGGTAACCTGACCGGGGGGGATAATGCAAAAGTCTTCCGTCCATTCCCCGGTTACCAGTTTTTCCAGCGGTGAAATGCTGCCTTGATCGACCACTACCTCCAGACCGATGAGCTCACCGATATCATTCACTCGGGGCAGATGATCAGCCACCGGGTAGGCTCCGGTATCGATGAGCATCAGCTTTTGATAATTTTTGAACATGATCTCCATCACCCGCCGGGCCCGCTTTTCACCGTATTTTTCGAGATTATGTTGGAATTCCTTATCAAGCGACTTTTCCCCCTTTAACCATCCCTGGGTTAAAAAATAGGTGGATGTCCGAATCCGTTCCAGGTTTTCCTTTTCTGAAAGCAGGATATCAATGCAATCCCCATAGCGGGGAATAATCAGGGTTGCCTTCTCACTTTTTAAACCCAACAATCCGTTTCCACAGTTGCCATAGGCAAACAAGAGCTGGTCATAGCCTTCTTCGGCTTTGTCAATTTCTTCCTGGAGAGCCTTTTTTAACCGTTCCGGAGAGTCATGAAGCAGATTGGACATCCAGACAATTTCCAATTTCGCATTAGTTCGTTGCAATGCCATTTCAACCTCATCCCGGATCGTTTCGCAGGCGATTAATAATCTTTTCATTTATTTTACACCTTTTTTCTGTTTACTCTGCCAAGAGTATTATTTATGGACTATTTTTCGGCACTATACTCAGTATAACTAAGAATTCTTTGTTTTCAAGAAAAATTTCAGATAAAATTTCCCCTCGATAATTTTTTGTCGATACCCAACTTTATGTTATAATATCATCGTCAATTAATCTTAATATTAGGAGAAGAAAATGGATAAAAGTTTGTTCCGAAAAGAAATTCTGGCACGTCGTAAAGAAATTTACTGTGCCGACACCGATGCTAAAATTATCGAACAATTCCTCGCTAGTGATCTTTATAAAAATGCCGACTGGATTATGGCCTATGTGAGTTTTGGGACTGAAATCTATACCCATGATTTTATCAAAAAAGCCTTAGCCGATGGCAAACACATTGTCGTTCCCATCTGTAACATTGCCGATCATACGGTTACTTTGTCAGAGCTGATTAATTTTCCTGATGATCTGGAAGAAGGCCATTACGGCATCTTAGAAGTTCGCAAAGAATGTATGCGGATTGTCGACCCTAAAAAGCTTGATCTGGTCATGGTTCCCGGCTGCGCCTTCTCGCCCTCCGGACATCGGATGGGTTTTGGCGGTGGCTATTATGACCGCTTTCTGGAAACCATCAGTGACGACTGTGTCACCGTTGCGCTGATTCGGGAAGACTTTATTTTCGAAAAGATTCCCATGGAAGAACATGACAAAAGCGTTCAATTCATGGTTACCGAAAAATGCGTCAATTGTTGTCCCATCCAGGAGGCCTAATCTAATATGAACGTTACCGAAGCCATCAGCTACATTGAAGCAACCCATAAGTTTGGCACCCGATTAGGACTAGAAAGCATGAGCCTGTTGCTTACTGCCATGGACAACCCTCAGGATAAACTCAAGTTTATTCACATTGCCGGCACCAATGGAAAAGGCTCCACCTCGACGATGATTGCCACCATCTTAACTACCGCCGGATACAACACCGGTTTGTTTACCTCACCCTTTCTGGAAGCCTTCAACGAACGAATTCAGTTAAACAATGAACCCATTGACGATGACAGCCTGGTCGCTGCTACCATTTTTGTCAAGGAACGGATTGAAGTGCTGATGGAACAGGGCGAACCCCATCCCACTGAATTCGAAATGGTTACCGCCGTCGGACTGCAGTATTTTTATCAAAAACAGGTCGACTTTGTGGTTCTTGAAGTTGGTTTGGGCGGGCGGCTTGACGCCACCAATATCATCAAAGATCCGCTGGCAGTGGTGATCATGGGCATCAGCAATGACCACACCGATTATCTGGGGAACACCCTGGCTGAAATCGCCTTTGAAAAAGCATCGATTATCAAGGAAGGTTCTGATGTGGTTGTTTATCCCCAGGATCCCGAAGCCTTAAAGGTTATTCTTGATTTTGGCGCCGCTAAAAATGCCAATCTCGTTTTGGTTAACCCCGATGATATTTCAGTTTTAGATCATACCACCCACAATCAAGTCCTGAAATACCGAGGCGATCATCTCGATCTTGATGACTTTTCCTTAAAACTACTGGGTGATCATCAATCCCTGAACTGCCTGACAGCGCTGGAAGTCATTGCCCTGCTTAACCGTAAAGGTTATCCGGTCAACTCCGGACAGATTAAAAAAGCCCTGGCCGCAGTTATTTTTCCCGGGCGTTTTGAAATCTTTCTGGAAAATCCGGTGGTTCTCATTGACGGAGCCCACAACAGCAACGGGATTCAGGCTTTTGTTAATAATATGAAGCAATACTTTCCCAACCGTACCATCAACTTGTTTTTTGGGATGCTGGAAGATAAGGACATTGAAGAATCATTATCATATCTGGTGCCCATCGCCAGCACCATTCACACCCTGACCCCTAACAGTGACCGGGCGATGCCAGCGGAAAAAATGGCCGCACTGATTCACAACACCTACGGAAAAAGCGTCGACTTCTACGATACCATGGAAGAAGCCGTTAAAAGCATCGACCTGACCAGAAAAGACGAGGTCAATGTTTTTGTTGGCTCGCTTTACATGATCGGCGAAGCTCGAACTCTGATCCGTAAAAATTTGCTGTAAAAATTTTTGATAAAATTTTCATAACCACTCATTAAAAAATTGGGGCGATTCGTGATCGCCCCATTTTTTTATGTGATTATTCTTTATTTATTGTGTCAGCGCACTGGTCAACAGTCGAATCACGGCTTCTTTATCCGGCGCATGAAAGAGTTCATTTCTGATCACCGTAGCATGATGAAGACCCTTGGTATAGGCAGCCAGATGCTTACGCATTTCCCGGAGCCCGGCGTCTTCATTTTTAAGGAGTGCCAGCAAGTCGATGTGCCGAATGGCGATCTGAACCCGCTCCTCTGGAGTCGGCTTTGCGAGAACTTCACCGGTCTTTAAATAATGGTTGATTTCCCGAAAAATAAAGGGATTGCCAATTGCCGCTCGACCGACCATCAGGCCATCCACCCCAGTCGATTCGAGAGCCCTTTGCGCCGCTTCGCCGCTGTTGATATCGCCGTTTAAAATAATCGGAATCCCAGCATTTTTCTTGACCTCGGCAATAATTTTCCAGTCAGCCTGGCCCGAATAATAAGCTTCCCGGGTGCGTCCATGGATGGTTAGGGCTGCCGCCCCGGCTTCCTCCACCCCAGCAGCGATGGCGCGGATATTAATGCTCTGATCATCCCAGCCGATTCTGGTTTTAACGATCAGCGGCTTTTCTGATGCATCCGCCAACGCTCTGACCACCTTAAAAAATAACTCTGGCGTTTTTAACAAGGCTGAGCCTTCGCCATTCTTGGTAATCTTGGGCGCTGGACAGCCGGCATTAAAATCCAAAAAGGCATAATCAGTGGCATTGATATACTCGCTGACAACTTGCGCCAGAATTTCCGGGTCGGAACCAAACAATTGTATCCCCGCCGGTGCTTCTGCTTCACCGGTCAGCATTAAATCAGCCGTCTTATGATCTTTATAATACAGACCCTTGCCGCTGATCATTTCTGAAAAGACCACCCCAGCCCCAAATTCTTTGGCGATCAGCCGAAAGGGCAGATTGGTATAGCCTGCCATTGGCCCCAAAAAAAGAGGGGTTTCGATTGAAACATCCCCAATTTTAAGTATCTTATTTTTTTGTGCTCGTTCTGATTTTATGTTCATCACTTGTCCTGTTTACCTGAAATTTTTGTCATGGATAATCTTCAGCCCTTTTAGCGATAATTGCGGATCATAAACGTTGATGGATTTTGTTTCCTGGTAGAAAAGACGGCCATAACCACCAGTTGCCACCACCTTCATATCCTTGACGCCAGTCTCTTTTTTGATCTGTTCGATAATATACTCCACTTGACCGATATAACCATAAACTAAACCAGCCTGCATACTGGTGACCGTATCTCTGGCCAATATTGATGGCGGTTTTTTGATTTCAATATTGGGTAGTTTGGCAGCGTTCTTCCACAGCGCATCGATTGAAATCTGAATCCCTGGAGTGGTTACCGCCGCGGCAAAGGCGCCATCCTGGGTGACATAATCAAAGGTGGTCGCAGTTCCAAAGTCGGTCACAATCACCGGGCCACCATAAATGCTGTAAGCCGCCACGGCATCGACAATCCGATCTGCTCCAACTTCAGATGGATCCGAGGTATTAATGGGCATTCCGGTTTTGATTCCCGGCCCCACCACCATCGGTTCAACACCAATATACTTTTTTATCCCATTGATCAGCGAATACATAATGTTCGGCACCACTGAGGCAATAATTACACTGTTAACTTCCTCCACCGATATTCCTGAGTTTCTAAAAAAGGATTTAATCAACACCCCATACTCATCTGAGGTTCGCGGTGTTTTGGTGACAAATCGCCAGGAATAGGGGATTTCATCACCGATCAGGACCGCCAGTTCTGTATTTGTATTTCCGACATCAATACCTAAAATCATGTTTCCTCCTAAAGACTGGTTTCCAGCTTTTTTACAACCTTCTCATTGAAGCGGGCTTTATCGACAATAAAACGCTGGTGAATCGCTTCACCGATTTTTTCTACGGCATCCCAAGCATCAATGTCAAAATTCAGAGCCCGCTTTTCGATGGACACCAGGGTCGCTTTGATTCGGATTTCCATACCCACTGGTGAGGCTGCCATGTGTTTTAACTCGATCAAAGTTCCCACGGTGGTGCTTTCTTCGGGCTGGGTTGCTTCCACTCCTTCAAATGCGGCATTCTCCATCCAGGCCACCAGCCGGGGTGTTGCCAGCACCGCTTCGCCGCCGCTGCCTAAAGCTAAGGCGGTATCTTCTTGATTCACAAAAAATTTCTTTTCATAACTGGTTCCAATTTTCAGTTCTTCCATTTCATCCTCCACGTCTTGTTTTATTATTTTATCCGATTTCATTATTTAATATTTTAAGAATGATATCTTAAAAAAAACCGTTATATTAACGGCTTTTTATTTATCTTAATTATTCAATTTCAGCTTCAATCTCAACTTCAACCATCTTTTCTTCCGGCTGTTCTTCGAACAAAGCTCTAAATTCTTCACCAGTTACCGTTTTATCTCGGAGCAGGCGGGTCGCAATTTCTTCAAGCTTTTCCTGATGGGTTTCGAGAATGGAACAGGCTCGATCATAGGCATTTTCGACAATCGTGCGGATTTCCTTATCAATAACGGCGGCAACTTCTTCACTGTAGTTACGGGATCTTCCCAGGTCCCGCCCCAGAAATACTTCACCGCTATCCGGATGCCCAAAGGTCATTGGTCCCAGATGCTCACTCATGCCCCATTCGGTTACCAT
>JAQUWM010000163.1 GCA_028692885.1 Acetobacterium sp. | reverse complement strand
ATTCATACCTCAACCGCCACGGTGGCCGTTTTGCCGGAAGCCGAGGATGTTGAAATTGAAATTGGCGCCAATGACCTGCGGGTTGACGTGTACCGATCATCCGGTAATGGGGGACAAAGTGTTAACACCACTGACTCGGCGGTACGAATTACCCATATCCCAACTGGGATGGTGGTAACCTGTCAGGATGAAAAATCTCAGCTCAAAAATAAAGATAAGGCGCTGAAAATTCTAAAAGCCAGACTTTATGAAATAGAACAGCAGAAACAACAAAGTGAAATTGCCGAAAATCGCAAAAGTCAAGTTGGTACCGGAGACCGTAGCGAACGGATTCGAACCTACAATTTCCCCCAGGGTCGAATCTCCGATCACCGCATTAATATGACCGTTTATCAACTGGAAGCCTTCCTGGACGGCGACATCGATGAAATGATCAATGCCCTGATCACCAGTGACCAGGCCGAAAAATTGAGACAGCATGCTTAAAAATCGGAAAGCTTTCCTAATCAGGAAGGCTTTTTTGTTGTCAGGAATTAAATGATAAAAATTAACCTTGTTTAGAAAATGGATTAGTCTGGAATAGGATATTTTATCCGTAAAAAGCCCGTAGAAAGAGGAAAAACAGATTAATAACAGAAATAGCTGTAAAATTTCCAGATTATGTTGACAATCAGCGGCTTTAAAAGTAGAATGAAAATCAGTTGAAAAAATTCAAACAACAATTTGATCCCTGGATCAAATTGTCCTTAAGGAGGAGCAACAATGAAAAAAGTAATCGTAGCCGATCAGGCAGCATGTGTTAATTGTTTGACATGTGAATTAGTATGTTCAAACGCATTTTACAAGGAACCCGTTTCAGAATTGTCATGTATTAAAATCACCACAAAAGATGACGGCAGTTTAAAAACCCTGGTATGTGTACAATGTGGTAAATGTGCGAAAGCATGTGAAGCCGGCGCCATCACTCAAAATGCCAAAGGTGTATTTATGATCAGCAAAAAACTATGTGTAAACTGTGGCAAATGTGTGGAAGCATGTCCATTTGGGGTGCTGGTTCAATCAGCAGACCGCGATGTGCCATCAAAATGTATTTCATGTGGCATCTGTGTTGATGCCTGTCCACAGGAGGTCCTGGCGATCAAAGAAGCCTAGTCGCCTGTAAAAAATTTATCACTTAAAAACAGCCCCTGTTCGAACTGGTTTCGAACAGGGGCTGTTTTTTTGTCAGGTATAAATCTATAAGTTGAATAAAAAAATTGTAAATTGAATTGGCAATTGCGCCGTGTGCGGTAAGGGTCTGAACCCTTGGTCATCACGGATCGCCCGTTAATATATTTAATTCAACTTATATAGTTTTTGAATTAAAAATCAATCCGTTGGGCAATATAATCAACCACTTCTGAAATAGGCACCCGCACCTGATCCATCGTGTCCCGATCGCGCAAGGTCACTGATTGGTCTTCCAGAGTGTCAAAATCAACAGTGACACAGAAAGGGGTGCCGATTTCGTCCTGGCGGCGGTAACGCTTGCCAATGCTACCGGCTTCGTCGTATTCAATCATAAAATGCTTAGACAGCAGGGTGGAGATTTCCAGAGCCTTGTCGCTTAGTTTTTTAGAAAGCGGTAAAACTGCCGCCTTGTAAGCTGAAAGGAAGGGATGAATGCGCAGTACGTTTCGTTCTTCGGTTTTGTCACCACTGGTGATTTCTTCCTTTTCCATGGCATTGCATAAGAAGGCCAGGAAAACCCGGTCAGCACCCAGCGAGGGTTCAATGCAGTAGGGAATGTATTTTTCATTGGTGACCGGATCGGTGTATTTCATGTCCTTGCCGGAATGAGTCTGATGCTGTATGAGGTCAAAGTCAGTCCGGTCGGCAATTCCCCAGAGCTCGCCCCAGCCAAAGGGGAAGCGGAATTCGACATCGGTGGTGGCATTGCTGTAATGGGACAACTCTTCCTTTTCATGATCACGGAAGCGGATGTTTTCGTCTTTCATGCCCAGATCAAATAACCATTTTTTACAGAAGGCTTTCCAGTAATCAAACCATTCCAGATCAGTACCTGGGGCACAGAAGAATTCCAGCTCCATTTGTTCAAATTCCCGGGTTCGGAAAATAAAGTTGCCGGGCGTAATCTCATTACGGAAGGATTTACCAACCTGGGCAATCCCAAAAGGTACTTTTTTACGGGTCGTACGTTGAACATTTTTGAAATTAACAAAAATACCCTGGGCGGTTTCTGGTCGCAGGAAGATTTCGCTGGCCGTATCTTCATTGACGCCCTGGAATGTCTTAAACATCAGGTTAAACTGGCGGATATCAGTGTAATCCATCTTCCCACATTCGGGACAGACAATTTTGTGCTCCTCAATAAAAGTCTTCATCTCATCATTTGACCAGGCATCAACAATCACATCTTCGCCTTTTTCAAAATAGTAATCAGCAATCAGCTTGTCGGCCCGAAAACGGGATTGACAGGCTTTGCAGTCCATCAACGGATCATTGAAGCCGCCGACATGGCCGGAAGCTACCCAGGTTTTGGGGTTCATCAGGATAGCAGCATCCAAACCAACATTATAGGGAGATTCCTGAACAAATTTTTTCCACCAGGCTTTTTTAACGTTGTTTTTCATTTCCACACCCAGTGGGCCATAATCCCAGCTATTGGCAAGACCATCGTATATTTCTGAACCAGGGAAGATAATTCCCCTCATCTTGGCAAGACTGACAATTTCAGCCATTGTAAATTCTGACATTTTTTTCCTCCTGATAATATAGTGTAATTAATAGCAGCGATGCTAAATAAAAAAACCGTCCCTTGTAATACTACAAGGGACGGTATAACCGCGGTTCCACCCAAGTTGTCGGCCATTAATGACAAACCACCTTACATTTTAACGAATTTCACGTCAACCACCAAATTATTATACGTTAATTGTGGTTGCAGCTCAAAAAGTGCCATTCATCGGGTTTGATTACAGATCTTCCACCAGCATCTGTTCGCTTTAAATCATTGACCCACTGATTATTCTTTTCTCAACGCTTTTATCTTTTATTATGGTAATATAAATGTTAAAAACTAAGTTGAAGAATATCAAAAAGAAAAGAGTCTGTCAAGTTTTAATTTGCATTTTTAAGATATTGAAATGCGTTACAATAGTAAACCAGGATAACAGATAGCGCTAATTTGGTTAAAGTTAAATAAATTAGCGCTAAGAAAATCAAAAAAAAGATTCTCATTAGGTTAACTTAGTGTTAAAATTAGATTAAATTAAGAATTGAAATATCAAACAATAAAATAATCAGTTATCCTGGTAAACAATAGAAAGATTAGGTTTATTTCAGCCTGATCTTTAATTTTGCCGATAGTCAAACTGGGATGATGTTAATAATCGATCGGTTATTTTAAAAGTTGATAGATATTTTGGGAGGAAAAAAATGACGTTAGAAATGCTGATCGGTCTCTTCGGAGGATTAGGATTGTTTGTTTTTGGGATGCACATGATGAGCGAAGGCTTAAAAACAGTTGCTGGAACAAAAATGAGAAAATTACTGGAAGTTTTAACCAATAATAAGGTTAAGGCGATCCTGGTTGGAACAGTTGTCACCATGATTGTTCAAAGTTCCAGTACCACAACCGTTATGGTTGTTGGTTTT
>JAQUWM010000050.1 GCA_028692885.1 Acetobacterium sp. | reverse complement strand
GCTAAGATTATTTTAGATGATATGGATCTCGATAAATACTGACCGCCTCACGATTATAAAACAAGATAGAAAATACTCGCAATGGCCGCCTCATTCAGGGCGGCCATTTATTTATCTGATTGATTATCGCGCCGCAAAATAGTATAATACTAAATATTAACGTTGATCAATGATGGTCGAGGAGGGGAGGGCAAATGACACTTGAGAATATCATATCGATGACACTCTTTATCGCATTTGTCGTCGATGTTATTTTTGGAACCTATAGTTTAACCCTCAACATCAAGTCGCGACTCAATCGGGTCTTTGCCGGTCTCTGTTTTTGTTTTGCCTTGTGGGGATTTATATTTGCCGCCCTCAATTCGTCACTGACCAGCGAAGAAGCGCTTTTCTGGCGACGCCTGTCAGTCCTTGGTTGGGGCGTGGCTTACAGTCTGATGCTTCATTTTATTATTGTCCTGACGGAATCGCGCTGGAGTCAGGCACAAAAAAAACCGCTGTTGTTAACATCCCTTTATCTACCGGCATTCCTTAATATCATCGTCTTTTTGATTTACAGTAGGCCAGAAAACGGCCATGTTCAAATGATCGCTGGCGCGGCTGGTTGGCTTACCACAACCGATGTTAGCTGGTATGATCGGATCTTTTTAGGCTATTATCTGATTTTTTCGTTGACCTCGCTGCGATTGCTGGTCCACTGGTATAAACAAACCGATCATCCACTTAACCGCAAAAAAGCGCTGGCCATCTTTTCATCCTTTCTGGTGGCTTTGATTTTAGGAACCCTGACCGATATTGTTACTGTCCGTTTTGCAAACGTCCAGCTCCCGTCTTTGGCTCCAGTGATCATCATGATCCCGGTGGTTACCATTTATGGGATCATCCGTAAGTATGGTTTGCTGCTGCCACCTCAGAATAGCAACGCATCACGACCAGAAGGCATCATCCTCAGTACGCTCAGCCGCACGAGGCTTTTTAAATATGTCAGCTTTGTTCTGATTATCGGCAGTATCCTGAATTTCTATGGCCGCATCAGCACTGGTGATAATTGTATCACCGGGCTGTTGTTAAGTTTTGTGCTGGTATTGATGGGCGCCTTTGTGGTCGGGATTCCCTATCTCTTCAAATCGATCAAGTCGCAGGAAAATGCGCTGGGGATTTTCCTGGTGATTTTGTTGCCAGTTGTGATGCTTTCCCATTCGAACACTGATTTCCGAAACATCATCTGGCCGACGCCAATCTTTTTTATGATGTTCAGCGTTATTTTTAATAATAAAAACATTTTTTTGGCGCTCGCCGTTTTAAGTTTGCTGATGGAAGTAATTTTATGGCTATTGGTGCCGGATTTATGGCTGCTGGTTGATAAACAGTCCTATTTTTATCGGTTGCTGTTCTACGCCATCGCGATTGGAATGACCGCCATGATCAGCCGGATTTATCTTCTGCGATTGCAGGAAAACAGCAACCAGGATGCTTTTCAGAAAATGATTGCCCAATTTTCAACTGATTTTGTGACCATCGATCGGACCAATTTTGATCAAAAGCTTACCCAACTGCTCCAAAAAAGCGGTCTGCTTACCAACACTGACCGGGTCTATCTCTGCCGCTTTTCGCCGGATCAAAGCAAACTTTTCTGTAACCATGAATGGGTGGCAGCAGGAATAGCCGCCCTGATCGGTGAAACAAACGATGCTCCGATTAGGGCGCTTTCCTGGCGTAGCCGGCAGATTCTAAAAAATGAGATTGTCGATATTTCCAGCCCCGATCAACTTCCCGTTGCTGCTGAGGCGGAAAGACAATGGCTTAAAAAGCAAAAAGTCCGGTCTCAGATCCTGATTCCGATTCAACGCAATCATGCCATTATCGGCCTGATCGGATTTGATTAAATCCGTAGCAGCAGAGCTTTACGGCGAATCGATCCGGATTGGCTGAGAGTGCTGGCCAATCTTCTCGCCGATGCCATCGCCAAGGTCGAAACCGAACATGATCTGAATTATCTGGCCTACTATGATCCGCTCACGGGAATTCCCAATCGGGTGTTGTTTTACCGACGTTTAGAGCAGGCCATTGACCTGGCTAGGCAAACCGGTAAAAAGCTGGGGGTGATCTTTATTGATCTGGATGGTTTTAAAGAAGTTAATGATACCCTCGGTCACGACTGGGGTGACCAGCTACTGAAGCGGATTGGCAAACGACTAACCGACTGTCTGGGCAAAGCTGATCTGGTCGGTCGCTTTGGTGGCGACGAATTTCTGATTATGGTTCCCCAGCTTTCACACCACTTGGAGCTGGAAAAAATTGCCGAACAGGTGATGTCAATCTTTCATCGGCCGATGCTGGTGGCTGAACAGGAATTGTATGTTTCCGGCAGCGGCGGGATTGCCATCTACCCCAAAGACGGAGAAAATGTCAATACCCTGATTAAAAATGCCGATCTGGCCATGTACGCTGCTAAAAAAAGCGGTAAAGGGCAGATTAGCTACTGTTCCGGTGATATGAAAGCGGCCGTTCACGAAAAAATGATGCTGACGAATCGTCTCCATCGGGCCTTGGCAAATCAGGAACTATTTCTTCATTATCAGCCCCAGGTTTCAGCCAAAACCGATGAGATTACCGGTTTTGAAGCCTTGCTGCGGTGGCACCATCCCGAACGGGGATTGATTTCACCGGAGGTGTTTATTCCTTTAGCTGAACAAAGTGGATTGATTAGCAGTATTGGCGAATGGGTGCTAAAGACCGCCTGCGCCCAGAATAAGGCCTGGCAGGAGCAGGGCTTTAAGCCCGTCCGGATGGCTGTGAATTTGTCGGTGGAGCAGTTTCGCAGTTCTAATCTGGAGCGGATTATCGCTGGCTGTCTGCAAGCCACTGGGCTGAAACCCCGGTATCTGGAACTGGAAATCACCGAGGGCATTGCGATGAAGACCGCACACTATGTGATCCGGCAGCTTGATGGATTAAAAAAACTGGGCGTGGCGATCAGTATCGATGACTTTGGCACTGCTTTTTCTTCAATGAGCCGGCTAAAAGATCTGCCCGTCGATCGGATCAAAATCGATCAATCCTTTATCCGGGGAATTGGGGTCAACCCCAAAGACGAATCGATCATCCTGGTCATGATTCATCTGGCCCAAAAGATGGGACTGCGGGTGATTGCTGAAGGGGTCGAGACGGAAGATCAGCTTCATTTTCTCAGCGACAAGGGGTGTGATGAAGTACAGGGCTATTACTGCGGCCGGCCGATGTCAGCTGAAGCCATCGAGAAGAAACTAAATGGAAACTGGAAGTAAATTATAAAATGGCGATGATTCCTGTTTTTAAATCGGAATCATCGCCATTATTTAGTTAAGAATGTATTTTGGGAGATGTTACCGGTCTAGCCGCTGGAAGTGTGATCTCTCCAGCTTTGACCAACGCATACTTGGCGGCAATCGGGCCGATCACCGAATAAATAAAGGTGGAACACAAAATAACCACCTGGATCTGTTCGGCATAGAGGGGAACTATTTTGGCGGCCACCACCACCAGCCCTAGCGCAACGCCGGCCTGGGGCATCAGGGTTGGTCCCAGATAGGTACAGATATTTTTATCCTGATGGGTAATCCGTCCGCCGAACCAGGCGCCGGCCATTTTGCCGATGACCCGGACGACCACATAGATGATTCCGATCAGGCCAATCGCCGGCAGAGCAGAGATCTGAAATCCGGCCCCGGAAATGACAAAAAAGACCAAAAAAATTGGCGGCGTAAAGGCATCAGTGATTTTTAGTAAGGCATCGATATGATCCCGGTAAATATTGACCAGCACGCCGCCGAGAGCCATGCAGGCCAGTAGTGGAGAGCCATGAAGCAAATCTGCGCCCCAGTAGGTCATTAAAATAAAAGCAATGACAATACAGATTTGATTGGAGGCTTTCTTGAAAAAACGAAAAAAAAGCTTCATCAAAATTCCCGCTACCGCCCCCAGCATAAATGAAATGATGACCTCATAAAAGGGCGCGAGGATCGAGAGCATCAGACTGGTTTCAACCGTCGAATTCAAGGCATTGACGATGGTTGCGGCAAAACCAAAAGCGATCAGGGCAATGGCATCATCGATCGCGACGACGCTCATCAGCATCGAAGTCAGGGGGCCTTTGGCATCATATTGCTTGATGACCATAATGGTCTGGGCGGGAGCAGTCGCGGCCGCAATGGCGCCCAACATAATTGAAAGCTTGGGATCAAAACCGAAAAGCATCAGCGCCAGGGTGACCAGAATGGCGGCCAGCAGGGCTTCTGCTGTGGCAATCACAATCGGGGCAATACCGACCTTCCGGAAATAATTCAGGTCAAACTGGCTGCCGATGGAAAAGGCGATAAAACCCAGGGCAACATCCGAGATCACCACAAAATCCTTGACCATATCGGTGGAGATGATATTCAAAAATGAAGGTCCCAAAACCAGCCCGGCAATCAGGTAGCCGGTGACATTGGGCATTTTAAATTGTTTGGCCAGTCGTCCCAGCAGAATTCCAGCAAAAAGCATGATTGCTATTTCGATGATGAGTTTAGCTTCCAATTGAACACAGACCTTTCGCAAAATCAACGGGAATCGTGAAGATAATTCCTGAATCCGCTTCATCCAGATTGGCGACCGTGGCCTCAATCACCTCAATCACCTGGCTGATTTTTTCATCTTCAAGGATGACAAAAATAACATTACCTTCAGCCACGTCAGGATTGAGAAAGGAGCGCAGCGAACCGAGAATCGGAATTTCGTCGGCATCGTGAAGATGGCTGAGATATCGCGCCATGCCGCGGCTTTCCAATACCGTCGCACCGCATATTCGCTTAGACGCCAATGCTGCCAGCAGTGAATCCAGTTTGTCCGGCTGGCTTAAGACATATACAAGTAACTTCATTGATTTCCTCCTCTGTTACTGATCAAAATTAGTGTTCCAATCAGTTATCCTATCAGTATAGCACTTAATCTCAGGCGAATCAAAAAAGATTGCTTGACGATTAGTCTTGGCGCATGGGCGGAAAGCCGTTTTAGACCAAAATTTGCCCCAAAAAGTTCTGTAAGCGCTCATTTTCGGGGTGCTCAAAAATAGCTTCCGGGGGGCCTTCTTCGGCAATCTGGCCGTCGTGAATAAAGATGACCCGATCGGCCACTTCTTTGGCAAAACCCATTTCGTGGGTCACAATAATCATCGTTCGGCCTTCTTTGGCGAGGTCTTTCATAACCCCCAGGACCTCGCCAACCAGCTCCGGATCCAGTGCTGAGGTGGGTTCGTCAAAAAGAATCACCTTTGGCTCCATCGCCAGGGAACGGGCAATCGCCACCCGTTGCTGCTGGCCGCCGGAAAGCATGGCCGGGTATTCGTCGGCCTTATCCAGCAGATTGACCTTTTCAAGCAGCGCCATGGCCAAAGATCGGGCTTTTTTCTTAGCCATCTTTTTTACCGTGAGCGGGCCTTCCATGACATTCTGAATGACCGTCATATGGGGAAAAAGGTTAAAGCGTTGAAAGACCATGCCCACCTTTTGGCGGATTTCATTGATATCTTTGGCTGTCACCAATTGGCCATCGATGGTGATTTCACCCTCGTTTTTTTCTTCCAGGAAATTAATGCAGCGCAGCAGCGTGCTTTTTCCCGATCCACTGGAGCCGATCAGACAGACGACCTCGCTTTCATCGACAGTTAAATCGATGCCGCGCAGAACTTCCAGTTCACCAAAATATTTATGTAAGTTTTTAATTTCAATCATACTCATTGTTTACCTCTCATTCACTTTCAACTTTTGTTCGACGATGCTGAGAATCTTGGTCAGCCCCATGGTAATAATCAGATAGTACACCCCGGCGGTGAAATAAATCGGAAAGACATTAAAGGTGGCGGCACCAAATTGTCGGGCCAACAGCATCGTTTCGGTGATGGTGATAACACTGGCCAGGGAAGAGTCCTTGACCGCAATGATAAACTGATTGCCCAAAGCCGGAACTGACCGCTTAAAGGCCTGAGGTAAGACCACCCGTTTCATCGCCTGCCATTTGGTCATGCCCAGCGACCGGGCGGCTTCGCGCTGACCATAGTCGATCGATTCGATCGAACCCCGAAAAATTTCACTGATATAGGCACCGTTATGCAGAGCCAGGGCGATCACTGCCGAGGGGAAACTGTCAATCATAATGCCCAGACTGGGGAGCCCATAAAAAATAAAATATAATTGGAGTAATAGGGGTGTTCCCCGGACGATGGTGATATAGACGTTCATGATTTTTTTTAGCCACTTATACTTGGTCAGTTTTAAAACGGCCACCACCAGCCCGATGATCATCCCCAATATGATCGAGAAAAACGCTAGCTGCAGGGTTAAAATAACGCCAGGAATAAACTTAGGTGCAAATTCCACCACGGTTTTAAAAAATTCAATACTATTGTTGGCCAGATTGATGATCGCATCCATGGGATACCTCCTGTATATATGATAATCGTAAAATGATGATATCCGTATTGTCTCGATAAAAAAATACGGATGTCACCGTTTCAAATTTAGTTTCCATTAATAAAAATAATCGATACGGCTTTAAAGGGATTCAGGCAGCCGGGAAGAGTTCCGGACTGCCTGAATATAAAGCTTTTATTTTTCAAGAATATTCATACCAAACCAGCGATTGCTAATTTCAGCATAGGTGCCATCGGCAATTATCGCCGCCAGGGCCGTGTTGACAGCTTCCAGCAGCTCTGTGTCATCCTGACGAATGGCAATGGCAATGTTTTCGGTATAAAGCAGATCGCCGACCGGCTCAATGGCGACCCCATAATCAATTGGAGCACGAGCGCCAACGACCTTGCTGGTGACGAGCCCATCGGAACGACCCTGATCGACACTTTTGAAATTATCGACATCACTCTGGAATTGGAGCGTTTCAGCAATGTTTGCCATCCCGTCCAGATATTCATGGAAGGTGGTACCGGTAACAACCCCAACCTTGCCATTTTCCAGTTCGCTAATATTATTTAATCCCGAACCGGCTTTAGCAAAAAATTGCGCGCCATCATAGTAGTAGGGATCGGTGAAACTAACCTGTTTAAGGCGTTCGTCGGTAACCGCCATACTACCGATAATCATGTCAAAGCGATTGCCGGTCAGCCCGCCAATGATGCCGTCCCATTCAACCGTGATGGGTATTGCCGTTACTCCCATTTTTGTGGCAAGGGCATGAGCGATTTCGATATCAAATCCGGCCAGTTCACCATTTTGATCGATATAGTTAAACGGTGGATAAGCACCCGTCATGGCAAAGGTCATTTCACCCTTTTCAATAATTTTCGAGTAAGTGGTTTCGTCACCGGATGCTCCGGTACATCCGCTGAGCACAAGGGCCAGTAGGGTACCTAAAGCCAGTACAGTTAATCGTTTCTTTTTCATTTCTTCCTCCTTGAATCAGGCTAATCGAAAACAGAAAATTTGCTTTCGACATTTTAAACAGCCGCTTGGTTTTGATCTATGTTTAACCAGGATTGAAACCATCCAAGTAGCAGGATGATTAAAGCCCGGGATGTCGTTAAGTCAATCGCAAAGGGTTGCTGCTTTTATAATAAAATTTATAAAAAAAAGGGCACTCTAACTCTGTAAATACAGAGTTAGAGTGCCCTAGCTTCGCTATATAAATAACTCACAATATACCATTTATGGCGAAATTGCCCAATAGTATAGTGTATGACCTCACGATCCTACACAAGCCCCAGTTCCATAAAAATGTTTTTTTATACAGATTTCATTTATTAAGCTTCCGACTTACATATTTCCACGTTTCTTAACACGTAAACAAGCTCACCAGAAAAACTACTCAAAGTATATACTTCACAACTTTATTGATTACATTATATCAAAGCTATATCATTATGTCAACTTAAAATCATTATTACTAAAATAATTAAGCATCGTCGATTATTCAGGATTGGTTTTTATTGTTTTAAAGCGGTGTTCTTACTGTCCCCCCATATAATATAGAAAGGATTCCCACACCGCCTTTTAAACCACGCAAATAGGGGTATAAAATTAACATCGTATCATCAAAACATAAAATCATACAGAAACGAGGTGACCGAAATGAACATCGTCGTTTTAGACGGATATACATTAAATCCTGGCGATCTCAGCTGGGGTGGTCTGGAAAATTTGGGAACAGTAACCGTTTATGATCGGACTTCGGAAGCGGAGATTCCCCAGCGAGTCGACGCTGCGGAAGTCGTTTTCACCAATAAAACCGCCCTTACCAAAGCAACCCTGGCCATTTGTCAGCAGATTAAATACATCGGGGTACTGGCCACTGGCTATAACGTGGTCGATGTCGCTGCAGCTACAGAGCTGGGAATTACAGTGACCAATATTCCCACCTATGGCACCGATGCGGTGTCTCAATTTGCCATCGCCCTGTTGATGGAATTGTGCCACCGGATTGGCGATCATTCCGAATCGGTGCTTTCTGGTGACTGGGCCGATAACCCCGACTGGTGCTATTGGAATTATCCGTTGATGGAACTAAGTGGAAAAACCATGGGGATCATTGGTTTTGGAAAGATCGGGCAGCGCACCGGTCACATTGCCCAGGCTCTGGGGATGAAGGTGCTGGCCACTGATCTATACAGGCAGCCGGAGCTGGAATCAGAAACCTGTCACTACGTCACTCAGGACGAATTGTTTGCCGCTGCCGATGTGATTGTTCTTCATTGTCCACTTTTTTCGACCACCCGGGGGATCATCAATGCTGAAAATATTGCCAAGATGAAAGATGGGGTTCTCATTATCAATAACTCCCGCGGCCAGCTGATTGTTGAAGCCGATCTGCGCGATGCCCTTAATCGCGGCAAGGTCGGGGGGGCGGCGGTAGATGTGGTATCCACCGAGCCGATCAAACTAAACAACCCGCTGCTGCAGGCCAAAAACATGATCATCACACCGCATATTTCCTGGGCACCCCGGGAAAGCCGACAGCGGCTGATGGACATTGCCGTCGACAATCTGGCCTGTTACTTAAAAGGTGAGCGTCGAAATATCGTGAATGGTTAGCTTTTTAAAGCGATTAATTGTCAACATAAAAACACATCATTGCCAGGCAAAGGCGCTGATGTGTTTTATTTGTTTAAATTTGTGGTTAACGGATAAAAGCGGAAGAAACGACGAAGCCCAGGTAGAAAGTCAGATAACTCAAGACCAATGTGGCCAGCACATAGATAATGGCACTGAGGATTCGGTTATCTTTGAGCAACACAAAATCTTCAAACATAAAGGTTGAAAAGGTCGTGTAGGCGCCCAGAAATCCTTCGGCTAATAAAACGTAAAGCAGCGGTGAGCTACCAATACCCGTTACCACGCCTAAAAGCAAGGATCCCGAGACGTTGATAACAAAGGTACCGACAGGGAGATGTTTATGTCGGGAAGCGAAGCGTTTGCCCAAACAATAGCGGGCCGTACTGCCCAGAGCGCCGCCCAGAATAACGAGTAAAGTTTCCATATACATTTTTCCTTAATGTTAATTAATGTTAAATCGTGCGATCAAACGCTTGCCAACGGGGTACACAACATGATGACCAAGCAGATGCCCGAGATAAACTGCTCCTACCCCAAAGACAATCGAGGCCGTCACATAATAACCGAAAAACTCCCAATAGCCAGCATTTAAGACCGCTAAACTTTCTTTGCAAAAAGTTGAGTAGGTGGTAAAGGCGCCCGCTAATCCGGTCGTCAAGCCCAGCTTGACATCGGTGCTGATCCGATCAGTTTTTGAAAAAACAGCATTGAGCATTCCCAATACCAGACAACCAATCAGGTTGATAACTAGAATGATTAAGGCAATATTGATGAGCTGATCATTCGCTTGAAAAAATGTCGGTGAGCTCTTGATCTTAAACCGCAATAGCGCACCAATGGCTCCGCCCACTGCAATAAAATAATATTTTTTCATGACAGGCTTCCTAACTTATAAGAGTGAAATCGCAATAACCTCAATATATACCGCAATAAAATTCGATCTGATGCTTGTCTAAAATTATAGCATAATTTTTTTTCACTGTATATGCTTTAGTCCAGCTAAATTTTTTCCCGCATTTTCGGCCTTAGCCGGTAAATTAATGGTTGTAAAAATTGTTTCTTCGATTATTAGGTTTATTATGGGTTTGAATTAGTGTATAATGTTTGATATGAAAAAAAGAGGTTAACCTAAAAATAAATAAAAGGCCATTAGTTTGGGGAGCACGTTAACCCGGAAAAATGGATAATTGTCTAAAATAAGAGAGGAACAGCAAGAAAAAATGAAGCTATTATTAACAGGAAATGAAGCCATCGCAAGAGGCGCCTGGGAAGCGGGGGTAAAATTCGCCAGCGCCTACCCGGGCACTCCCAGTACCGAAATTTTAGAAAATGTGGCGACTTATAAGGAAATTATCGCGGAATGGGCACCCAATGAAAAGGTCGCTCTGGAAGCCGCTGCCGGCGCCGCCATTGGTGGCGTCAGAAGCTTATGTGCAATGAAACACGTGGGGGTCAATGTGGCCACCGATCCGCTGTTTACCTTGGCTTACATCGGCGTTAACGCCGGAGCAGTTCTCGTCACAGCGGATGAGCCGGGGATGCATTCATCGCAAAACGAGCAGGATAATCGCAATTATGCCCGCCATGCCAAGGTCTGTCTATTTGAGCCTTCCGACAGTCAGGAAGCAAAGGATATGCTCAAAGAAGCCTACGCAGTCAGCGAGGCCTATGACATGCCGGTGTTGTTTCGCATGACCACCCGGGTCTGTCACTCCAAGTCAATTGTCGAGTGCAGCGACCGCGAAGAAGTGACCGATAAAGCCTACGTAAAGGATATTCAGAAATATTGCCCCCTGCCGGCATTTGCCCGCAACATGCAGGTTAAGCTGGCTGATAATTTTAAGCGGCTGGAAGCTTATTCCAATACCAGCCCCTTTAATTATATTGAAGATAACGCTTCCGACATTGGTGTGATTGGCTCTGGGGTCGCTTATCGTTATGCCAAGGAAGTGTTTGGGAAGACCGTTTCCTATTTAAAAATAGGATTTAGTTACCCGCTGCCAATGGAAAAAATTGCGGCCTTCGCTAAAGGTAAAAAGACCCTTTATATATTTGAAGAAAATGATCCGATTATGGAAACCGAAATCAAAGCCGCCGGGATTGCCTGTATCGGCAAAGAGATCCTGCCAACGATGGGCGAGCTGACTCCTGATCGTGTCCGTAAAGCGCTTTTAAACGAAGAAACCGCAGTTATTCAAGCGAATCCCGAAATGGTCTTACCGCGACCGCCGGCACTGTGTGCCGGATGTCCGCATCGTGGTGTTTTCTATGAGCTGGGACGACGAAAAGATCTGATGATCTTTAGCGATATTGGCTGTTACTCATTAGGGCTGATGCCCCCTTATAACGCGACCGATGCGATGATTTGCATGGGGGCCAGCATCAGTGCCGGTCATGGGGTTCAAAAAGCCTTTGATATCAAAGGCGACCATTCCCAAAAGGTGGTCTCAATTATCGGCGATTCGACCTTTTTCCATTCCGGCATTACCAGTTTAATGAATGTCACCTATAATAACAGCAATACCCTGACGATCATCCTCGATAACCGCATTACCGGGATGACCGGTCATCAGGAGAATCCTGGCAGCGGTTACGATTTAATGGGCCAGCCAGCAGCAATCATCGATATTGAAGCAATGGTCAAAGCCTGTGGTGTTAAAAATCTGATTTCGATTGATCCCAACAATCTTCAGATGGTCGCGGAAGCGATTGAATGGGGTCTGAACGTTGAAGGCCCGGCCGTTATTATCACCCGTTGGCCCTGTGTCCTGAAAAAGTTTTCCGCCCAGGATAAGGAAGAGTTCCCAACGGCCTTTAAACAGGTTTGTTCGGTCGATGTAAATAAATGCATTGGCTGTAAAAAATGCCTGAAGTCCGGTTGTCCGGCCCTGGCCTTTGATCGGGTTAATAAAAAATCGGGTATTCTGAGCGAGCCCTGTGTTGGTTGTGGTGTTTGTGCGCAGATCTGTCCCAAACAAGCCATTGAAGTGGAGGTAAGATCATGATGGAAACAAAAAACATTGTCTTAGTCGGCGTTGGCGGTCAGGGCACCATTTTAGCAGCCAAGCTGTTAACAAGCGGATTAATGGCCGCCGGTTTTGACGTCAAAATGAGTGAAATTCATGGGATGAGCCAGCGTGGTGGCTCGGTTTCTTCGTTAGTGCGTTATGGCGATGATGTCCAGTCGCCAGTGATTGAAATCGGCAGTGCTGATATCGTCGTTGCTTTTGAAAAAATGGAAGGTCTGAGATCGCTTGAATACCTCAAACCGAGCGGTAAAATGATCGTTAATGATACTGAGATCTTTCCGCTTTCGGTCATTATTGGCGCCAACACTTATCCCGACAATATCCTCGCTGAAATAAACAGCAAGGTTAATTTGCGGGTCATGGCGGCAACCAAAATGGCTGAAGAACTGGGCAATCCCAAGGTTATGAATGTCATTCTGCTCGGTTCGATCATCAAATCGATGGGCTTAACCGATATCGATTGGGAAGCCATTATTGCCGAAAATGTCAAACCCCAATTTAAAGATCTTAATATCAAAGCGCTGCAGGCCGGAATGAACGCGGTATAAAAATGAAGATGGGCACCTCAAATTATAAATTTTTTCAGCATCCTGCCTGTGAGTACTTTCCCTGCCATCAGATCGATAATTTAGCGGATTTTAATTGTCTGTTCTGTTATTGCCCACTTTATGCCCTCGGTGAAAATTGTGGCGGTTGTTTTAGCTATACCGATAATGGTATCAAAAACTGCAGCCAGTGCAGTTTTCCGCATCATCGTGAGCAATATGATGCCGTTTTGGAAAAACTGGGAACGCTGGTTGAACAACTCAAAACAACTAAAATCTAATCGATTAAAGAGGTAGTAAAATGTCAATTGTTATTGGACTTGTTTTTGTTGTAGCAGCATATTTAATTGGAAATTTAAATTTTGCCTATCTACTGGTGAAATATTTAAAGCATGAAGATGTCCGCAACTACGGTAGTGGCAATGCCGGAACAACGAATGTGCTCCGGGTGATGGGAAAAAATGTCGCCATTCCGGTGTTTCTGCTGGACGCCCTAAAAGGCTGTCTGGTGATTGTGATTGGTCGCTATGTTTTAAGTGTCGACGGGGTCGTTCTTGTTTTAGGCGGCATTGCCGTCGTTGCCGGTCACAACTGGCCGGTCTTTCTGCAGTTTCGCGGCGGCAAGGGTACGGCAACGTCATTGGGGGTCTTTCTGACCTATGACTGGCAGATTGCCGTCATTGCGATTGCGATCGGATTAATTGTGCTGGTCATCTGGAAAATGGTTTCGCTGACCTCGATGGTCGGGATGGCGATGCTGCCGATTTTCACCTTGCTATTTAGTCGAACCGTGACCGAGGTTATTTTTGCCTTTGTTTTATGTCTGTTTAGTTTATATCAGCATCGTAAAAATATTGGACGGATCATTCAGGGACGGGAAAGTAAGCTGGGTCAAAAAGTTAAAATGAAAAATTAGATCGTTACGATAACTACAAGACTTTATCCTAAAAGGCTCTGTCACGAGCCTTTTTATTTGCTCAAAGATATTGTTTGCAGGGGTCTAAGTTGAACTGGACTTTTTGCAAATTAAACTGGCAATTGTGCAGTGTGCGGGCGATCACGGATCGCCCCGACATGATCATATTTAATTCAACTCTATCAGACAGACCCACAGATATTGACTATCGGTGGTTATCATTAGCGAGACTACTTAAGAACGTGTGTAATTTTAGGAGGAACAAATAAATTGAATCAAATAAATCAGCTATTTAAACGGGTATTTACTAAAGAATTGGAAAATTCAGACAAAACGGTTTATGATCTGTTTACCTGGCAGACCGTCGACGTTATTTTAAAAAATTATCAAACCGGTGCGATCATCTATGAAATGAAAGACCTGGAATTCCCTGAGCATTACTCGCAGAATGCCTGTAATATTATCGCCACCAAGTATTTTCGAAGAAAAGGCGTTCCCAATCAATTTGGTTATGAACACAGTATGCGCGAAATTGCTGACCGTCTGGTTGGTTTTTGGACCGATGCGATTCGCGCTGAAGGACTGATTGATACCGATGAGGAATGGCAAATTTATTACGACGAACTGGTCTACGCCTTCCTGATGCAAATGTGGGCGCCCAATTCACCGCAGTGGTTTAACACCGGGCTTAAACGCAGCTATCAGATTGCCGGTTCCAAGGATGATCTTTATTATTACGATGAAGCAACCGGAGCGGTGCTTGAATCAGAAGATCGTTATACTCGGACCCAGGCCAGCGCCTGCTTTATCTTATCGATCGCCGATCGGCTCTTGGGTGACCATTCCATTTCGGAGCATTATGTCAGTGAAACCAAATTATTTAAAGGCGGTTCCGGGGTTGGAACGAATTTCTCCAGCCTTCGGGCGGCCAATGAAGGACTGACCAGTGGTGGCCAGTCGTCGGGGATGATGAGTTTTCTGCAAGGCCTGGATCGCAATGCCGGGGCCATTAAATCGGGTGGAACCACCAGACGGGCAGCCAAAATGGTGATCGTCGATATCGATCATCCAGAAATTGAACATTTTATCAACTGGAAAGTTAAGGAAGAACAAAAGGTCCGTGCGCTGGGCAAGATGGGCTACGATATCTCCATGGATGGTGAAGCCTACCAGACCGTCAGCGGCCAAAACAGCAACAACTCTGTCCGTCTCAACGCTGAATTTATGGAGGCCGTCTTAAATTTAAAAAATGAACCGGATCATAAATTAAAACTGCGCGGTCGGGTTGACGATCGGGTTGATCGGGAAGTACCGGTGCAGGAATTATGGCATCAGCTCAATCAGGCGACCTGGGAATGTGCCGATCCGGGGATTCAATTTGACGATCTTTTCAATGCCTGGCATACCTGTCCCGGCGGTGAAAATGGCAACGTCGACGAAAAAATCAACCGCATTAATGCCACCAATCCTTGTTCTGAGTATGCCTTTTTAGATGATACCGCCTGTAATCTGGCCTCCATCAATGTCTTTCGGTTTTATAATCAGGAAGACAACAGCTTTGAACTCGATGCCTACATTCACCTGGTTGGCTTGATTCAATGTGCCCTGGAAGGCTCGATTTACCAGGGCCAGTTTCCCACCAAAGATGTCGCCCGAAAAAGTTATCTGTTTCGCACCACCGGGCTCGGCATTGCCAATGCGGCATCCTTGCTGCTGGCGCTGGGATACCCCTATGATTCCCCCGAAAGCCGCAATCTGATCGCCGCCATCACCGGGATTATGACCGGAACATCGTACTATGTTTCGGGACTGATGGCCGGCAAAATCGGGGCTTTTCCTAAATATCAAATTAATGAACCGTATATGAAACGGGTTATCCGCAACCACAGTCGGATTGCCGGCGCCCGAACCGATGGCTATGAAGAATTGCATTATCAACCGCTTAAGATCAACCATCCGCTGCTTTCAAAAATGGGCTTTAAGGACCTCAGCAGCCAGTTAAAAACGGCCTGGAAACGGGCTGAAGAAGTTGGCGATGCCTATGGCTATCGCAACGCCCAGGTGTCAGTGATCGCACCGACCGGAACGATTTCGTTTGCGATGGATTGCGGCGCCACTTCAGTGGAACCTTTTTACAACCATGTCGTCTTTAAAAAACTAATCGGTGGCGGATCGATGGAGATTGTCAATCCGGTCATGGAAATGGCGCTTTACAATCTCGGTTACAGCGAAAACGAAATCGGCGAGATCCTGACTTATTTACTGGAAAAAGACAGCCACGGCTATTTTCTCCACGAAGGGGTCGCTGGCGCGCCCCATATCAAAGCCGAACATTTGCCCGTTTTTGATACCGCCAACACCATTTCACCAATGGGCCATGTCTTAATGGTTTCGGCGATTACACCGATGATCAGCGGGTCCGTTTCAAAAACCGTTAATCTGCCCAACGATGCCACTGTCGCCGATGTTGAAAACATCCATTTGCTGGCCTATCGCACCGGCACCAAAGCGATCGCCGTTTATCGCGATGCCTGTAAGGCCTCCCAGCCATTAAGCTCGGGCATGGCCGATGACCAGGAAAAGGTGCTCGATGACTACTCTTATGCCGAACTGCTGGCACTGGTAAAAGAGGGCTCGGCCAAAGCGCTAAACCGGGTCCGGCCCGAAGGGATGCGGCTGAGTCGAACCCATGCGGCCAAAATCGGCGATATCGAACTCTATATCACGATCGGTTTTTATGAAGATGGCGGCATCGCTGAAATCTTTGTGTCGACCGACAAAGAGGGAACTGTCGTCAAAGGGCTGCTGGCATCATTGTCGAAGTCTATTTCCAATATGCTCCAATACCATATCCCGCCCGATCAGATTTCCAAGATGTTAAGAGGTCAGAAATACGAACCCTCCGGTTTTGTGTCGCGACATCCTTATATCAAATTTGCCTCGTCAATTTCGGATCTGATCAGCAAGGTGATCGATATCGAACATGGGGATTTTTCCAATTGCCAGGTTAAACCGAAAAATTTCACGCTGATGAATAATCAGAAGCTGATCAAAAGCGGTGGTAGCCATGAGACCGCTGCTCCGGATTATAATAAGGACGGCGCTGGTGAGGTGCTCTACGGTGAAATCTGCAGTCATTGCGGCAGCGACCGGATGATGCACAATGGCACCTGCAAATTATGCTTAGACTGTGGCACCACGACCGGATGCAGCTAAAAAATGGTTGCTGTTTGGCCATTGTTTGATATAATAATTAACTAGGATACACACCTGAGGAGAATGCGATGCGAGAAAAAATTAAAAATGCGACCACCATTGTGGTTAAAATGGGAACAACCTCAGTCACCCATCAAAATGGCACCCTGGATCTGCGGAAACTGGAAATCCTGGCCCGGGTTCTGACTGATCTTGAAAATAGCGGTAAAAAAATGGTGCTGGTCTCATCTGGCGCCATCGGTGCCGGAATGAACCGCATGAAGATGAGTGAGCGACCCAAAACGCTCAAGGAAAAACAGGCCGCGGCATCGGTCGGACAGGGCTTGCTGATGCGGGTCTATCATAAATTTTTTGATGAATACCACCAGACGGTGGGGCAGATTCTGCTGACCAAAGATGTTTTTAAACACGCCATCAAGCGCAACAATGCGATGAATACTTTTAACGCCCTGATTAAAGCGGGGATCATCCCGATTGTCAATGAAAATGACTGTATCGCCACCGATGAAATTCAGGAAGAATGTTTTGGTGACAATGACATCCTTTCCGCGATGACCGCTGATCTGGTGGCGGCCGATCTGCTGATCATCCTCTCCGATGTCGATGGCCTCTATGACGATAATCCGACCCTTAATAAAGAAGCCCGCCTGATCCAAACCGTTTACCATGTCGATCACCAAATTATGAAAAGCGCCGGCAATTCCGCCTCATGTCTGGGCACCGGCGGCATGAT
>JAQUWM010000006.1 GCA_028692885.1 Acetobacterium sp. | reverse complement strand
TAAAAAATGCTTGTGCAAATGAAATGACTGTGCTAGTATATAAAGGTATGTATTACACACATTCTCTGAGAGGCATCAGGTGCCTGTTTTCAGGTCGATGTTCTTGATTGATGAGAATGGAGGAAAAACCAAGGAGGAATGAATTATGGCATGTGTTTCAATGAAACAACTATTAGAAGCAGGGGTGCATTTTGGGCATCAGACACGGCGATGGAATCCGAAAATGGCTCCATATATTTTTACAGAAAGAAATGGTATCTACATCATTGATTTGCAACAAACTGTGAAAAGAATCGAAAAAGCTTATAATTTCGTCAAAGAACTGGCTGAAAACGGCGAAGAAATTCTTTTTGTCGGGACAAAAAAACAAGCTCAAACAAGCATTGAAAGAGAAGCAAAACGTAGCGGAAGCTATTGTGTTAATCATCGTTGGTTAGGTGGAACCTTAACAAACTTCGGTACCATCAGCAAACGAATTGACCGCTTAAATGAACTTGAACAAATGGAAGAAGATGGTACATTTGCGCTTCTGCCTAAAAAAGAAGTTATTAAACTGAAACGTCAACGCGAAAAATTACAAAAATTCTTAGGTGGCATCAAAGATATGAAGGGTGTTCCGGGAGCAATTTTTGTTATTGATACTAAAAAAGAAAGAATTGCCATCGCTGAAGCTAAAAAATTGGGGATTCCAATTATTGGAATCGTTGATACGAACTGTGATCCTGATGAAATTGACTATATCATTCCTGGTAATGATGATGCGATTCGTGCCGTTGCTTTAATCCTTTCGGTTATTTCAGACGCTATTATCGAAGGACGTCAGGGCGAGCAAGTCGAAGAAGAAATTGCACCAGTGGCAGTACCAGCAGCACCAGTCGTAGCAGAAGAAGTTGTTGTCGACATTGAAGTTGTTGAAGTTGTTGCTGAAGTTATTGAAGCAGAATAATTTATAATTACGATCAGGAGGAAAAAATTGGACGCAAAATTAGTAAAAGAATTAAGAGCCAAAAGTGGTGCCGGTATGATGGACTGCAAAAAAGCCTTAGTTGAAACAGATGGAAATATCGAAGATGCAATGGTCTTTTTAAGAGAAAAAGGACTGGCTGCAACCAACAAAAAAGCAGGTCGCGTTGCCGCTGAAGGCATCGTTGAATCATATATTCATATGGGTGGAAAAATCGGTGTTCTGGTCGAAGTCAACTGCGAAACAGATTTTGTTGCGAAAAACGAAGGATTTAGAAACTTTGTTAAAGACGTAGCGATGCATATTGCCGCAGCTAATCCTTTATATGTAAACAAAGAAGAAGTGCCAATGGAAGAACTCGAAAAAGAAAAAGAGATTCTTCGAGCGCAAGCTTTAAATGAAGGCAAACCAGAAAAAATCATTGATAAAATGGTCGAAGGTCGGGTCAGTAAATATTATAAAGAAATTTGTCTGATGGAACAACCATTTGTTAAGAATCCTGATCTGACGATTGAAGATCTGGTCAAAGAACAAATCATGACCATCGGTGAAAATGTCAAAATCAGACGATTCGCCCGATTTCAGATGGGTGAAGGATTAGAGAAAAAAGAAGAAAACTTTGCCGAAGAAGTAGCGAAGCAATTAAACGCATAAATCTTTAAAAAGAACACATTCGTGTTCTTTTTTTACCGTTGATAAGATTGTAAATTAACACCAGTTACGATATAATAGAGAAAATGAAGGGGGGAATATTTTTGGAACCGAAATACAAACGTGTCATCATAAAATTAAGCGGTGAAGCTTTAGCAGGCGGTACCAGTCACGGCATCGATACCCCAACCGTACAATCCATCTGTAGTCAAATTAAAGAAGTTTTTGAGTTGGGTGTTGAAATTGCCATTGTTGTGGGCGGTGGTAATTTTTGGCGGGGACGCAGCGGCGAAGGAATGGATAAATCCACGGCAGACTATATGGGAATGCTCGCCACCTGTATCAATGCACTTGGTTTACAGGATGTGCTAGAAGAAATGGAAGTCCCTGTCCGTGTCCAAACAGCAATCGAAATGAAACAAATTGCAGAGCCCTATATCCGCAGAAAAGCAGTTCGCCATCTCGAAAAAAGGAGAGTTGTCATTTTTGCCTGCGGTACCGGAAATCCCTTTTTCACAACCGATACAACGGCAGCACTGCGAGCTGCTGAAATTGATGCTGAAATTATCCTTTTAGCCAAAAGTATTGATGCAGTATATGATTCAGATCCACTAGTTAATCCAGATGCAATACGTTATTCCGAATTATCGTACATCGATGTGTTGAATCAAGGCCTGAAAGTCATGGATTCAACGGCAACATCATTGTGTATGGATAATCACATTCCTATTCTAGTGTTTGGTTTAAATGAACCGAAAAATATTTTACGTGCGATCATGGGCGAAAAAATCGGAACAATTATTCGGGAGGTATAGAAGATGGTAAATGAGATTAAAGCAACAGCAAATGAAAAAATGGATAAAGCACTGAGAAATCTTAATGAGAGTCTTGGCAGCTTGCGGGCAGGAAGAGCAAATCCGCGTATTCTCGATAAGGTGACGGTTGATTATTATGGCTCACCGACAAGTCTGAATCAGTTGGCAAATATCAGCACTCCTGAAGCAAGAATGATCGTCGTGCAGCCTTATGATGCAACGGCTATCCCGGCCATTGAAAAGGGTATTTTAAAATCTGACCTGGGTTTTAATCCCTCCAACGATGGCAAGGTCATTCGTTTGCTGATTCCCCAATTGACTGAGGAACGACGCAAAGAACTGGTCAAATTGGTTAAAAAATATGGTGAAGAATGTAAGGTCGCCATGCGGAACATTCGCCGCCACGCCATTCAGGAACTGAAAGATGGTCAAAAAGAAGGACTGATCACCGAGGATGATTTAAAACAAGGTGAAAAAGAAATTCAGAAGGTAACGGACGAAGAGATTAAAAACATTGAAACCATTCTAAAAGAAAAAGAAGCAGAAGTTTTAGAAGTTTAATTGTTTTTCGGGATATGATTTATTTAATTGTTTATTCAATTATATAGTATGTCATTAAGAGTGGGGAGACCCACTCTTAACTATTTTCCGAGTAGGTATCGATATAGATGGCTGCTACGGAAAAACCGTCTCTTATTAAATATAAATTAAAGATAAGATTAAAGTCGAGATAAAAAACGAATTAAAAAGGAAAAAGTATGAAAAAAGTATCGAAAGAATTCTTTTTAGAAGAATTAACTGCGCCAGTGGTGGAATCGCTTGGCTATGAATTAACCGATCTGACCTTTGAAAAACAGGGCAAGGATTGGTGCCTGACCCTCTTTATCGATTCGGAAAACGGGATTTCATTGGATGATTGTGAAACAGTCAGTCGACAGATCAGTGAACTGCTTGACGAGAAGGATCCCATCGAACAAAGTTATTTTCTGGAAGTATCTTCACCAGGTATGGATCGACCCTTAAAAAAAGAAAAGCATTTTCTGTCAAACCTTGATCAGAAGATTGCGGTTCATCTTTTTGCACCATTGGATGGGAAGAAAGATATCGAAGGGGTATTAAAATCATATCGCACCGAAGAATTAACCCTTGAGTTGGAAACCGGTGAAATGCTGACTCTGGAAAATAGTAAAATTGCAAAAGCAAATCGGTTGGATGAGTTGAATTTCAAACCTCTTCCATCAGCTGAATAATACGGAAGGCGGAGAAAACTAATATGAATCAGGAGTTTATACGCGCTCTGGATGTAATTCAAGAAGAGAAATCAATTGATAAAGAAGAGTTAATTCAAGCAATTGAGGCAGCTATTACAACCGCATATAAAAAGAATTATGGCAATGCCCACAATGTTGAGATTAATATCGACCGGGAGAATGGTGATATTCAGGTCTTTGCACTAAAAGAAATTGTTGAAGTTCCCGAAAATGATCACAGTCAGATTTCCCTCGAAAAAGCCCGCGAAGTTGACAGCAATTATGTTGTTGGTGATTTTTTCAGAAAAGAAGTCAGACCAAGAGATTTTGGCCGAATTGCCGCGCAAAACGCCAAACAATTGATCATTCAGCGGATCAAAGAAGCTGAACGTAATATCATCTATGACGATTACCTTAAACGTCAGGATGAAGTATTAACCGGTATTATCAAACGAATCGAAAAAGGTGTTGTCTATGTTGAAGTGGGTAAACTTGAAGCGGTGATGTTGCCTTCGGAACAGACAACCGGTGAGACCTATGCTGTGAATCAGCGCTTAAAAGTTTATCTACTGATGGTTAAGAAAACGACTAAAGGTCCCCAGGTTAATGTATCCCGAACCCATCCTGGTTTGGTAAAACGCTTATTCGAATCAGAGGTGCCTGAGATTTTTGATGGGATTGTTGATATCATCTCGATTTCCAGAGAAGCCGGTTCTCGGACAAAGGTAGCAGTCAAAGCCAATGATCCAAGCATTGATCCGGTTGGTGCCTGTGTTGGACAAAAGGGTGTTCGGGTTCAGAATATCATCAACGAGTTGCAAGGTGAAAAAATCGATGTGATTAAATGGAGTGAGACTATTGAAGAATACTTGTCTAATGCTTTAAGTCCAGCAAAAGTGGTTGAAATTATCGCTAATAAGGATGATAAAACAGCCGTTGCAATTGTTGATGATTACCAATTATCTTTGGCAATTGGTAAAGAAGGCCAAAATGTGCGATTGGCAGCAAAACTAACCGGTTGGAAAATTGATATCAAAAGTAAAATCGATTATGTGAATCAACATAAAATTAGTGATGAAAAGACGAATGGATTGTCAGATGATATTTTATTGGAGTTAAAAGAAGAACTGGAATCAGCTGAAGCGTTGGATACTTTCGATGAATCAATAGCTGAAGAAGATTCGCTATGTGAAGAGACAGCGGATTTTGAAAATTAAAGGTTTAATCAATAATATAGCTTTTTATGCTATAATATTATGATGAAAAAATGTCAGGGAGGTAAAATGAAAAAAATTCCACAGAGAACCTGCGTTATATGCCATTCGAAATTTGATAAACGAGACTTATTTAGGATTGTATCAGATAAATCTGGAGAAATTTTTTTTGATCCCACCGGAAAAGCAAATGGGCGTGGTGCCTATATATGCAAGTCTGAAGCCTGCGTGGATCAATTCCTGAATAAAAATTATCTGGAACGGGCATTTAAAAGAAAAATAGAAAGTGGTGTTGTCGAGATTGTTCGTCAGCAACTGTCAGAGAAGAAACAAATGAAATAATAAAATTTGAAGGGAGGAATAATATGTCAAAATTAAGAGTATACGATTTAGCAAAAAAATATAATATTCCCAGTAAAGAATTCGTAGCTATTTTAAATAAACACAATATTCCTGTAAAAAACCATATGAGTGCTTTGACTGATCAGCAAACTTCGGAGTTTGAAGAAAAATTCGATAAGGCTAAATATCAAGCAGAGCAGGGAGCTGAGAAGAGAAAAGAACCCGTTAAGGATAACGTAACAGCAGGTTCTGCTCAAGTAGATAAAAAAGTGAATTCAGATACGAAAAAACCAGCCAAACCACCACAAAAAAATCAACAAAAAACAGGGGGCAATGTGCCGAAAAAAGCAGATGATAAAAAACGACCGGTTTCCAGTAACCAGGGTCAACAACCAAAGGTCAGAGATCACAGTAAAAAAGAAAAGACCGCTCGAAGTGTTTATAAACGAATTAAAGATGAGAAAAAGAAATCAGTTCAGTTAAATCAGATCTTTGAAATTCCAGAGTTTCTAACAGTCGGTGAATTGGCCGATATTCTGGAAATAAGCGCCACCGAAGTTATAAAAACCCTGATGCTTTCAGGTACCATGGTGAGTATTAATCAGGAGATCGATTTTGAAACGGCTGCCATCGTTGCCGCTGAGTTAGGTTTTGAAGTTGAAGCGATTAAAATTGAAGATGTTGTTTCAAAAATTTTGGAAGAATATGATGAAGAAGAAAGTGAAAACGAAATCCCGAGACCTCCGGTTGTCACGGTTATGGGACATGTTGATCATGGTAAAACCTCGCTTCTTGATCGTATTCGTAAAGCAAATGTTATCGCTGGGGAAGCTGGCGGTATCACTCAGCATATTGGTGCCTATACTGTCAATATTAAGAATCATGCGATTACCGTGATCGATACACCGGGGCATGAGGCTTTTACGGCGATGCGTTCCCGAGGTGCTCAGATTACTGATATTGCCGTCCTGGTTGTAGCAGCAGATGACGGTGTTATGCCACAAACGATCGAAGCGATCAATCATGCCAAAGCGGCTGGGGTTCCTATTTTAGTTGCCATCAATAAAATTGATAAACCAGGAGCCGATCCAGAACGGGTTAAACAAGAGTTGACTAAATATAACCTGGTTGTTGAAGAATGGGGCGGCGAAACGATTGCCGTTAATGTCTCAGCGAAAACCGGGGAAGGGATCGAGTCGCTGCTGGAAATGATCATCATGATGTCTGAAATGGAAGAATTGACTGCTGATCCTGGTCGTGAGGCCCGTGGGAGTGTCATTGAATCTCAGATAAAACGCGGCAAAGGATCTGTTGCGACCTTACTGGTTCAACAAGGAACCTTGCATGTTGGAGATTCAATTATTTCTGGAACGACCTACGGTAAAATCCGAACCATGATTGATGATAAGGGCAAGCGATTGAAGAAGGCTGGTCCATCGACACCAGTGGAAATTTCTGGACTATCGGATATTCCGGCAGCTGGGGATGACTTCATCGTGCTTGAGAATGAAAAAGAAGCCCGTCAATTGGCTGAAAAACGAAAAGAAATGCAAAAAGGCGAGCGGCAGCGTCGTTCCAATATTTCCCTTGATGATTTGTTTAGTCAGATTCAGGATGGCAACATTCAGGATGTTAATATTATCATTAAAGCCGATGTTCAGGGGTCGATTGAAGCGATTAAACAATCCCTGGAAAAACTCGATAATGAAGCAGTGCGGATTAATATTATCCATGGTGCAGTTGGCGCTATCAATGAAACGGATGTCTTATTGGCATCTACTTCAAATGCCATTGTGATTGGTTTTAATGTCAGACCGGACAAAAATGCGGTTAAGCTGGCCGAAACAGAAGAAGTGGATATTCGCCTCTATCGAGTTATTTATGATGCGGTTGAAGATATCAAAAAGGCCATGGAAGGTATGCTGGCACCTGAATTCCGGGAAAAAGTCATGGGTAATGCGGAAATCCGAGAAGTCTTTAAAATCCCAAGCATCGGTACCATCGCTGGCTGTTATATCACCGAAGGAAAAATCAACCGGAATGATGATGTCCGAATTATTCGCGATGGCATTGTTATCCTGGAAGGAAAAATTGCCTCTTTACGCCGTTTCAAAGATGACGTAAAAGAAGTAAACACCGGCTACGAATGTGGAATTGGGATCGAAAAATACAACGACTTAAAAGTTGGCGATAACATTGAAGCATTTACCATGGAAAAAATCGAAAGATAAGCGAAAGCCTATCTTTCCCATGAAGGAGATAAAACAAAATGGCATCTCATCGAAATGAAAAAATTAATGGCTTAATTCAAAGAGAATTAAGTCTAATCATTATTCACAAAATGAAAGACAGTCGGATTAAAGACAGCAATGTTAGTATTACCAGAGTCAAAGCGGCTCCTGACTTAAAGACGGCCGTCGTCTATGTCAGTATTTTTGGTGATGACAATCAGAAAAAGGCTGTGCTTGAATTATTAAATAATGCCAAAAGCTTTTTAAGATCAAGTCTGGGTCATGTAATCACCGTTCATTCAGTTCCAGCTCTGAGCTTTGAAATTGATAACTCGATTGAATATGGTATGCACATTGAATCAATTTTAAAAAGTTTAAAAAATGATAAAGAATTGAAGGATCAGAATGAAGAAGATTCCTGATGAAATATTAAATTGCTTAAATAACAATCAACGGTTTTTGATTCTGCTTCATCAAAAACCGGATGGCGATGCAATTGGTTCGGCAGTAGCTTTGGGAAAGGGTTTGAAGCAACTGAATAAAACCGTTGATTATTATATCGACCTGCCGCTTGAGGACAAACTGGTTTTCTTTGATGAAATTCAGTGTTTTAACCAATCGCTACAGGATAGCTACGACGTTATTGTAATTTTAGACTGCTCCAGTAGTAGTTTTGCCTTTGCACCAGTCGAAATGCCTGTGGCCAAAACAAAACTGGTTATCGATCACCATAAAAGCAATGCGCATTATGGTGATCTTAACTTTGTGGAAATTACTGGCGCGACTGCCGAAATCGTCTTTCGGATTCTCCGGGGACTGCATGTGGAATTAGACGAAGAAATGGCGGATGCCATTTTTACCGGGATTAGCACTGATACCGGCAGTTTTCAATTTTCCAATGTAACGGTTGATACCCATGCAATCGCCAGTGAATTGTATGCCATCAAAACCAATTACGCCCATCTTTCCAAAAGACTTCATACCCAAAAAAATATCGATCAGATGAAAATGACGGGAGCTGCTATCCATTCGCTGGAAATTTTGGACAGCATGCCCATTGCGATGATGATCTTGGATCATGATGCGATCATTAAATTTGGCGGTACCATTAACATTACTGACGATGTTGCCAATTTGGGTCAGAATACGATTGGGGTCTCAATAACAGCACTTTTAAAAGAAATCGATCCCGGTGAGTATCGGGTTTCGTTGCGCGCTAAATACCCCTATGATATTCACGAAATTGCTTTAAAATACGGCGGTGGAGGACATGAACGGGCAGCAGGCTTTAATTTCAGTGGTGACATTAATCAACTGAAGCGTGATCTGATGGACGTTTATGAAAATCAAGATGGAGAAAGTTAAGCAGTTCAATGGCTATCTTAACGTCTACAAAGAGAAGGGCATGACATCTCATGATGTCGTCTTTAAGGCCCGGAAGATTCTCAAAACAAAAAAAATTGGTCATACCGGAACGCTGGATCCAGATGCTCAGGGCGTTCTTGTTTTATGTGTTGGTCAGGCGACGAAAATGGTTGAATACATCACCGATCACGAAAAGATTTATGAGGCAGAAGTTATTCTCGGGATCGAAACCGATACCGACGATTTATCAGGAACAGTTATCAATGAAAATCAACAGCGGATCAACCGGGATGCTTTTGAACGTATCCTGACTGAGTTTATCGGCGATATCCGCCAGAGACCGCCGATCTACTCAGCCATCCGGGTGAATGGAAAAAAACTCTATCACTATGCCAGAAACGGTGAAACGGTCGAAATTCCGGAACGGGACGTTCACATTGCCGGGATCAGTCTGTTGGAATTTTGCGCAGATTCTCAAAAAGCTAAAATTATGGTAACCTGTTCGAAAGGAACCTATATTCGTTCGCTGTGTCGTGATATTGGGAGCGCCCTGGGGACATTGGGATGCATGGGGAACCTGATCCGGCATCGAGTTGGGAGCTTTGGCATCATTGATGCGTTAACTCTGAACGAGATCGAAGAAATAATCAACCAGGATCAGAGCGAAGCGCTTTTCTACCCGTTGGCGTATTCGCTAGACCGTTATCAATGTGTGCGGGCAACCGAGCAGGGTCGCAAGTTCTTACTTAATGGAAATAAGCTTTTTCAATGGAATATTCAGGAGTCGCTGAATGATTTTTACCCGGGCGAAATCTTGCGTTTATATGATGGCGATCAGCTTATTGGCATGGGCAGATACCATATGAACGAAGAAGGAAACTACATTAAACCGACAAAACTACTGTGAGGTAAACAATGACGACAAAAACTTATCACGGAGAAGAAATTGTTTTAGCCCTGGGCTTTTTTGATGGGGTACATTTGGGACATCGGGCATTGCTCGAAGAAACAAAAAAAATTGGCCAGCGATTAGACTGTAAAACTGGGGTTATGACTTTTAAAGAACACCCGCTGGAATTAATTTTTCCTAATTATACACCTTGGCTGATCACATCGAATGCGGAAAAAGAAGCGATGATTCAGGATGTTGGTGTTGATTTTGTGTTTATGAATCCCTTCACCGAGAAGTTGATGAAGTTAACCCCGGAGAAATTTATCACCGACTACCTATTGAAAAAATATAATGTCAAAGTTGTTGTTGTTGGTTTCAACTATAATTTTGGTTATAAGGGGATCGGAACAACCGATACGTTAAAAGAACTGGGGAAAAAATATGGATTTGAAGTTGAAATTCTGCCACCGTTTATCATTAATGTTCACTCAGTAAGTTCAAGTTTTATCCGCGAACTGATCGGCTGCGGTCAGGTGGATGAGGTAAAAACATTTTTAGGTCGAAATTATTCGTTGAGCGGGGTGGTTGTTCAAGGTAAGGGGCTGGGTCACCAATTTGGGATTCCAACCGCAAATATAAAATTAGATAAGAAAATAATTTTGCCAAATACTGGCGTTTATTATACCCATGTTCATTATCAAGGGAAATGTTTATATGGACTGACCAATTTAGGATTTAACCCGACCTTCGAAAAACATCCATTTAGCATTGAAACCTATATCTATGATTTTGATGAAGATATTTATAATCAGGAGATTACCATTGAGTTCAAGAAAAAGATTAGAGATGAAAAAAAATTTGATTCCATTGACGATTTGATTGCGCAGATTAAAATGGATATCGACTGTATTAGAAAAGAATTTATTGAATAACACATTTACAACGAAAAATATTTATGATATACTCATTAAGTTATTACCATTCACTTAGTTTTTTGAAACTCCAACAAAATACTCGGTCTGTGGCTAAATTAAAAAATAAGGAGAATTTAAATGATTAGTAAAGAATTAAAAGCACAGGTTGTCGAAGACTACAAAACACACGAAGGTGACACTGGTTCACCGGAAGTTCAAATTGCATTATTAACAGCACGAATTAATGATCTCAACGGACATCTTCAAATCCATAAAAAAGATCATCACTCACGACGCGGTCTGCTGAAACTGGTAGGACAGCGACGACGATTATTAACTTATCTGAAAAACAAAGATATCAACCGATATCGTGAACTAATCCAAAGATTAGGCTTAAGAAAATAATTTGGGGCGGAGTATTCCGCCCTTTTTTTTTACCTGAAGGTTATCAATCTAAAATAGTGAGTACGCTTACCCTTATGATTGCGACCTTTAAACTAGACGGTGCAAAAAAGCGTCGTTTCTGGTGATTATAATAGAAAGCGAGAAAAGTATGAATATTTTTGAAACTGAAATTGCCGGACGATCACTCCGCGTCGAGATTGGCGAGGTGGCTCTGCTTGCAAAAGGTGCGGCCATGATTAGATACGGAAAAACAGAAGTTTTAGCAGTTGTTTCGGCTGCCAAAAAACCCAAAGAAGGGATGGACTTTTTCCCATTAAGCTGTGACTATGAAGAAAAACAATATTCTGTCGGGAAATTTCCGGGCGGTTTTATAAAGCGTGAAGGTCGGCCAACCGAACGAGCGATTTTAAATTGCCGATTGATGGATCGCCCGATCAGACCGCTCTTTCCTAAAGGCTTTAGAAATGAAGTTCAGGTTATTGCTACGGTTATGTCCGTGGATCAGGATAATGCCCCTGAAATAGCGGCTATGATTGGCGCATCAATCGTTTTATGTATTTCTGATTTGCCATTTAATGGACCGATTGGTTCGGTAGCTATCGGTTTGGTTGAGGGAGAATTTATTGTCAACCCCAATGAAGAACAACGTGGTCTTAGTGATCTTAACCTGGTTGTATCAGGAACCAAAGATGCCATTATGATGGTTGAATCATCTTCTAATGAAATTTCTGAAGCTGCAATGCTGGAAGCAATTTTATTGGCACATGAAGAAATAAAGAAAATCGTTGCCTTCCAGGAAGAGATTATGGCAGCTGTTGGCAAAGCTAAAGCTGATTATCCAATTTTCGCCCCATCAGAAGAAATCAAGGCTGAGATCATTGCGTTCCTGGGAGATCAATTAAGCGATGCTGTTAAAACGCCAGATAAGATGGAGCGACTTGACAACATTGACAAAATAAAAGACCTTGTAAAAGAACATTTCTTAGAAATTTATCCTAATCAGAAAATAGAAATTGATGATGTGATCAGTTCGCTTGTTAAAAAAGAAATTCGTCGCATGATTTTAGAAGATCGTATTCGTCCAGACAATCGAAAAATGGAGGAAATCCGACCGATTACCGCTAAAATTGATTTTTTGGAAAGACCCCATGGCTCAGGATTATTTACCCGTGGCGAAACGCAGGTATTGTCAGTTGTAACGCTGGGTGTTCTTGGTGATGTGCAAAAACTCGATGGCTTATCAAATGAAGACTCTAAACGCTATATCCACCATTACAATTTCCCATCATACAGTGTCGGAGAAGCGCGACCATCTCGTGGTCCCGGCCGTCGTGAAATCGGACATGGTGCCTTGGCCGAACGGGCTCTGATTCCAGTTCTGCCATCTGAAGATGAATTCCCATATGCAATTCGGGTCGTTTCTGAGGTATTAAGTTCAAATGGTTCAACCTCCCAGGCCAGTGTTTGTGGCAGTTCGCTTTCATTAATGGCTGCTGGGGTACCATTAAAGGCGCCCGTTGCTGGTATAGCCATGGGTCTGATTAAAGAAGATGACAAATTAGCGATTTTATCTGACATTCAAGGAATGGAAGATTTCCTCGGCGATATGGATTTCAAGGTGGCCGGAACAGCTGATGGTATCACTGCGATCCAGATGGATATTAAAATCGACGGCATCAACAAACAGATTTTAACCGAGGCTTTGGAACAAGCCAGAATTGGCCGACTGCATATTCTTGGTATCATGAATGAAGAAATTGCCGAGTCCCGAAAAGATTTATCACCTTATGCGCCACGGATCATTATTTTCCAAATCAAACCCGAAAAAATCCGTGACGTTATCGGTTCTGGCGGTAAGGTTATTAATAAGATTATTGATGATACCGGTGTTAAGATTGATATCGAAGATGATGGACGGATCTTCATTGCGTCAGTCGATACTGAATCTGGCAATCGGGCCAAGGAAATTATTGAAAACATTGTCAGAGAAGTTGAAGTTGGCGAAGTGTTAACCGGTAAGGTTGTCCGGATCATGAATTTCGGTGCCTTTGTATCTCTGCCAGGGGGTAAAGATGGTTTAGTACATATTTCTAAATTAGCCAATGAACGGGTCAATGCGGTTGAAGACGTGGTTAAAATCGGTGATGAAGTGACCGTTAAGGTTATGGAAATCGACGGTCAGGGTCGCATCAATTTATCCCGAAAAGCGATGCTGCCTAAAGAATAATAATGATTAAACATTATTCGATTAAAATACTCAACCAGTCTCAGTATCCGTTGCCAGAATATCAAACTGTTGGTTCGGCTGGCGTCGATTTAAGAGCGAATCTTGATTCGAAAATGATGATCATGCCCCATCAGGTATATCAAATCCCAACGGGTATTTTTTTAGAAATGCCCATTGGTGTAGAAGCCCAAATTCGAGCCAGAAGCGGATTGGCGCTTAAACATGGTTTGTCGCTGGTCAACGGGATTGGTACCATTGATGCCGATTATCGAGGCGAAATTAAGATAATTCTGATAAACTTGTTGGATAAACCTTATCAATTGGAACCAGGCGAACGGATTGCCCAAATGGTTTTCGCTGAGTATGTTAAGGCCGATTTCGTTGAAGTGTTCAGTGCGGAAGAATTGGCAGCCAGCGAACGTGGCGACGGCGGCTTTGGCCATTCCGGAAAATAAAACGCTGCGGATAACATTAAAAGTAAGCTAAAGTCATGAATTATCATTGATTGCTGCACCGCTTTCCAATCTTATCTTTATAACACAATCTTAAGGTGCAGGTATACCTGCACCTTTTATCATATCCTTTATTATATCAGTTAAATTTAAATCGCGACAAATGCAACTAGCAAATGTGCAGTGTGCGGGTAGATCCGGATTGCCCATACGTGAGACTGTTTAATTCAACTTATATAATCGTTTAATATAAATTCGTGTAATATAAATTCGAGGAGCATAATGGCAACAACTAAAAACACCGCAAAAAAATCAAATCAAACTAAATCAAATAAAGGTAAAGCTAAAAAGAAACCAGCTCCCAAAACGACGAGGCGATTTGCTGTGAGTAATATGGCAATGGGGGTCTTCTTAATTATTTTGGGCATCTTTTCTATTTATGCCTATATCGACTTTAATGCCGGAATGGTTGGGGACTTAGTCAGTCAGGCATTTAGTTATTGTTTTGGGGCACTCACTATTTTTATGTCACTTTTCATTTTTGCCCTTGGGGTCGTGCTGTGTTTAAATAAAATTGATGATTGGGCGACGACATTTGGGTTAGTCTTTTTGTTGTTTGTGAATATGATGATTAGCGTTACTGTTTATGCACCCAATCTGATGGACTATCGTATAACAGAGTTGTTCAGCTTAGCCCAATATGGACAGTATGGTGGTATTATCGGTATTCTTTTGGCGGTCCTGTTTATTAAGCTGTTTGCCGTGAAAGGTACAATATTGCTGATTGTGATCAGTTCAGTGATGATATTAATTTTTATTTTCAGAAACCGGCTTAAAAAATATTTGGATCAGATTAAGGATAAAAGTGAAAATTCACCACCCCTGAAAGATTTTCTTAAAGATCGAATTGATGTGATCCGTGATAAGCAACGGATTAAAAAAGAGGTTAAAGCGACTAAGGAACGGACATCGGAGACGACCCTGATTCCCATGGTCGGTGATTATGATGACAATAGTCTGCTGTTTGAACCCTATCAGATCAATGAGTTAAATCAGAAGAATGAAGTGGCCGACAAACCTTTGTTTGAACCAGTAACGGGATTTATTCCCGCAGCAAAAAAGAAAACCAAACAGGATCCTTTTGGCTTTATTGAAGAAGCTGCCGATGAAGCAGATGAAAAAGAAGCGCCGATGATAATCCATGAAAATTTCTTAAAACCGCCTAATTTCGAGGATTTCGGATCCGCCAGGAAAGATTCAGACAAGGAAAAAAAGACTGATGATGAAACAAAAATTTTAGACTTGGCAGAGCTCAGTTTTGAAAATGAAGTTGAAGAATATATTTTTCCTTCCTTAGAGCTTTTAAACCCGCCGGTAGCTAAAAAGAAATCAAAAAAAGATGATGTGATCAAAAAAGCGAAGATCATCGAAGAGACTTTGAAGAATTTTGGGGTAAAAGCTAAAATAGTCGAGGTGAATGTTGGCCCCAGTATTACCCGGTTTGAATTACAGCTTGATCCGGGGGTTAAGGTCAATAAATTTGTTAATCTGTCAAATGATTTAGCCCTTAGTCTGGCTACCTCAGATATCCGCATTGAAGCGCCGATTCCCGGAAAAGCAGCAGTCGGGATTGAAGTACCAAATGATATTTCTGAAATTGTCGGTTTGCGGGAAATTATCGAAACCCCGTCATTTGTTAACAGCAAGAGTCCGTTGACCTTCGCACTGGGTAAAACCCTTTCTGGTGAAAATGTCATTGGCGATATCGGTAAAATGCCTCACGTGCTGATTGCCGGATCGACTGGCTCTGGTAAAAGTGTTTGTATTAACAGTATCATTGTCAGTCTTATCTTTAAATCATCTCCGGAAGAATTGCGGTTTATTATGATTGATCCTAAAATGGTTGAATTGAGTCAATATAACGCTATTCCCCATCTGTTGATTCCAGTCGTAACCGATCCTAAAAAGGCTTCCTATGCGCTCAACTGGGGATTAAAAGAAATGACCGATCGTTATATCCTCTTCAAGGAGGCCAGCGTTCGGGATATCGAAGGCTATAATGAACAGATGACCAAATCGGGGGAAAAGAAGCTGCCCCGGATTGTTATCGTTATCGATGAGTTGGCCGATCTGATGATTACCTCACCTAAAGAATGTGAAAATGCCATTTGCCGGATTGCCCAACTGGCAAGAGCCTGTGGTATTCACCTGATTATCGCAACGCAACGACCATCGGTGGATGTTATTACCGGTTTGATCAAAGCCAATATTCCATCGCGGATTGCCTTTTCGGTGGCGTCAAACACCGATTCCCGGACAATTTTAGATACCGGTGGGGCTGAAAAACTACTTGGCAAAGGGGATATGCTTTATTATCCGGTTGGACAATCGAAACCAACCCGGGTACAATGTACCTATGTATCCGATACTGAGATTAATGCCGTAATTGACGCGGTCAAACCTAAAAAAGGACAACACTATGATGCGTCGATCGAAGAAGCTATTTCCCAGGAACCCGAGGAAAAACCGCAAAATCGGGAAGGGGACGTTTTGCTCGAAGATGCTCTCAACATTGCCTTTGAATACAACCAGCTGTCAACTTCGATGCTCCAGCGAAAATTACAGGTTGGTTACGCCCGCGCCGGTAGAATTATTGATGATCTTGAAAATCGGGGCATCATTTCCGGTCCCAACGGCAGCAAGCCCCGGCAAATTTTGATTACAGAAGATGAATTTAAAAAGAGAGAGTAGGTAAATATGAAGACTATTCACATGACGACTTTGGGATGTGATAAAAATACCATTGACTCAGAAATGATGCTGGGTTTAATTGAAGAAAAAAATTGTGATATTATCGATGATCCCAAAGCGGCAGATATTATTATTGTCAATACCTGTTGTTTTATCCAATCAGCAAAAGAGCAATCGATTGATTACATCCTGGAATACGTCGACTATAAAAAATCCGGTTTATGTCAATTGCTGATTGTTGCCGGTTGTATGGCCGAGCGTTATCATGAGGAATTGACCGCAGAAATCCCCGAAATCGATGGATTTTTGGGGGTTGGACATTTTGACAATATTCTGGAATTAATCAGTTATCTGGAAAATCAATCTGATTCTGATCACCGGGCGCTTCAGATTAATGATGCAAACGGAATTCAAAAGCAGTTTCTGGGTGATATTGATAAAGAAATTAGTGAAGGGCGGCGGTATATCCGGGAAGGCACGGTTTCGACTTTTGTGCGCATCAGTGAGGGCTGCGACCACGGCTGTACCTATTGTATAATCCCTAAAATCAGGGGTAAATATCGCAGCCGCCGCAGCCAGGAGATTTTTAATGAATTAAAACAGCTTCAGGACAAAGGGATCAAGGAGATCATTCTGATTGGACAGGATATCGCTCCCTATGGTAACGATCTTAGTGAAGTGATAGACTTGCCAGAGCTACTGGAAAAAATTGTTGCAGCGTTTGATTTTACTTGGATTCGGATGATGTATCTCTATCCCGAAGGGATTACCGATAAATTGCTTGCTGTGGTCAAAAAATATCCGTCGATCTGCCAATACTTTGACATTCCGCTTCAGCATCTGAATGATGCTGTTTTAAAACGGATGGGCCGAAAATTGTCATTTGAACAAATCAGTGAACTGCTTAGCAAGATGCGTCAGATACTTCCAGATGCAGTCTTGAGAACATCTCTGATTACCGGCTTTCCGGGAGAGACAGCTGAGCAGCATGATGAACTAATTAAAAAAATGAACGTGTTGTCTTTTGATCATTTGGGGGTATTTAAATATTCACAGGAAGAAAATACGCCGGCCGCAGATTTCGAAAATCAAATCTCGGAAGATGAAAAAGAAAAGCGTTATCACGAAATTATGACTGCTCAGCAAACTATTTCACAGGCCAATAAACAACGGTTTATCGGTAAAACCCTGAAGGTACTCATTGAAGGTGTTGAAGATGAGGATTACTTTGGGCGTTTTTATGGCGATGCACCGGAAATAGATGGAACGGTTTTTGTTGACAGCAAGGGTAAGTCTTTAAAAATTGGAAAATTTTACACCGTTAAGATAGTCAACGCTTTAGAATATGATATGATAGGAGACATCGAAAATGAATTTGCCAAATAAGATTACTGTTGTCAGAATGGTTATGATTCCTTTTTTCATCGCTGCATTACTGATCGATTTTCAATACCATCAGCCGATTGCAGCAGCCTTATTTATCATTGCGGCGTTAACCGACAGTTTGGATGGCTATCTGGCCCGAAGCCGAAATCTGGTTACCGATTTTGGCAAATTTATGGATCCACTAGCGGATAAATTACTGGTCTGCTCGGCACTGATCTGTTTTGTCCAGTTGGGATCCGTGCCAGCCTGGATGGTCATTATTATTATTGCCAGAGAATTTGCCATCACTGGCTTACGTTCATTGGCGGCGGCCGATGGTATTATTATCGCAGCCAGCAAATGGGGGAAAGCAAAAACGATTTCGCAAATGATTGCCATCATCCTGATTCTTTTTAACAATTGGCCATTTTCACTGATCAATATTCCGGCAGCTACCATTATGATGTTCATTGCGACCATTCTTACCCTATATTCCGGAATCGATTATATTATCCTGAACAAAAAAGTATTCCGTTCAATGTAATGGCGGAAATCTCCAATAATTGTGATTATGTATTAAAACCGTTTATAACTTTGAAAGGAAACAAATAATGAAATGTGAATTAATTTCAGTCGGGACTGAGCTTTTAGTCGGCGATACCCTTAACACAAATGTCCAATTTTTATCGCGGGAATTGTCCCTCCTGGGCATTCGGGTGTATTTTCATACGACCGTCGGTGATAATCCGAAACGTTTGGAAGAAGCGATCAGAATTGCTTTTAATCGCAGTGATTTGATCATTACTACCGGTGGGTTGGGACCGACCCAGGATGATTTAACTAAGGAAGTCGTTGCGGATATTTTCAAAAGAAAGTTGATCCAGGACGAAAAGACAAAAGAAGATTTGATGGAATATTTTGCCAACCGTGAATTTACCATGACGCCCAATAATCTTAAGCAGACGCTGGTACCGGAAAATGCCGAGATCTTATTTAATCCCTGCGGCACTGCGCCAGGGATTCTGTTAAAAGAACAGGGGCGAATGATCATCATGCTCCCGGGGCCACCGCGAGAAATGACCCGGGTTTTTGAAGAATCGGTGGTGCCGATTTTAAAACAGGACGATAACCAGTTAGTGATCTCCCGTTATTATAATCTATCGGACATTGGTGAATCAGTAGCAGAAGACCGCCTGCTTGATCTAATCGACACCCAGGTCAATCCGACCATTGCAACTTATGCAAAAATGGGCGAAGTACTGATTCGAATTACTGCAAATGGTAATGACGAGAACGAAATTAACGCATTGCTTGATCATTATGAGGCCATTATGCTATCGCGTTTTGAAGAGCATATCTTTACCTTTTCAAAAGAATCTCTTCAAGAAACGGTATGTAAATTATTATTGGAAAAAAATATCAGTCTGGCAACGGCCGAGTCTTGTACGGGAGGCTTGATTGCTTCCCAACTCACCGAATACCCGGGCATTTCGAGGGTATTTGGAACCGGACTGGTGACCTATTCCAATGAAGCAAAAATTAATCTGTTGGGGGTAAAAAAAGAAACCCTCGAAAAATATGGGGCCGTCAGTTTCGAAACGGCCACCGAAATGTGTGAAAATCTACAAAGAGTTTCTAAAGCGATGCTCAGTATTTCCGTAACAGGTATTGCTGGTCCGGATGGTGGAATGGAAGAAAAACCAGTGGGTCTTGTTTATATCGGGGTGTGTTTCGATGGGATAACCAACATCTATCACTATCATTTTAACGGTGATCGAAAAATAGTTCAACAAAAAACAGCTAACAAAGTCTTTCATCTGATTAGAAAAACGATAGTTGACAAAAACTGATAAAATAGATATAATAAAACAAATCAAGAACGAATGTTCTAATAAAGATAGGATGGTTGCAAATGGCTGATAAAACGAAAATAAATAATGAAGAATTAACAGATAAACAAAAAGCCTTAGATGCGGCGCTGAAAAACATTGAGAGAAGCTTCGGCAAGGGTGCCGTCATGCGTCTCGGTGATGATGCGGCCAGATTGAATGTAGAAGTGATTTCGACCTCATCCATCGGTTTGGATATGGCACTGGGTGTCGGCGGCGTTCCCCGGGGGCGTGTTGTCGAAATCTATGGGCCTGAATCTTCCGGTAAAACGACGATTGCCTTGCATATCATTGCCGAAGCACAAAAAGCTGGCGGAAACGCCGCCTTCGTTGATGCTGAACATGCGTTAGATCCCACCTATGCCAAAGCTTTAGGGGTTGATATTGATAATTTACTGGTTGCCCAGCCTGATACCGGTGAGCAGGCCATGGAAATTGTTGAAGCGTTGGTAAGAAGTAATGCTATTGATGTGGTTGTCATTGACTCGGTAGCGGCTTTGGTTCCGCGAGCTGAAATTGATGGCGAGATGGGCGATTCCCATATGGGACTTCAGGCTCGACTGATGTCACAGGCCCTGCGAAAACTGACTGGTGTGATTAAAAAATCGAACACGACAACGATCTTCATCAATCAGTTGCGAGAAAAAATTGGGGTAATGTTTGGAAATCCAGAAACAACCACTGGTGGAAAAGCACTTAAATTTTATGCATCGGTACGAATCGATGTGCGCCGGATTGAATCCTTGAAAAAGGGGACTGAAATTATCGGAAACCGGACCCGGGCTAAAATTGTCAAAAACAAAATTGCGCCGCCGTTTAAACAGGCTGAATTTGATATCATGTATGGTAAAGGGATATCAAGAGAAGGTGATCTCCTCGACGTTGGTGTCGATTTCGGGATAGTCGATAAATCGGGATCCTGGTTTTCTTACAATGAGCAGCGACTGGGGCAGGGTCGCGACAACTCAAAAGAGTTTCTGATCGCCAATCCCGAGGTTGCCGAGGCGATCGAAAAAGAAATACGTGAAAAAAATGCCGCAAGCAAGATTGTTGCTGAACCTGAAGACATTGAAGAAAATGTGATCGATGATGACGATCTCGTATAAAAGAATGGATTAATCAGGAAAACGATTCAAAAAAGAACCTTTTTGCGGTTCTTTTTTTGATTTGTTAAAAATAACCTCTTGTGTGAGACCGTTGTTTCTTGACACTATTTTCAAAAGAGTATAAAATATAGGTTATGATGAGTAGATTAAGAATATAGCAAATCGTTTATAGGGAGGTGAAAATTATAAACAACATAATAATAATTATTTTATTCATTGGTATTATCGCAGCTTTTGTGATTGGTTATTTTGTGCGTAAAAATATTGCCGAAGGCAAGCTTAAGAATGCTGAATTAACCGCGACAACAATTGTGAATGATGCTGTTAAAGAAGGCGAAACTTTAAAAAAGGAAATTCTCTTTGAGGCCAAGGAAGAATCTCTGAAATTAAAAGAATCTCTTGAAAAAGATAATCGCGAACGCCGAGCCGAGCTTCAGAAAATTGAAAATCGACTTGTTCAAAAAGAAGAAAATCTTGAGAAAAAACTAACAAACTTGGAACGCAATGAAGAAGCGCTGACCAAAAGAGGAAAAGAACTGGAAAAGAAAAAAGAAAAAGTGGACAGTCTGTACGATGAACAGGTAAAGGAACTTGAACGCATATCCGGTCTTACTTATGACGAAGCAAAAGAAATTCTGCTTGAAGACATCAGTAAGGATACGCGCCGAGAAGCGGCCATCATGATCCGTCAGATCGAGGTTGAATCAAAGGCTGTTGCTGATAAAAAAGCAAAAGAACTCATTTCCCAGTCCATTCAACGTTGTGCCGCCGATCATGTGGCAGAACAAACCATTACCGTGGTCAACTTACCAAATGACGAGATGAAGGGCCGTATTATCGGTCGGGAAGGTCGAAATATCCGAACATTGGAAACATTGACGGGTATTGATTTAATCATTGATGATACCCCAGAAGCAGTTATTCTTTCCGGTTTTGATCCCATTCGTCGGGAAGTTGCCAGATTATCCTTAGAAAAATTGATCATTGATGGACGAATCCATCCAGCCAGAATTGAAGAGATGGTTAAGAAATCACAAAAAGAAGTCGAAAACCATATCAAAGAAGTTGGCGAACAAGCTTGTTTTGACACCGGAATTCATGGCCTGCATCCGGAGATTGTAAGGCTTTTGGGACGGCTGAAATACCGAACCAGTTATGGTCAAAATGTATTAAAGCATTCCATTGAGGTTTCCCATCTGGCTGGCATTATGGCAGCGGAATTGGATGGCAATATTAAGGTCGCCAAACGCGCAGGACTATTACATGATATTGGAAAAGCTATTGACCATGAGGTCGAAGGGCCACATGTTGAAATCGGAGTCAATGTACTAAAAAAATACAAGGAAAATAAAAATGTCATCCACGCTGTCGAAGCTCATCATGGTGATGTTGAAGCACGAACAATGGAAGCAGTTCTTGTTCAGTCAGCAGATGCCATTTCAGCAGCACGACCTGGCGCCAGAAGAGAAACACTGGTTTCCTATATCCAGCGATTACAGGAACTTGAAACCATTGCCATGTCGTTTGACGGTGTTGAGAAATCATATGCGATTCAAGCTGGACGTGAAGTAAGAATTATGGTTAAACCAAATGAAGTCGATGATGATGAAATGATTTTACTGTCGCGTGATATTGCCAAGAAGATTGAAGAAGAAATGGAATATCCCGGGAACATTAAGGTTAATCTGATTCGTGAAACAAGAGCAAGCGACTACGCTAAATAGTCTGAAGTTGTCGATAAACTACCGTACCGACCAATTGTTAATCTGTTGTTCGCCGCGGAATCGGACAGGCTTTGCCGTGTCCGCTCCGATGCGTACAACATGATGTAACAATTGTCGGTACTGCTTATCGGTATAGTCGACAGCATCAAGAGTAAGGGGAGATAATCTCCCCTTTTTTTAAGCCGTTAGAAGGATAAATTATGAATATATTAATACTGGGCGATGTCTATGGCCGACCTGGACGAAAAATTTTAAAAGAAAAACTAGCTCATTTAATCGCCGCGTATCAAATTGATTTTACCATCGTCAATGGCGAAAATGCTTCTGGTGGAAATGGGCTCTCAACAAAAAATGCCAAAGAATTACTAAGCCTGCCAATTGATGTCATCACGATGGGCAATCATGTCTGGCAGCAAAAAGAATTATTGGAAACAATTGCTGATTTTACCCAAATTATCAGACCCCTGAATTATCCGGATCCTTGTCCTGGCAAAGGTTATGATTTTTTTAGCTGTGAATTAAAAAATGGCACCACAAAAAAAATCTGTGTTGTCAATCTATCCGGTCAGATTTTTATGCCCAACCTGAACTGCCCTTTTAATACCATGGTACCTCTAAGAGAAACATTAAAAGAATCCGCAGATCTGCTTCTGATAGATTTTCACGCTGAGGCAACCTCTGAAAAAATTGCCTTTGGCTATTTTATGGATGGCTGGGCTACCGCTGTGTATGGGACTCATACCCATGTTCAAACCGCTGATGAACGGATTTTAGCAGGCGGAACCGCCTATATCACCGATATCGGCATGACTGGTCCCCTTGATGGGGTGATCGGCGTTGATCGTCAGATTATTCTTGAGACGATGCTGACCAAAAGACCCAGCCGATTTGAAACCGCAACTGGTAAAGTTCAAATTAATGGGATCATCCTGGTAATCGATGAAATTGAAAACAAGGTGATTAAAATCACGCGATTATATGAAACCTACGAAACCGATAAATAAGTGGCAGATTCTGACGAATTCTGACCGATATAAACCGAGATCGATTTAATGTGAAAGGAATAAACGGAAATTATTATGAAAGCATATTATGAAAACCCTTTAATCGAACGTTATTCGTCAAAGGAAATTCTCCATATTTTCTCAGCTGATAACAAATTTCAAAACTGGAGGAAGTTATGGGTAGCATTGGCCGAAGCTGAACGCGAATTGGGCCTTAATATTACCGACGAACAGATTGCTGAACTCAAAGCAAACATTACCAACATTGATTATGAACTGGCTGCGAAAAAGGAAAAAGAACTGCGCCACGATGTCATGGCTCATGTCCACACCTATGGTGCCCAATGTCCAAAAGCAAAAGGAATTATCCACCTCGGTGCAACCAGTGCCTATGTCGGTGATAATACCGACGTCATTGTCTATACTGAAGGATTGATACATGTTCGCAAACAGTTGATTAATCTGATTAACCATCTTTCCCGCTTTGCGGTTGAACATAAAGATTTACCGACATTAGGTTTCACCCATTTTCAACCGGCCCAATTAACTACCATTGGCAAACGCGCCTGTTTATGGATTCAGGATTTATTAATGGATTTAGCGGATCTTGATCACGTCATCAGTAATGTTAAACTGCTGGGCGTGAAAGGAACCACTGGCACCCAGGCCAGTTTCATGGAACTTTTTGATAATGATCATCAAAAAGTCAAAAAGCTGGATAATCTAGTAGCTGAAAAAATGGGTTTTAAAAAATCATTTGCCGTCAGCGGTCAGACTTATTCGCGAAAATTTGATTCTCAGGTACTGAATGTACTAAGCGGCATTGCTCAGACGCTGACAAAATTTGCCACTGACATCCGGCTGCTTCAGAATTTAAAAGAGGTGGAAGAGCCGTTCGAAAAAAATCAGATCGGTTCATCGGCAATGGCATACAAACGAAACCCGATGCGATCAGAACGGATCTGTTCGCTGGCCCGTTATATTATCGTCAACTCACTTAATCCGGCCTTGACTGCTTCGGCGCAATGGTTTGAGCGGACTTTGGATGATTCGGCCAACAAACGGATCAGTATCCCCGAAGGATTTTTAGCTACCGATGCGATCCTGATGATTGCCATGAATGTATCTGAAAATTTGGTCGTTTATCCCAAAGTCATCCTTCAGCACATCAATGCCGAGTTGCCATTTATGGTCACCGAAAATATTATTATGGAAGGCGTGAAACGGGGCGGCGATCGTCAGGAACTTCATGAAAAAATCAGAGTTCTGTCGATGGAAGCAGGCCATACTGTAAAAGTTGAAGGAAAGCCGAATGACTTAATTGAAAGAATCTTGAAGGATCCTTCGTTTAATCTAAAAGCCGAAGATGTCGATGCCTTGCTGGATCCTATCCTCTACGTCGGCAGAGCGCCCCAGCAGGTTGATGATTTTATTGATGAAGAAGTCAAGCCCATCCTGGCGGCTAACCGGGAATTGCTTGATTTAAATAAGATTGATTTAAAAGTCTAAGTATTGAATGGTATTGATAAAATAAAAATAAAACATAACTATTGACAAGTACCCCGTCAGCATTTATAATATAGTAGTTGCTGTTGTAGGGGTATAGCTCAGTTGGTAGAGCAGTGGTCTCCAAAACCACGTGCCGAGGGTTCAAATCCTTCTGCCCCTGCCATTTTAAGGAAATTAAAACTTCGACTCGTTATGAGTTGAAGTTTTTTATTTTTCAAAAATTGTTATGAGATATCAAGGAAGATCAAAAATAAAGTGTTCAGCCATGGACAATCTAAGAACAAAAAAATTTAAATAATGAAAGAATAAAAAAAAAACTTTCAAATTTATAAAAATAATCAACGTATTTAACAAAAGTAAAGAGAAAAAAGGCAATATTATAAAATGTCTTTCAAAAAAGCATAAAATATTAATAAATTGACTTTATCTGGATCACCTTTTAAGGTATAATTATATAAAAATAAGTGAAATAGAGGAGATTGATGATGAATTGTGTTTTTTCGGAAATTACCCCTGAAATTATAGAGTATAGTGAATTATGCATAAAAAATAGCTACATCGAACCTGAATTATATAAAAAATATCAAGTTAACCGAGGTCTTAGAGATTTAGATGGAAACGGTGTCCTGACAGGTTTGACTGAAATATCTGAAATCCAGGCTTATGTATTTGAAGAAGGCAAGAAAATTGGCACCGAAGGAAAACTTTTTTATCGTGGTGTTGACGTTGAAGCGATGGTCGATGGTTTTGTCAAGGAAAAACGTTTCGGTTTTGAAGAGGTGGTTTATCTGCTGCTGTTTGGTGATCAGCCCAAGCAGGCAGAATTGGATAATTTTACCAAACTTCTCGGTAATTATCGAAGCTTGCCAACCAGCTTCGTTCGTGACATTATCATGAAGGCGCCAAGCTCAGATATGATGAATACTCTGGCCAGAAGTGTATTAACGCTTTTTTCTTATGATGATTATGCCAGCGATGTATCGATTCCCAATGTTTTAAGACAGTGCCTGGAGCTCATTGCTTTGTTTCCGTTATTGGCAGTATACGGTTATCAGACCTATAAACATTATCATGATGATCAAAGTCTTTTTATTCATCAGCCCCAACCGGAACTGTCAACCGCTGAGAACATCCTTTATATCCTGAGACCGGACAGCCAGTATACTGAGCTTGAAGCGCGGATTCTGGATATTGCGCTGGTTCTTCATGCCGAGCATGGCGGCGGGAATAATTCGACTTTTACCACCCATGTGGTTTCTTCTTCGGGAACCGATACCTATTCGGTTATTGCGGCTTCGCTGGGTTCGTTAAAAGGTCCTAAACATGGCGGCGCCAATATTAAAGTGGTGGAAATGTTTGAAGATATGAAAAAAACCTTAGCTGATTGGACCGATGAAAAACAGGTCCGCCAATATCTGGTCGATCTTCTCCATAAACGCGCCTTTGACAAGGCCGGTTTAATTTATGGTATGGGTCATGCCATCTATTCGGTTTCGGATCCCCGGGCCAATGTCTTTAAAGGATTTGTCAGAAGTTTGTCGGAAGAAAAAGGCTTGCATGATGAGTTTGAGCTTTATTCAATGGTTGAACGATTAGCACCTGAAGTGATCGGCGAAGAAAGAAAAATTTACAAGGGTGTCAGTGCCAATGTTGACTTCTATAGTGGCTTTGTTTACAGTATGCTCGGACTACCACTGGAACTCTTTACCCCGATTTTTGCAATTGCCAGGATTGCCGGCTGGAGTGCCCACCGTTTGGAAGAGCTCATCAATGCTGGTAAAATTATTCGTCCGGCCTATATGAATGTCAGTGAGCGCCGGGCTTATGAACCGTTGGATGAACGAAAATGAACGGTCTAATTGTTGTTAAAATAACGAGAAAAACAACAATTGAGATCATGAGGTCATGATGAATTCATTTGATAATATGACCGTTACAGCAATAAAAGAATATCTTGCGACGAAAGATTTGCAATTATATCCAGATCTGATTGTTGATCTAAAAAAGGATCCCCGGGTAGCTGTAAAAAAAATAGCTGAATCTTTGGAGAAAAAAGTCATTGCCAGAAATAAAGAAGTCGATCGAATCGTTAAAATGAAATCCATTGAAGCGAGCTATTATAATAAGGGAATCCGAACAATTGGTGGAATGGATGAGGTTGGACGGGGGCCATTGGCCGGACCGGTAGTAACCTGTGTTTTGATTCTAAAGCCGGACTCCTGTTGTTTATATGTAAATGATTCTAAAAAGGTTTCAAAAAAAAACAGGGAAATATTATGTCAGCAGCTTATCGAAGATGCCTTGGATTATGCTATTGGTCAGGTCGATAATGAGATCATCGATGCCCTTAATATTTTAAATGCGACAAAAAAAGCAATGACCGATTCACTAAGCAGTTTGACGGTAAAGCCGGAGTTGCTTCTTATTGATGCGTTGCGAGTCGATACCGAAATTCCGCAAAAATCAATTATTCATGGCGATGCCAGCAGTTATGCTATCGCTGCGGCAAGCATTGTTGCGAAAGTATACCGGGACAACCTGATGCAAATTTATCATGAGCAGTATCCCGAATATGGTTTTGATCACAATATGGGTTATGGCACCGCCGAGCATATAAAAGCTCTTCAAAAGTATGGACCGACGCCCATCCACCGCAGAAGTTTCATAAAAAATTTAGGTTTGTAATGAAGACCCACAATGTGAAAAAAGGGAAGGCCGGAGAAGAATTAGCGGTTATCTTTTTGAAAAATAGTGATCATCGGATTTGTGACCGGAATTATAAGAAACCCTCAGGAGAAATTGATCTCATCACTCAGGACGGTGATACCCTGGTTTTTATCGAAGTGAAGTATCGAAAAAATCTCGATTATGGTTATCCCCGGGAAGCGGTGAACCGGGCAAAACAAAAACGAATTGCCAAAACGGCATTATGGTATCTAAAAGAAAAACAGCTTGACGATATTAATATACGATTTGATGTGATCGAAATATACTATTTACCGGATGGGGAGCAAGTGATCAATCACTTTGAAAACGCTTTTTCATTTTAATCATTTTAACAAAAAACGGCGGAACTGTATCAGAGAATCTGACAACAGTTCCGTCGTTTTTTTAAGAATTATTATTGGCCATCGTCTACCGAGATTAGAAAAACCTTTTCAGAATAGGTACCTTTATTTTCTTTATTCTGAATTTTCAAATAATCAATATGAAGTGGCTCATACTCAAAGGTCTCCACAATTGCATCGAGCAATTCGTAGATATCCGAAAGTTCATCTTCCGAGGGTCTCTTCAAAAAAATTTGAGCCTTTTCAAGAAGCTTTTCTTTTAATGCATCTCGAACTTCTGATTCACCTAAGATTTTGTACTCACAGGTACGTCCGCTGTCTCTAATGATTTCAGGAATCTTATCCCGAACAATTTTGTTGTACTCAACTTTCATAATCTATCACCTCGAAGATATTATACCCAATGGTTCTATTTAAAAACAAGAGGGAAAATTTAATTTTAAGAAAAAACCTGAATGATTGAGAATTGGCATGTGATATAATGGAATGCAAATAAAAAGCAAACGAACATTATGATTTTGCACAATTGAGGAATTGAAGGAATTGTTTTGTTAGATGAGTACCAATAGCTAACGAAAGGCTGAGTTATTGCCGGAATTTTGGGTATCTATCTTATGATTGCGAAAAGGTGATCAACTGAGATAGATTTAAATTTAAACAAAGGCGTTACATGGCGATATTAATACCTGAAAGGGGTGCGTTATGACGAAGTCGGTCGTTATTTTTATAATCCTACTGGGAATAACTTTATCGATTACGTTCTTTTTTTTACCAGCGAATGATGGTGAATCGGACGCTGAGATCGTTCAAGTTGAAGAAATAAAAATAAATACGAGTCAGACAAAAAATGTCAAGGATTTTGGTGCAAAAGGAGATGGTATCACAGATGATACCAAAGCTATTCAAAACGCCATTGATGAAGCAAGTATCGAGAATCAGCTGGTACTGATCCCGGAATCAGATCATGCTTATGTCATAACGAAGCCGCTGGTAATGAACGAAAATAGCCATATCAGTGGTTACGGTGCAACATTATTTATGGCGCCTGAGAAGGATACGATCAGAAACATGATCTGGTCAAGTCCTGAAGAATTGATTGCCAATGTGTCGCTTGAAGGGGTGACACTAAAATCTGAAAATTTATTTGAAGGTACGGATTATTATGCCGACAGTATGATCAGCAATGTGCAGGGAATTTATTTTCAGGGTGTTCGTAATTTGGAAATCAAAAATGTTTCAATGACAAATATGTATGTTGGGCTCAAGATTTCACAATCTGGAAATCAGCGAAATAAAGATATTCGGATCAATGATTTAAAAATTGATGATTCCGGTATGCCGATTCAGATTTCCGGCACCAATGGCTTTAGAATGATTGATAGTGTGCTCAATTCAAGTGATGGTGGCACTAAATGGCTCCATTCGGCATATCTGAGAGGGGATAATAATCATTTTTATTTTGAAAATGTTGAGTTTAATAATGCTTCGGGAGGAGGAATCGCAATAGCTGGCAATCCTCAGTATAAGAATCCACCGCAAGATATTATTTTTAAGGATTGCCGTATTAAGGATAGTGTTGTTGGTGTTCATATTAATAGTGGTGCAAAAAAAGTATCGATGTCAGATGTGGTTATTGAAGGATGCAGTTTAGGTTTTAAAATAAACGATGCTTCAGAACTGAATATTGATGGCGTGAAAATAAGTAATGCGAAACCGAGTGAGAATGATCATGGTGGCTTGAGTTTAGAAAATGTCTATCGGTCAACGATCGCTGACGTAACAATTGATGCCAATGGTATGACCGAAGCATTATGTTTACTGATTGGAAATATTGAAGATTTGACCTTATCTTCTTTTAAAGAAACGAATGTTAATAATATTCCGTTATACAGTGTTGACAGTACGACAACGATAGAAAATCTGATTATTGAATAACAGAATTGAAAAAGGACATAAGAATGCAATGATCGGAATCGACGACATGACAACACGAAATCCATAGATTAGTGATGGTGATAATATTGATCAATGATAGCAATGGAGGTAGACTGAAATGGGCAAAAAAATATATCTGGCGTCACCGCATCTGAGCGATGAAGGATTTGAAATGGGCTACATCAAGGAAGCGTTTAATACCAATTGGATCGCCCCACTTGGTCCCAATGTTAATGAATTTGAAAAGGAATTTGCGTCAAAAGTCGGGGTGAATTATGCAGCCGCCGTAAATACCGGCACAGCTGCGATTCATCTGGCCTTGAGAGCCGTTGGGGTAGGGGCAGGGGATATTGTTTTTTGTCCCACGCTGACCTTTTCAGCAACGGCGAATCCGATTATTTATGAAAAGGCCATTCCGGTCTTTATTGATAGTGACCAGGAAACCTGGAATATGTGTCCGCTGGCCCTGGCCGAAGCTTTTCGTAAGTATCCGAATGTAAAAGCAGTGATTGTCGTCCATCTCTATGGTTTATCAGCTGATTTGGATAAAATTATGGAAATCTGCAATCAACATGGTGTCGCGGTCATTGAGGATGCCGCCGAATCGCTGGGAACCTTATACAAAGGCCGACAGACGGGAACGTTTGGAGAATATGGTGTCTTTAGTTTTAATGGGAATAAGATTATAACGACCTCTGGCGGAGGCATGCTGGTTTCCGATAATAAAGAAAAGATTGAAAAGATAAGATTCTGGTCAACGCAATCAAGAGATCCAGCCAGGCATTATCAGCACAGCGAATTGGGCTTCAATTATCGCATGAGCAATATCTCTGCTGGTATTGGCAGAGGGCAGTTAAAAATACTGGATCAGAGAGTGACCAAGAAGAAAAGTATTTTTGAGTTTTATCAAAGCGAATTAGGGGAGTTGTCAGGGATCCAGTTCATGCCTGTCAATCACTGGAATGAACCAAATTTTTGGTTAAGCTGCATCACCTTAGATGGTTCAATAAAACCGCTGGCGCTAATGGACGCGCTGGAAGAAGAAAACATTGAATCCCGACCGATCTGGAAACCGATGCATCTACAACCCTTTTTTAATTGGTGTGATTATATTGGCGGAACGGTGTCGGAAAATCTCTTTAAATCGGGGGTTTGTTTACCCTCTGATACAAAGATGACCGATACGGATCAGGAACGAATCTGTAAAATTATTAAAGGGTTGTGATAAGAAATGCTTTATAAGAGATTTATAAAAAGACCGTTGGACTTTTGTTTATCTTTGCTGGCGATCATCGTACTTTCACCCGTATTTCTGGTTTTAGTTTTAATGATAAGAACCAAGCTGGGTAGCCCAGTCATCTTTAAACAGCAACGACCAGGCTTAAATGAACGCATCTTTACCTTGTACAAATTTAGAACCATGACCGATCAGCGAGATGACAAAGGAGCGCTATTGCCTGATGATAAGCGATTGACCAGGTTTGGTAATTTGTTAAGATCGACCAGTCTGGATGAGTTGCCGGAACTGCTCAATGTGCTTAAGGGCGATATGGCGGTCATCGGTCCCAGACCCTTGCTGGTTCAATACCTGCCACTTTACAATGAAAGCCAAAAAAGAAGACATCAGGTCAGACCAGGATTGTCGGGCTTGGCTCAGGTAAATGGCCGCAATGCGATCAGTTGGGAAGAAAAATTTAATTTGGATATTGAGTACGTCGATACGGTCAGTTTTGTGGGAGACTGGAAAATTATTTTTCTGACATTAAAAAAAGTTTTCAAAAGAGAGGGAATCAACGCCAATGCTTCAACGACGATGGAGCTATTTCAAGGTACCAAACGTAAAGATTAAACATATCTTCAAATCTTCAAATTTAATTTCACGATATTCATTGAAAGGAGACATGTCATAATGAAAGAGAAATTAATGATCATCGGGGCAAGTGGCCATGGAAAAGTTGTCGTCGATATTGCGATTAAAATGAATAAATGGAAAGAAATATTTTTTCTGGATGATGATGCAGCGATTAAAACGTGTCTGGGGCTGCCTGTTGTAGGGAAAACAGAGGATGCCTATCGATACATAAATGAAGCCGATATTTTTGTCGCAGTTGGAAACAACGAAATCAGGGAGAAGGTTCAAAATGAGCTGGCATTAGCAGGAGCCAGGATACCGGTTTTAATTCACCCGGCGGCGATTATTGGAGGGGCGGTTGAGGTTGGTATCGGAACGGTGATCATGGCCGGGGTGGTAATCAACAGCGATACCAGAATCGGAAGAGGCTGTATTATCAATACGGCAGCGACAGTGGATCATGATAATCGCATCGCCGATTATGTTCACGTATCGCCGGGGGCACATTTGGCCGGAATGGTGGAAATAGGCAAAAAAACCTGGATTGGAATCGGAAGCGTGGTCAGTAATAATCTGACCATTACCGGCAATTGTAAAATTGGCGCCGGTGCGGTTGTGGTCAAAACGATAACCGAAGCCGGAACCTATGTTGGGGTTCCGGCCAGGAGTGTTCGATGATGGAAAAAACGGTCTGGATCTGGAACCACTATGCCACAAATATGATTAAAGATCGCGCCGGAAGACATTACTCTTTTGCTGAGAATTTACGTAAAAGAGGTTATAACCCGATCATCTTCTGCGCCTCAACCAATCATTTTTCAAATGAAAACATTGACATCACGAATAAAAAATATCGGGTCGATACAGTCGATAACATCACTTTTGTGATTGTAAAAACGCCGGCTTACCTTGGAAATGCAAAAAAAAGGCTAGTTAATATGATCAGTTTTTATAAAAATATTTTCCCGGTTGCCAAAGAATATGCTAAAAAATATGGAAAACCAGATGTGATCCTGGCCTCAAGTGTTCATCCATTGACATTGATTGCGGGTATTAAGATTGCAAAAAAATTTAGCATCCCTTGTCTTTGCGAAGTACGGGATTTATGGCCAGAAAGCATTGTTGCTTATGGAGGGTTAAAAAGAACCAGTTTGATCGCAAAAATGCTATATCGGGGGGAAAAATGGATTTATAAAAAGGCCGATAAGCTTATTTTTACCATGGAAGGTGGTTCTGATTACATTATTGAGCGCGGTTGGAATACTCAAAAAGGTGGTCCCGTTGATTTAAAAAAAGTATATCATATTAATAATGGTGTTGATCGGGAAGCATTTAATGATAGTCAAAAGTTTTATCAATTTGAAGACGAGGATTTAGATAATGAACAGACCTTTAAAGTGATTTATACCGGGTCAATTCGTCTCGTCAATCATGTTAAAACGATTGTTGATGCCGCTCAAGTTGTTGAGAAAAAAGCGGTCAGTAAGATTGTATTTCTTATTTATGGGGATGGCAGCGATCGAAAAAATCTGGTCGCCTATTGTAAAGAAAACAACATCAGCAATGTCGTTTTTAAAGGCTATGTCGATAAAAATAAAATCCCCTATGTCTTAAGCAAATCAAATCTCAATATTATTCACTTTGAAGATAATCAGATAAAAAAATATGGGGCCAGCCTCAATAAATTGTTTGAATATTTTGCCAGCGGAAAACCGACGGTTTCTGATTGTGAGTTCGGATACGATTTGATTAAAAGATACAATAGTGGAATTGTGGTTGATCATGCTGATGCGAAACAATTGGCCAAAACCATTATCCAGTTTAGTGAGATGCCACCTCATGAATATAAACACTATTGCCAAAATGCCATTAAGGCGGCAGCGGATTATGATTATCAACGGTTAACGGAAAAACTTATCGAATTAATCTAAAGGGAGTTATTAAAATGACGATCAAAGACAAATTAATTTCCAAAACAGCAATACTCGGTGTGGTCGGTCTTGGTTATGTGGGGCTTCCGTTGGCAGTGGAAAAAGCAAAGGCGGGTTTTAGAACGATTGGATTTGATATTCAAAAAGCAAAAGTTGATATGGTCAATGCCGGACACAATTACATTGGCGATGTGGTCAATGAAGATTTAGAAGCAATTGTCAAATCGGGCCTTCTTTTAGCAACGACTGATTTTTCCAAGGTAGCAGCTGCTGATTGCGTCTGTATTTGCGTTCCCACCCCCCTTGATCAGCATCAGCAGCCGGATATCAGTTATGTTAAGTCTTCAGCTGAGAGCATTGTTCCATACATGCATAAAGAAATGCTGATTGTCCTGGAATCAACCACCTATCCCGGAACAACAGAAGAACTGCTTAAACCAATTTTTGAGTCGTCCGGACTTAAATGTGGTGAGGATTTTTTCTTGGCCTTTTCTCCGGAACGGGTTGATCCCGGAAATCTGATCTACAAAACAAAAAATACGCCCAAGGTGACGGGCGGCATTACCCCGCAATGTACGGAAGTGGCTGCTGCGATGTATGAAAGTATTTTGCAGGCACCGATTTATCGGGTGTCGTCACCGGCAGTGGCGGAAATGGAAAAGATCCTCGAAAATACCTATCGCAATATCAATATCGGATTGGTCAATGAACTGACCATGCTTTGCCATAAAATGGGGATCAGCATTTGGGAGGTAATTGATGCCGCCAAATCGAAACCTTATGGATTTCAGGCTTTTTATCCGGGGCCCGGGGTTGGTGGTCATTGTATTCCGCTAGATCCCTACTATCTGTCCTGGAAGGCCAGGGAATACGGGTTTCACACCTCCATGATTGAATCATCGATGATGGTGAATGACCGGATGCCTGAATATTGTGCCGAACGGGCAAGTAAGATACTCAACCACCATAAGAAAACACTGAGTGACTCCCGCATTTTATTTCTGGGGGTCGCGTATAAACAGGACATCGGGGATTACCGTGAAAGTCCGGCCATTAAACTGATTGGTGAAATTGAAAATGAAGGTGCCGAGGTGCTTTACTATGATCCGTTCGTACCGGAGTATCCGGATCATGGAAAAACGCGAAAAAGCGAACCGGAATTATCCGTGGCATTGATTGCGTCAGCAGATTTAATTATCATCACAACGGCACACACTGAGGTAGATTATGATCGTGTCCAAAAACATGGCCACTATATATTTGATACAAAGAATGCAATGAAAAACGTAGTAAATCGAGATAATATTGAGCTACTGTAAGGGGGGACGCGCTTGGGACTAAAATATGCACTAATCGGATGCGGAAAAATTTCGGCTAACCATATTGCCGCTGCACTTGCCAATGACCTTGACATCATGGCGTTATGTGACCTTAATCCAGATAGTATGACGGCAGCCATATCAAAATTTAACCTTTCGGCGGAGGTTCGTCAATATTCGGATCATCACGAGTTAATCAAAAAAGAACAGCCGGATCTTGTGGCAATCTGTACCCAAAATGGAAAACATGGGACGATGGCGTTGGATTTTATTGAGGCCGGCTGCAACGTGATCATTGAAAAACCAATGACCCTTTCATTGGCAGAGGCAGACGAGATCATCAGTAGAGCCAAACAAAAAAAAGTGAAGGTCAGTGTTTGTCACCAGAATCGTTTTAACCAGTCGGTCATCAAAATTCGCGAAGCAATAAAACAGCAGCGTTTTGGAAAACTATTTTACGGGACCGCTCATATCCGGTGGAACCGCGGTAGTGAGTACTATGCTGGTTCAAAATGGCGGGGAACCTGGGAACACGATGGCGGAGCCCTGATGAATCAATGTATCCACAATATTGATTTGTTAAGATGGATGATGGGTGATGATATCATTGAAGTCGTCGGAATGACAGATAATCTGAATCATCCCGATATTGAAGCGGAAGATTTTGGCATTGCGCTGATTCGGTTTGCAAATGGCAGTTATGGTATTGTTGAAGGAACAACAACGATTTTTCCTAAAAATCTGGAAGAAACACTGTATCTTTTTGGCGAAAAGGGAACCGTCAAAGCAGCCGGTCAGTCCGTCAATATTATTGAAGAATGGCAATTTGCTGACGCCCGTGATGATTCCCGGGAAGTTAAAGAAAAATTCAGTAAGAATCCCCCCAATGTGTATGGTTATGGTCATACACCCTATTATGCCGATGTGATTGATGCGATTGAAAATGACCGGGAACCATCAATCACCGCAGCAGACGGCCGAAGAGCAGTGGAACTTATTCTAGCAATCTATCAATCAGCCGCTGAAGGTCGGAGCATCAGGCTGCCATTGGAAAAATGCAGCACCATAGATTTTAAAGGGAGATTTAAAAAATGAGCTATTATGTACATGAAAGCAGTTATATTGATAATGATGTAGAGATTGGCGAAGGTACGAAGGTGTGGCATTTTTGCCACGTACAGGAAGGGGCCCAGATTGGTACGGATTGTTCATTAGGACAAAATGTCAATATTGGCAGTCATGTAAAAATTGGCAATGGCGTGAAAATTCAAAACAATGTTTCAGTGTATGAAGGGGTTGAGTTGGAGGATTATGCTTTTTGTGGCCCATCGATGGTTTTCACCAATGATCTGACCCCAAGAAGCAAATATCCAAAAGGTCCAGGGGGATTTATAAAGACGCTGGTTCGCTATGGGGCTTCGATTGGTGCCAATGCGACCATCGTTTGTGGCAATACCATTGGTCGGTGGGCAATGATTGCTTCGGGAGCCGTTGTTACCAAAGACGTTACAGACTATGCTCTGATGGCTGGTGTGCCAGCGAAACAAATCGGATGGGTTTGCGAATGCGGAATACCATTAAAAGCGGGATTATCCTGTGAGGTTTGCGAACGAACATACAGCCTGGAGAATAATCAATTAATTCAAAAATAAGAAGAACAACGAGTGGAGTGTGATTTCAATGGAATTCAGAGACTTAAAGACCCAATATCAAACATATCAAAATGAAATTGATGGGGCCATTCAAAAAGTTCTGATGAATGCTGACTTTATTGGTGGCAAAGAAATTAACGTTTTAGAAGAACGGCTGGCTGAATATGTTGGTGTTAGGCATTGTATCACCTGTGCCAATGGCACCGAAGCGATGACCCTGGTTTTGATGGCCTGGGATATTAAAGCAGGCGATGCTGTCTTTGTACCGGATTTTACCTTTTTTTCAACCGGAGAGGTCGTCGCGTTGCAAGGGGCGACCCCGATATTTGTTGATGTTGATAAAAATACCTTCAATATCGATCCACAAAAGCTGGAAATAGCGATAAAAGCAGTCCTTCAAAAGGGCGAGCTGCAACCGAAAGCGGTAATCCCGGTGGATTTGTTTGGATTGCCGGCTAACTACCCGGAGATCACAGGCATCGCCAGGAAATATAATTTATTGGTACTGGAGGATTCGGCACAGGGTTTTGGTGGACGGATCAAGGGACAAAAGGCAGGTAGTTTTGGGGATGCTGCCACGACCTCGTTTTTTCCGGCCAAGCCATTAGGGTGCTATGGCGATGGTGGTGCTATTTTTACCGATAATGATCAATGGGCGGTGCTGCTCAATTCGCTCAAGGTTCATGGGAAGGGTCGCGATAAATATGACAATGTCCGAATCGGGCTGAATTCCAGGCTGGATACGATTCAGGCAGCGGTGCTGAACGTCAAGTTATCCTTCTTTATCGAAGCAGAACTTGATGCGGTTAATGCTATTTATTCTTTATACAACCAAAAGCTCAACGATTTTGTTAAAACCCCCGAGATCCCAAATGGATATTATTCCAGCTTTGCTCAGTACACCATCAGGCTTGATGATTTGTCTGAACGTGAGATGCTAAAAAATACGCTCAGTGAAAACCAGATACCGGCAATGATTTATTATGCCAAACCGATGCATCAGCAGAAGGCCTTTGGTCATCAATATTTTGATGAGTCAGATTATGCGGTTACCAATAGCCTTTGTGAAACGGTTTTATCCTTGCCGATGCATCCTTATCTACAAGAAAAGGATATTGAACAGATTTGTAATGTTATTTTCAAAACGTTGGAGAAGTGATGGGATGAGAATATTACATATCAATTCATATTATGCCGAGGGTACTTTTTATAAAAATCTTTATGATGAACAGATCAAAAACAAAATGGCCATTGATGTTTATGTTCCCACCCCGGTTCCGGTTAGTCGTGATCTGGGAACCTACACCCTGATTAGTCAAAACCATAAAAAAGCTGATCGGTACGTTTTTTATTTAAAACACCTGAAGATCTATCGCGATATAAAAAAAGCTTATAAACTGGATGATTATTCAGTTGTTCATGCCCACTCATTGTTCTCCAATGGCTATGTTGCGATGCGAATCAAGCAAGACTTTGGGATTCCCTATCTGGTCGCTGTAAGAGATACGGATGCGAATATTTTTTTTAAACGAATGGTGTGGTTAAGAAAACTGGGGATTGAGATCTTGAATGAGGCTGAAAAAATCATCTTTTTATCAAGTAATTATCAAGATGCTGTGATTGAAAAATATGTACCAAAGGTGCTCAAAAAAGCGATCGCTGAGAAATCAGAAATTATCCCCAATGGGATCGCCGACTTCTGGCTGGAAAATCCGGCAGTTCCAGGAAAAATGGAGAACCGTAAACGGCTCAAGCTTTTGTTTGTGGGATTGATCAAAAAAAGGAAAAACATTCCCACAACGATTCGGGCCATTAAAATTTTACAACATCAGGGATATGAAGTTAGCTTTACGATCGTCGGAAAAGTCTCTGATGAGGCAATTTTTAAACAGCTTAAAAATGAACCGTTTATCCACTATATTCCGCACTCCTCCCGAGAAGAATTAATCGAGATTTATCGAAATAACGAGATCTTTGTGATGCCATCGGTCACTGAAACCTTTGGTCTGGTGTATCCAGAAGCAATGAGTCAGGGATTACCAGTGATTTATACAAGAGGCCAGGGCTTTGATGGCCAATTCCCGGATGGTCAGGTTGGCTTTGCCGTAAAGTGTGATGATGCTGAAGAAATCGCCGAAAAAATTATTAAAATAGCCGCCAACTATCAGGAATTATCAGAAAATGCCGTTAGCAATGCGAATAAATTTCGGTGGTCAGATATCAATCAAAAATATAAGCATATTTACCAGGAAATCCAGCGCAATTGATGTCAGAAAAGGAAGGGGTTCGGATGACGAAAAAAAAACACATCTGTTTTATTGTGCCAAACTATCCCACTCAAAACGATCCGGTTTACACCTTTGTTAAACAATTGGTTGATGCCATTGCAAAAATGGGGTACCACTGTTCAGTCATTGCGCCTCAAAGCCTGACAAAGAAGGTCTTCAAAAAAAAATCAGCCCGACCGCTTTTCTGGCAGGATTGTCTAAAAGAGGGCATCCGGGTCGATGTCTATCAGCCCCGAGTCCTGACCTTTTCAAATCTTAAGCTGTTCGGCAGAAATATTTCAGCGACCCTGGCGCAGAAGGCGGTCATCCGCTGTTTTAAGCAGATTAAGTCTTCTCCGGAGCTGTTATACGCCCATTTCTGGCATTCGGGTGTCACTGCTGGCTTGATCAGTCAAAAATATCAGCGGCCTTTTTTTGTGGCAACCGGTGAAAGCAAAATCTGGGTTGAAAGCCTTTTTCCCCGTCAGACCATTGACAATGCTTTGGCTGGTATCAATGGGGTGATCTGCGTTTCAACTAAAAATCAAAAAGAGAGTCTGGAATTGAAGCTTTCAACCCAAGATAAGATGATCGTGATACCGAATGCCATTGATCCTGAAAAGTTTTATAAAATTGATCAGATGTTGGTCAGAAAAAAACTGGGATTTAAAGAGGACGATTTCATTGTCGCATTTATGGGCTCATTTGATCAGCGCAAGGGCGTTATGCGGCTGTCAGAGGCGATGAAAGCAGTTAACCAGGCGAAGGTCATTTACATCGGTTCGGGAAAACTGATCCCAACGGGTGATGAAATTCTCTTTGCCGGCAGACTCCCTCATGATCAGATCGGTGACTATTTAAATGCTTCCGACGTTTTTGTGCTGCCAACCCTTGCCGAAGGAAGCAGTAATGCCATTTTGGAAGCGATGGCCTGTGGTCTGCCGATTATTTCTTCAGATCAGGACTTTAATGATGATATTCTGACGCCAGCGGATTCGATCCGGATTGATTGTATGGATGTCAATGCCATTGCCGAAGCCATTAACAGATTGAAAAATGATCGGCAATTGAGGAGTAGGCTGTCAGCATCGGCGCTCGCTCATTCGCAGTCATTTCATATCGAAAACCGGGCCGCCAGAATTATCGACTACATTGAAAATATGATTGATGAGAAAAAAGAGGTTTAAAATGATGATCAGAAAATCAGCAGATCCCTTTTGGGTATTGGCGTTGGCACTAATATTAATAATCGTCGGTCTTTCGTACAATCTCTTTTTAATAATTGGAATTATTATTGCCAGTGGTTATGTATTTTTCAGAGGACCAGAAGGCGTCTATGGTCTGTTCTTCATGTTGCCATTTTCGCCGATCCTAAAACTGTCACCGGGTGGAATGACTTTTTTTAATCTTTTGATTGCGGTTTTTATTCTTAGAATGGTTTTTCTAAATGAAAAGTCGAAGCTGTCAATTTATCAGGTTTTATCAGTTCTGGCACTGATTATTTTTTCACTGTTTAACATCGACAATTCGGGCCTGATTAAATTAGTTGACCTGTTAATATACTTTTTATTGGCGATTTTAGTGATGAATGCTCAGGAAAGTATTGATGTTCGAAAACTGTTGCTGTTCTTTGTGGCAGGCATTCTGATTGCGTCAGCCCTGGGTTTCTTCAGCGACTATGTACCCGGTTTAAGTGAGTTTATGAGAGATACCAAAGTTGAACTGGATGATGGTGATGTTTTCGGTAGATTCTCTGGTATTCAAACCAATCCCAATTTTTATACCATGGACATCACCATTGCGATCGCCGCACTTCTTTACATGATCGGAATGAAAAAGCATCAGTGGTATGATTATATGATGGTTGTCGTTTTATTTGGATTTGGCGTGTTATCTTTAAGTTTATCTTTTTTTCTTACGGTTGGCGGTATATTTTTATTATATTTTATTTATAAACTATTCCAATTATCGAGAATATCATTTAATCTCAAGGCGTTTATTCGGGGAATGGTTGTTATCCTATTGGTGCTGATCATCATCACACAGCTAGCCAATATCCCATATTTTGACATTTATCTGAGAAGACTGGGGGTGGGAAGCTTTGTGACTCAAAGTCTATCAGACCTTACCACAGGCCGGTCTGATATCTGGTCGGCTTATCTGAAGCTTTATTTAAGTGACTGGAGAATATTTCTTTTTGGGGTGGGATACTCGCTCGAAAACTACAATTTGCGCCAATCGCATAGCTATTTTCTAGAACTTTTGATTCACCTGGGGGTGGTCGGTTCAATTATCTATCTCAATGGATTAAATGCTGTATTTAAACCTTTTTCAATGAAGGTTAGAGGTCGTTTACTCTGTCTGCTGCCTTTGGCAGCATTGCTCATGAGAGGATTCGGGATCAATTTACTGTTTCGCGAGAATTTTATCTTTTACCTGATCATTTGTGCATTAGTCATGGCTGATGACCAGGATATTGGTTTAAATTCTAACCCATTAGATGGAGACGATGATGAGTAATAATAAAATAGTATTCCTTGAGTTTAACGGGATTCCGGGATCCGGTAAAACGACTCTTTCAAACAGTGTAATCGAGAATCAAAGTGGAATGGATTTTGCCGTCGAATCCTATCAACAGGTCATTGAGAAACCAACCAGAAAGAATTTAAAACAACTGGTCAAATATTTAATTCATGTTAAACTGTCAAGTTTCAGAATGGGTTGTCTGGGGATGATGTATTTATTAACAAACAGAAAATTCAATCGCAAAAATTGGTTGAGGATCGTCGCAATCATCATTCTTTATGATTTTTATCAGAAAAAAAGCATCGAACAAAGTGAAGAAGTCATTTTAGTTGATCAGGGCATTGTTCAGCAAATCGTTTCAATTAGTTATGAAACCGAGCTGCTGTCGGATTGGTTCGTAAGAAAAATGATTACTCGTATAAAAAAGAAAGAGCTGAATCTTTATATCGTCAATGTTGATCTTGATGTTACGGAGTCATTTGATCGGCTTAATCGAAGAGTGGGAAACATCTCAAGAATACAAAAGATGAATCGCGAACAGGGGATTGAAACGTTAAAGACACAGCAAAATAATTTTAATATAATCAGAAAAATTATCACAAAAACGGGTATTGCTAGTATCGATATCAATACGCACGAGCGGATTGAAGAAAATGTGCGATTACTGAAAGACTTTATAATGAAAATAAAGAGTTCTTAGGTTTTGAATTTTAAATCAAAAATGAAGCAGAACTTTACAATCGATCGATTATAAACAGGGACGAGATAAAATAGGAGTTTTAGCGATGAAAAAAGAACTGATGGTCAGCATCAGCTGTATTACCTATAATCATGAAAATTATATTTGTGATGCGCTGGAAGGTTTTTTAATGCAGAAAACTGATTTTGATTATGAAATCTTAATCCATGATGATGCTTCAACCGATAACACCGCCGAAATTATTAGAAATTATCAAAAAAAATATCCGGAGCGCATTAAACCTATTTTTCAAAAAGAGAATTGCTATTCAAAAGGGATTGATGTGGATGATCTGAATACCGCGAGGGCGAAAGGAAAATACATTGCTTTATGTGAAGGAGACGACTATTGGACGGATCCACATAAACTTCAAAAACAGCTTAACTATATGGAAACCCATGCGCAGTGCACCCTCTGTGTTCATGCTGCATATCAAGTTGATATTACTGGGAAGAAAATCAAACCGGTAAGGCCTTGCGTCGGTAGTCGAACGTTTAGGATTCAAGAGGTAATTGAAGGTGGCGGAAGGTTATTTGCAACTAATACAATGATGTACCCGCGCGCATTGGATTTAAATAAACCTGATTTTTATAAAAATGCGCCCGTAACCGATTATCCGCTGGCTATTTATCTTGCTCTTCACGGAGAGGTTTTTTATCTTGATGAGTATATGGCAGCCTATCGTAAAGGTGTGAATGGTTCATGGACGACTACGGAACAATCGAGTCTTGAAAAAATAATTAAGCACGTTAAGAATACCGAAGATATGCTGGATCAGCTTAATCATTATACCGATTATAAATTTGACGAGGCTATCAATAAGAAAAAGAACATCAATCAGTTTAAAATTATGGTTGCTCAGGAACGTTATCAAGAGCTGAAGCAAGGTAAATATAAGTCAGTGTTTGATGAATTAAATAGCAAAGAAAAGACCAAACTATTTATCAAACAGTATTTTCCAAGAACCGTGAAATTATACAAAAAATTAAAACACAGATATCCATAACGTCAGCAGTTTATTTGAGGAAAGGGGGAATTTAGCATGATATTAAAAAAATTTAAAGCGGGATTTTTAAAAATCGATAAACGTTTATTAAAAGGCAAACTTACCGGTCTTTATATCCGTTATTTTAAATATCGCGGAAAAGCTTATGTATTGACAAAGGATCTGTATTTCCCACCGCATACGGCAGCAAATAAAACGATTCGCCTCGGACCCGAAGCTGAATTGCTGGCAATTGGCGGTGACTGGACACTTGATCGGATTATCTTTGCCTACAAAAACGGCGTATATCCGGTTTCTTTTAAGAATCAACCGATTTTGTGGTGGACTTCTGAAAATCATTGTATTATGTATCCTAACGATATTCATATCGCCAAAAATATGCAGGCGATCATCCGGCAGGATAAGTATCAATTAACCGTTGACCGCGCTTTTGCTGATGTCGTCAGTGCCTGTTCAGAGTCCCGCGAATATAACTGGCTGATTCCTGAACAGGTGGAGGCTTTTCAGCAACTGCACCAATTGGGATTTGCTCATTCAGTTGAAGTCTGGCAGGATGAAAATTTGGTTGGCGGTTTGTTTGGGGTCGCTTTTGGTTCTTATTTTCATGGCGAGTCGATGTTTACCCGGGCCAAGCACACTTCAAAACTCGCTTATATTGCGCTTTCGCTTCGTCTGGCGGAGCTGAAATTTGAAATTATGGATTGTGGTATATGGCCAACAGACCATATGAAAAGCTTGGGAGCGATGGTTATTTCCCGGGATGCGTTTTTAAAAATGCTGGATCCAGCGATAAATGCTGCAGCGATCATTGAGGATTGGGCTAGTCTCTTCGAAAATTGGGATTTAAAACAAGCGACACAAAATCACTTGGCTGACCTTGCTGCTTCAAAAATGGAAGGAGTTTCGAAATGAAGAACCTGATCAATGTGACGCGTTCATCAATGCCAGATTTTTTAGAGTACATTGAGGAAATAAAAGACTTATGGGATTCCCACTGGCTGACCAATATGGGCGAAAAACACAAAAAATTTGCTAAGGGGCTCAGAGAGTATCTCGATGTACCGATGGTCACGCTTTTAGTAAATGGCCACCTTGCGCTTGAATGTACCCTGGCCGCTTTTAATTTGCAGGGAGAAGTCATAACAACGCCATTTACTTTTGCATCGACGACCCATGCCATTGTTAGAAACGGCTTGAAGCCAGTTTTTTGTGACATTAACGAAGATGATTACAACATCGATGTAAAAAAAATTGAAAGTCTGATCAATGAAAAGACCTGTGCAATTGTCCCGGTTCATTTGTATGGTAATGTCTGTGACATTGAGGCCATTGATAAAATTGCTCGAAAATATGATCTAAAGGTTATCTATGATGCGGCCCATGCTTTTGCAGTAAAAATCAATGATATTGGTATCGGCAATTTTGGTGATGCTTCAGCCTTCAGTTTTCATGCCACCAAGGTTTTCAATACTATCGAAGGTGGAGCCGTTACATATAACAACGAAGAGCTGAAAAAAACACTTTATTTTCTTAAAAATTTTGGCATCACTGGTCCGGAAACAGTGGAGTTTGTCGGTGGCAATGCAAAAATGAACGAGTTTCAGGCCGCGATGGGAATTTGCAACCTCCGCCATATTGATGCGGAAATTACCAAACGGCAGGCTGTTGTCAAGCGGTATCGAGAAAACCTGGCGGGTGTCAAAGGGATAAAACTGGTGCAATCGCAACCAGCAGTTAAAACAAACTATGCTTATTTCCCAATTGTTTTTAGCGGCAAAACAAATCTAAGAGATGACGTATTTGATGAGCTGGAAAGAAATCATATTATACCCAGAAAATATTTCTATCCGTTGACAACGGATTATGACTGTTATGCGAATCATTTTAATTCAAATGAAACGCCCGTTGCAAAAAATATTGCCAATCGTGTCATAACCCTTCCGCTATATGCTGATTTGACGCTTAACGAGGTTGATCAGATTTGCAGCATTATTTTAAAATCAATTTAAACGATCGATTGCAAACAGCTTAACAGAAGCTTGCGGCAAAGCGCATTACCGGCGCTGTTTTTTGATAGAGCTTCGGTTTTTATGGCGAGCGATGAGGGAGGTAGACAGATCATGATTGATGTACAAAAAAAACTATTAGAAGATTTAAATCAAAAAAAAATTGATCATTCCGTTTTTCAGTCAGATCCGGATAAAAGCAATAATCCATTTAATCAGCCAGAAATATTTATTTTCGGTCTTGAAAAAGATCGAAATAGTTATAAAGAGGTGTTGTTAAAACATCAATTCCTGCAACTCAAAAGACAACCGCAAGGACGATCTGAAAATCTGGAAGCATGGATCGGATTTGATGAAAGCAAAGGTGATTTAATCGAGGTTTGCTTATGCTTGCGAGGGCGGAAAGACGAGCAGACCTTTATGATGACTCAAAATGATGGGCGGATCAATAAAGGTTTTAAAAAAGCTCCCAAAAACAGGCTGCCTTTTAAAGGTCCGGCAATCGCATTGGTCGGTTCAGATGGGTCAGGAAAAAGTACCGTTACTACCGATCTGGAGAAATGGCTTTCCGAAAAATTAGACTGCTGCCGTTATTATCTGGGAAGCGGTGATCATTATAATCCTGTTTATAAACGGAGTATCAAAATGATCAGAAGACAGCTTAAATCTTTCCACACCTTGAATAAACAACCAGCAATTAAACCAGGTAAAAATAGAGAAAATCAGATCGAAAAAAATATTAAAAAAAAGGGTCTGAAAAATTGCTATAATCATATAAACGCATATTATTTATATCGTATTTCAGTTCATTCATTAAAGCAATTAAAAAAAGCTCATCGCTTTTCTGAGCGTGGTGGGATCAGCCTGTTTGACCGATATCCGCAGAATCAATTTTTAGGAATCAATGACGGTCCGAAAGTTAGAAAAGCATATGGAGAAATGGCAAGCTTTATGATCAAACGGTTAATTGACAGAGAAGAAGAAAACATTAAAAAGTGTGTTGAAATGAGCCCCGATCTTGTCATTAAGCTGATTATTTCTCCGGAAATTGGAATTTTGCGAAAACCGGACCATCATATCCTGGAATTGGAAAAAAAAGCAGAGATTATTCGCAATCTGAATTTTGAGAATGCGATTGTTCATAACATTGATGCCAACCAGAACTATCAGGAAGAATTGAAGGCGATAAAAAAAATGATCTGGGATTATCTGTTGCAACTGGCGAAAACAAACGGTTAAAATCTGACCCAGCATTCTAACTTAAGGTGATTCTGAAATAAAGGCGGTTAGATCAGATGAAAGCATCAAATAAAGATAAGGCATTTTTGGGCGTTTATTGGATGACAATTATGGGCATGGCTGGCGTAGTGATTAAATTACTCATTACCATGAGTTTGTCGAGGTTATTGCTTCCAAAAGAATTTGGTCAAGTGGCAACCATTCAAATTGTGATCAGCTTTGCCGAAATTTTCTGGATGATGGGGGTTGGTAGTGCCATCGTTCAAAAAAAACAACTGACCGAAAAATATATTGCAACGGGAAATACATTAAACCTTTTACTGGGGCTGATTATTTACGGAACCATTTTCTTTTTTGCATCATTTATTGCCGGCATTGTTGGTTCGGATGATATCTTGATGCTCCGAATCCTTTCGATTGTATTTCTGATACATAGCATTTCAGGGGTTTCAGAGGCACTACTTCAGAAAAAACTGCGCTTTAAGATTATCAGCATCATTAATGTTACGGCAACCCTAACGAATGGAATTGTTGCCGTTATCTTGGCGCTAAACGGCTTTGGAGCATGGTCGCTGGTCTTTGCACAGTTAATCAGTGTGACAATTCAATCGATTTTATCGATTATCTATGAACCGATTAAATTTGGTTTAATCATTGAAAAAGAATCGGCGAAGGAGCTACTTAATTTTGGCACGGGTTACGCATTATCGAAATTATTTAATAACATCGCCGGTCAAGGCGATTACTTTGTTGTCAGTCAAACTCTGGGAAGCTCAGCGCTGGGTTTCTACAACCGGGCTTATCAGCTTTTACAGGTTCCCACAAATCTGATTGCAACGGTTATGGAAAGGGTTTTATTTCCGCTGCTGGCCTTATATCAGGATGAACACGAAAAAATAAGGTATGTGGTATTGAATTTAACAGCGTTGATGGCGATTTTGGCTTTCCCGATTACCATTGTATCTTTAACGATGGGCGATGAACTGGTACAGCTTGTGTTGGGTCCAAAATGGAGTGAGACAATTCTTCCGTTTAAAATTCTGATTTTCAGTTTGTTTTTTAGAATGGCCTATAAAATTGGCGATGCGCTGGTACGTTCGCTGGGCGCTGTTTATAAGCGACTGTGGGTTCAGATTGTCTATGCTGGCCTGGTGATTGGGGGCGCATATATTGGCAAAGACTGGGGCATCATTGGGGTTGCGACCACCACAACGATTGCCATTATCATCAATTATTTTGTAATGACCCTGCTTGTCGGGCATTTAATTGAACTAAAAATGCGGGCCTTGCTAGGTTATTTAATGCCGATACTGATTGTGAGCCTAGTTATTGGTCTCTTGAGTTATTTTATCAGTTTACTATTAGGTGATGTTTCAATCGGTTTTGTCAGGCTTGCGATCATGACTGCGCTTGTCGGAGGGCTCTATTTATTGGCCTTTAAATTCGTTATTATAAAAGTGATGCCAGAAGATTTCAAAGATTTTATCGGTGTTGTCAAAGCTCAAACCATCGGTAAGATTACTGCTAAGCATAAGGCTGTCAAATAATTGAATCGGGAGAACGTCGATGGATGATCATCAAATAAAAGCCAGAGTAATTGCATCACTATTTTGGAAGCTGATGGAGCGGGTAGGCACCCATGGGATCCAATTCGTGGTTCAAATTGTTCTGGCTCGGCTGTTATTGCCAGAAGAATACGGAACCATTGCGATTATTGCCATTTTTATTTCTTTTGCCAATGTATTTGTTCAGTATGGCTTTAATACGGCTTTGATTCAAAAAAAGAATGCCGATGAAACTGATTTTTCATCTGTCTTTTTCTTGAGCTTGTTGGTAGCAGCGGTGTTTTATCTGATTCTTTTTTGGGCAGCACCATTTATTGCCGCATTTTATGGGAACCCGTCGCTAAGTGGGCTTTTACGGGTTTTGGCAATGACCTTGTTTGTTGGTGGTCTGAACTCAATTCAAAATGCCGTTGTGGCCAGAAAACTAGCCTTCAGAAAGCTCTTCTTCAGCAGTTTAGGGGCAATGCTGGTATCGGGGTTGGTTGGTATTGTGATGGCTTACAATGGCTATGGTTCCTGGGCGCTGGTCGCTCAGCAGCTAAGCAATCAGATTATGATTGCGATTATTTTATGGTTTACGGTAAAATGGCGGCCCTCATTATTGTTTTCAATGGGACGCTTAAAAGAACTTTTTTCATTTGGATGGAAACTGCTGGTTTCGGCTTTAATTAATATGCTCTATATGGATTCACAGGGGTTGATTATTGCAAAAATATACAGTCCCATCATGCTGGGTTATTTTAACCGCGGTCAGCAGTTTCCGGCGCTGATTGTTTCAAATATCAATGGTTCAATTCAATCGGTGATGTTTCCGGCCTTATCACAACAGCAGGAAAATGTCCGGCGGGTCAAAGAAATGGTTAGACGAGCGATCATTACCAGTTCTTTCTTAATCTTTCCGATGATGGTCGGTTTGGCTGTAATTGCTGAACCACTGGTCAAAATCCTCTTGACTGACAAGTGGCTGCCATGTGTCCCTTTTTTACAGATTTCCTGCGCAGCCTATGCCTTACTGCCAATTCATACTGCCAATCTGCAGGCCATTAATGCATTGGGACGCAGTGATATTTTTTTAAAACTGGAGATTATTAAGAATATTGTCGGTCTGATGATCTTGGGAATTTCATTGTTTTATGGCATTTACGCCATTGCCGTGGGCATGTTTATCAGCAGTGTAACATCTTCATTTATTAATGCCTATCCAAATAAAAAACTACTCAATTATAGTTATCTGCAACAAATTAAAGATATCTTTCCGTCACTTGTGTTAGCTTTAATAATGGGTGGTTTGACTTATTTGATTTCCTGGTTTAACTTGAATCCGGGATGGACATTAATCTGTCAGATTAGTGCTGGCGTAATTATTTATTTTGGAATGGCAAAAATTATGAATCTTGAATCGTTTACTTATATTATTATGACAGCTAAACAACTGATCGCCGATCGAAAAAAGACCTGAGCAATAAAGCCAGCCTTGTTTGAAAATTGTAAAATTCTAAAAGGCTTTGCGTTAAACAGGTAGAGGCAGGGAAAATTGAGTACGGAGGAAAAAATGGATATTTCAATCATGCAGCCTTATTTATTCCCGTATATCGGTTATTTTCAAATGATCAATTGCTCTGATTATTTTGTAATTGCCGATGATGTCCAGTATATCAAAAGAGGGTGGATCAACCGAAACCGAATTTTATTAAATGGTGAACCGGCACTGGTTATACTCCCGGTAAAAAAAGGCAGCGCCTTTGCTAAAATTTATGAACGCAATTTTGTTGAAAAAGAAAACCCTCGAGGGCGAATCACATTTTTGAATAAAATTTATGATGCTTATCACAAGGCACCGGAATTTGAGCACAGCTACGGATTAATTGAAAAGATTATCAATTATGATGATAATAATGTGGCAAAATACTTACAAAACAGTATTCAGGAGATCTGTGCGTATTTGACGATTTCAACCGAGATTATCATGGAGTCAACATTTAATGTATCACCAGACATGAATTATCAGGATGCAGTCATTACTGTTTGCAAAAAGCTTAAAGCAACCCGCTATATCAATGCAATCGGCGGCACCAACTTGTATTCAGCTGCTAAATTTAATGCACATGGACTGGAACTGAAGTTTATCAAAACCCGCGACTCCCTCAATTATAAACAGTTTTATCAGCGGTTTGTTCCTAATTTATCAATTATCGATGTGATGATGTTTAATTCAGTTCCGCAAATCCAAGAATTTTTGGCGGCGTATGACTTGCTGGATGGGTAGAAGGCAACGAGCTCATCACATCAGCTATGACGACGGCAACCTGATGATTCACGTCGAGAAAAAAGAAGAAAAGGAAGAAAAAGGTGAAAAATATATTCACCGTGAACGTTCCTTCTCCTCCATGCAGCGGGGCATCTACCTCCCCAATGTAAAAGAAAACCAGATCAAAGCCAATTTTGAAAACGGGGTCCTGAAGATCACCGCTCCCAAAGGTCAGGCGCCCGAAACCAAAAAAGAAATCCCGATCGAATAAGATCCCGATTAAAAAGCAGCCCCCTGGGGCTGCTTTGTTGATTCATAGCAAAGCAAAAATTTTCACCCATCACAGCGGTTTTTAGGGCAATCAAAATTTTTGAAAAAGTACAAGCAGATAATACTTTGAAGTAAAGATGCTTTGATTAATTAACCAAATGGCGTATAATAAAATAATCTTTGATGATCTGAAGATGATTTAATTATGGGAGGTTTTATGGTTAAACAGGGTTTCTGCTGGTGGTTGCTGGCGCTGCTGCTGCTGGCTGGTGGTGCGATAGTCGCCGGTTTGCTGATTGGTGACGAGCTGGTCTGGGGGCTGGGTCTGGGATTTTTACTGTTTTTTCTGATGCTTGTTCCGGTGATGGTGATCCGGGCACAGCGGTTAGGCCGGTATGATGAAGAAAAGGTGCTGGTGAGCTGGGGTTATTCCCGGTCCGAGGCGCGGCAGGTCGCCCGGGATATGCTGGCCTGGCAGCGCCAGCGAAACCGCTGGCTGGCGCCTTTTACGGCGGGATGTCTGGCAGTGATCGGTGGCATTTTTGTCGTAGTCCTGCATCTGGAGTTTCCCGATCGGCCGCTCTGGCAATGGCTGTTGCTGATGTTGCCGGTGGGATTGCCCTGGGCAGTTCGAGGTGTTTATCACCTTTATCTGAAACAGATGATTCTGAACGAGCCCTGTGAAACCAAAATCGGACGAAATTTTCTGATCTGGGGCAATGTCCGCCCGGTTTTTAATGAACGCGATACGCTGGTGGCTGTGGCGGCTGAGTTCCGGTCAGAAAATGACCAACACTACCTGAATGTTTACTATCACAGTACCGAGCGCATGCGTTACGGCAAGGCGGAGTTTGACGATCAAGTGCGGTTGCTGGTTCCGGCTGGCCGTGACAGCGAAGCCCGGGCCGTGATTAAAGCGCTTCAAGACGACAACGGGCGTTGCTGAGAACCGCCTTTGCGACAATACGCCCGGCAGCGTCCGTTTCGGACTGTTATCAAGCCGCCCGACCATCACTGTGATGGCCGGGCGTTTTTTTATGGGCGGAACACGGCTGCGTTCATCAAATAAACCGACGGGTCCGGGGGTTACCCAGCGGAATTTTAACAAATGTCAGCTTTTTTCGTTCAAGATTTCTATCAGGGCGCGGTTGTTGATAAAAAAGGCGTTTTTATTTCACGGGAAAGTTTGGAATTACGGGGGAATGGGCGTATAATAGAAAAGTAAGACTATCATTTGCGAAAATAGTTATAAAAATGACACGATAAAACCGGCCGGGAAATGGCTGGGTAAACACTTCCATTCGCTTAGCTGGTCAGTTTGCACGAAATAATTGTTACATTGTACAGTCTACCGCCTGTTTGCCTACACGTTACACTTACACACTTGTTTGCGAAACTGATAGCTATGCACCAGTTTTTCATCACTTGACGTACCAATTATTCGTGATTATAAAGACAAGAAAGAGGAAACCATGGGAACTTATCAGCTTGGCACCACTGCATTTAATCCAAATTGCGTCACCGGAGCTACCGATCATCTCTATCCGTACCTTAAAGAAGCGATTGCCGGGGCGGAGCAGATTGACATCAACGTGTCTTTTTTAATGGTGTCAGGAATCAAGCTGGTGCTGGAGGATCTTAAAACCGCCGCCGCCAGAGGGGTTGCGATCCGGATTCTGTGCGGCAATTATCTTAATATCACCCAGCCGGTCGCCCTCTATCTGCTCAAAGATGCCCTGGGAGAGCAGTTGGAGCTGCGCTTTTACGATATCGCCAATCATTCCTTCCATGCCAAAGCCTATTTTTTCAAATATCGGGATTATGAAGAAGTCTTTGTCGGTTCCTCCAACCTGTCCCGCTCCGCCCTGACGGATGGGATCGAGTGGAACTACCGCCTCAATTCCCGGTCCCATCCGGCCGATTGCGACTATTTCCGGCAGACCTTTGAAGCGCTGCTGGCCGACCATTCCCGGATCATCGACGATGAGGTGCTGAAAAAATACTCCAAACAATGGATTCGCCCCAAAATTATTCAGCAGATCGAAGACAGTGAGGAAGAGCGCCCAGCGGTGGCTGATCCGACCGCAGGCATCAATCGGGTTGCCCAGGGGCAGGCACAGTATATTGTCGATCCGGTCACCACAAACCCGGCGTCGCTGATCGCTTTTCCGCAACCCACCGGCGCTCAGGTAGAAGCCCTGTATGCGCTTAAAAACAAACGCCGGGAAAATCTCGACAAAGGCCTGATCGTTGCTGCCACGGGCATTGGCAAGACCTTTCTGGCGGCCTTTGATTCCCGGGACTTTTCCCGGATTCTGTTTGTCGCTCATCGCGACGAAATCCTCAGTCAGGCCGAACACAGCTTTAAATGTGTGCGCTGCGAGCTGTCCACCGGTCACTTCAACGGCACCCGCAAAGACACCGAGGCCGATATTATTTTCGCCTCGGTTCAGACCCTCGGGAATCCCGCCTATCTGGAGGGTGGACCCTTTGGCCCGGATGCCTTTGACTATATTATTATTGATGAATTCCATCACGCCGTCGCCGATTATTATCAGAACATCATCGATTACTTTAAGCCCAAGTTCCTGCTGGGCCTCACCGCCACCCCGGAACGAATGGATAATCAGGATGTTTTTGCCCTCATCGATTATGAGCTGGTGTATGAGGTCCGCCTTAAAGAAGCGATCAACAAAGGCTGGCTGGTGCCCTTCCGCTATTATGGCATCTATGATGATCTCGACTATGCCCAGGTCGATTACTGCAAAGGCCAGTACGACGCCGGGCAGCTGGCCGAACTGGCCAGTGTTAATAAGCGCGGCAACCTGATTTTTAAACACTACGCCAAATACGGCAGCCGCCGGGCCCTGGGCTTCTGCATCAACCGCCGCCACGCCCTTTATATGACCAGCTACTTCCGGGCCCAGGGAATCGCCTGCGGCGCCGTCATCAGCGGCACCGTCAATGAGGACCAGCGCGAGCTGGTACAGGACCGGGAGACGGCCATCAGCGATCTGAAAACCGGGAAACTGGCGGTCATTTTTTCGGTCGATATGTTCAACGAGGGACTGGATATTCCCGAACTGGATATGGTGATGTTTCTCCGTCCGACCCAGTCGCCGATTGTTTTTTTACAGCAACTGGGCCGGGGTTTGCGCAAGAGCCGGGGCAAAAGCTATCTCAATGTGCTGGATTTTATCGGCAACTACAAAAAAGCCAATCTGGTGCCCTTCTGGCTAAATAGCGAAATTCCACCGGAAAGTGCTGGTAAAAAAGGCTACCAGCTGCCCAGCGAGGACGACTACCCGGTCGACTGCCTGGTCGATTTTGATTTCCAGCTGATCGATCTGTTTAAAAAGATAGCCCGGGATCAGAAGAAAATTAGCGATCGGGTGGTGGATGAGTTTCATCGCATCGGGGATCAGCTGGAGCGCCGACCGCTGCGGCTGGATTTTTACATCCATCTCGATGAAACCCTCTATCAGCAGATCCGCAATAAAAAAGAAATCAATGTATTTCGGGATTATCTCAGCTTTCTGGACATCCTCAACCAGACCAACCCGGCTGAAAAAGAATTGCTGGGGAGCTTCGGACACCGCTTTCTGACTAACATTGAAAACACCGCCATGGCCAAAACCTATAAGATGCCAGTGCTTTTGGCGTTTTACAACGATGGTGCCATGAAACCGGCGATTAGTGAAGACGACCTCTACCAGAGCTTCAAAACCTTTTATGAGAATGGCTCCAACCGGGTCGATCTGCTCCGGGACAAAAGCACTGCCACTGTCATGAGTTGGGGTAAAAAAGAATACGTCAGCCTGGCCAACCGTAACCCCGTTCATTTTCTGGCCCAATCCGCCGGGGAATTCTTTTATATAAACGGTAACCACTTCTGTCTGGCGCCCGAACTGGAAAGCTTTCTTGCCAACTCGGTTTTTGTCCGGCATTTCAAAGACATCATCGATTACCGCACCAAGCGTTTCTACAAAGAGCGGTTGGAAAAACTGAACCCCACCGCAAATAACTGAACAGGAGCAACCCATGACAAAGAACCCCAATAAAACCCCCGGTAAAACCCCCAGTAAAACCCCCAGTAAAACCCCCAGTAAAACCCCCAGTAAAACCCTGCAATACTATAACGAAACCGCCCAGACTTTTGTCCAGAGCACCATTGATGCCGACCTTGGCAAACTGCACCGCCGCTTTCTGAGACTGTTACCAATACAGGCCCACATTCTTGATCTGGGCTGTGGTTCTGGCCGCGATTCCAAAGCTTTTCTGGACGCCGGCTATCAGGTCACCGCCATCGACGGCTCGGTCGGCTGCTGCCGCCTGGCCGGGGATTACATCGGCCAGCCCGTGCTTTGCCAGACCTTCGCCGAACTGGACTTCGACCAGGCCTTTGACGGGGTCTGGGCCTGTGCTTCACTGCTTCATGTACCCTATGATGAACTGACCGATATCTTCCGGAAAGTCGCCCGAGCCTTGAAACCCGGCGGTTATTTGTATGCTTCCTTTAAATACGGTGGTTTTGAAGGGGAACGCAATGGCCGGTATTTTACGGATCTGGATGAGGAACGGCTGGCGGCGCTGCTGGAGCCGGTAGCGGGGCTGGCGGGTGTGGAGACCTTTGTGACCGGGGATGTGGGAGGTGGCCGGGATGGGGGGGAGTGGTTGAATGTGATAGGGGAGAAGTAGCTAGGCTTCAACTGAGTGTTGATGACATAAAAGGAAAAGGGTAATGGTGAGAAAATATGGCAAGAAACAATTGGACAAGAGAAGAAACCATACTTGCATTTGAGTTATATTGTAGAACACCTTTTGGAAAAATTCATTCACACAACACTGAAATAATAGAGCTTTCTAAATTGCTTGAGAGAACCCCCTCGGCTGTCTCGATGAAGATGTGTAATCTGGCCAGTTATGATCCAGAACTTCGTAAAAGAGGGGTTAGCGGTTTAGCCAACGGAAGTAAACTTGAAAGTCAGATCTGGCAAGAATTTCAAAATGATTGGGAAGCACTAGCATTTGAAAGCAAAGCGATCCTAGCCAGCATAGAAAACAAGGTGATCGAAATAGTCGCAAATATTGATCTAGATAATCTACCACCGGGAAAGGACAAAAGCAGCGTTGTTAAACAACGGATTGGCCAGAATTTCTTCAGATCAGCCGTTTTAAATGCCTACGAAAGCCGGTGCTGTATAACAGGTATTTCAATGGAGACGTTACTCATTGCTAGCCATATCAAACCATGGAAACACAGCGATGTTAAGACTGAAAGAACCAATCCTACCAACGGTTTGTGCTTAAACGCCCTCCATGATAAAGCCTTCGATCAAGGTCTCATTACCATCAACAAAAAATTTGAAATCATGGTATCTCATGTACTTAAAAATGATTATATCGATGAACAAACAAAAAACTGGATTGTTAATTTTGAAGGTAAGCATATAGAAACACCGCATAAGTTTTTACCGGATGGTCGATTTATAGAATATCATAATGATGCGGTTTTTAGAGGGTAGGTTGAGAGATACTTTGACTAGGGTGTGTCTGAAAAGTCAAAATGCTGGTCATTCTGATAAAAGTCTGATGTCGTCAATGAAAATAAAACCATAAAATGAAGTAACAAACTTGTCATTTTGTAAAAAAATCTTTCGAAAAAATTAGATCTTAGCGTTTTGATAGCATCAAATTGCTCTCTTCGTTTTTTAATTTATTCAAAAACGTAGGGGATAATTAAAAAAACCAGTTTTCAGACACACCCTAGCCTTAGATTGAATATAAAAGGAGAAAACCACGGGCTTAGATACTATCTTAGACGTTTGTGAAACAAAAAAGTTCTATGAAAATTATTGTTATTTCAATGTCGAAGATCCCGAAGAGATCGCCTTCAACGTGTGCTGTGAAATGCGTACCATTGATTCGGTAAAGAATGATTATGACCTGCTTGACGCCATGAGTGTGGTCGCTTTTTACGCAGGAAAAGAAATAGAAAATTGTCTGTACACGATATTGGAGAAAAAAGAATTAGAGCAATTAACCACCAAGGACATCTCAGAAGAGAGCCGGGAAGCTCTTGAAAAGGTATTGGCTGAGGTTGATTTTGATAAAGAAACGGTGACTGTTTATCCGTGGTGGTGACAGTCAGAAAAATTTAAGCTATTATTGCGTATGACTACTAAGGAGGAAATAATGCAAGAGTCGAAATTTATGGATTACTTAATTAATGATTCAAACATCACAAGTAAAAACAAAGCGGTAAGTTCAAGAATGAGTCGAGCCAGAGCAGTTGAAAAAACATTAAATCTTAGTTTAGATGAAATTGTAGATGATGACAAAAAAATGTATCAATCTTTGATCAGAATAAATGAAGAAATGAAAAATGCAAACGGCAACTATTCTAACGCTTTGAGAAAGTACTACACATTTAAGACAGGTAAAAAATTTCCACGAATAGAAGAATTTTATGATGAAAATTGCTTTAGTGTATAAAAAACGTCTACAATTGTTTGTATAAAGGAGGCCCAGCCCATGTCCCTATTCACCCCCAATATGACCCCCATCTTTCTGAAAGAAGATTCCGACAACACCCAGCACATCGCCCGGCTTAAAGAACTCCAGGATCTGGCCACTGGCAAGGTCAAAGATGACATTGCCCGGGAAATCACTCTGGCCAGCTATGGCGAAGTCGGGGAACAGAATATTGCCTTTGAACTGAAAAATTCCGGTATCCCGATGGTTGTCATTCATGACCTCCGTCTGGAATTTGAAGACCTGTCAGCGCAAATTGACTATGTAGTAGTCACCCGCAAGATGATCTTTTTAATCGAATGCAAAAATCTCTACGGTAATATTGAGATTGACAATCAGGGTAATTTTGTCAGAAGCTATGCCTGGAATGGTCGAACGGTTAAGGAAGGGATCTATTCACCGATCACCCAGAACCAGCGGCATTTTGAAATTATGAAACAGCTTTATCGGGCGAGTCGCAAAAATTCGCTGTCAAAAGTTTTTTCCGATAAGGTGTTTGATGACCTTTATCGTAGCATTGTGGTACTGGCCAATCCCAAGACAATACTCAATGCCAAGTATGCCCAAAAAGAAGTAAAAGAACAGGTGATCCGCGCCGATCAGCTGATTGCCCATATCAAGAATCAGAATAAGCAATCAAAAGAACTGGCAAGTTCAGAAAAGATGATGAGAGAATGTGCTGAAAGAATTCTAGCCCTCCACAAACACAATCAAACCGACTACACTAAAAAATATGAAACCATCCTCTCAGGCTTAACACCAGCATCCCCGGCCCCGCCCAGGCCGAGCACAGCAGCAGCGACAGGTCAAGCCAAACCGGCAGACCGGGAATCAGCAGCCAAACCTTACACCGTGACAACAGCCCCAAATAACGAACTGGTAGCTAAACTCAAAGCATATCGCCTGGAAACCAGCCGCAGCGAAAAGGTGCAGGCCTATGTGGTTTTTAATGATCGACAATTGGAAGATTTGATTAGCCAGAAACCCAAAACAATCGAAGAATTGCGGCTGATCTCCGGCTTTGGTCCGGTCAAGGCCGAAAAGTACGGCCCTGGCATTCTGACCGTGTTAAGTCCGCTAGAAGGCGTTCAGGCTGCGGCGACCAAGGCTAGTCAAAACCAGTCCTGGTCACCGTCCCAGCTTGTCGGTGAAAAAATAACGCACCAAAGCTTCGGTTCGGGGACCGTCAAAAGCGTCAGCCGCCATGAGATTATCATAAAGTTTCCCATGACCGCCAGAAGTTTTGCTTTTCCGGACGTCTTTGATACAACCATCTGGTTGTCAAATCCGGCGCTGCAACAAAAAGTTGAAGTGCTGATCAAGGCAAAAAAGAGTTAGTTCTGGCAGAGCCTTCCCAGTCCTTGTACTTATCAGGATTGCTTCAATTATGACCGCAAATAGAAAATTCCCAATAATATGAGAGGTGTATCATTTGAAAAACCAACTAATCGCCGTAGTAATTAATAACAAGGACAGGATTTCGTACATTAATTTAAACGAAGACGCTCAATACCTGGGCTGGACGCATGATTTTAATATCATTTTTCGCGATGGGGTTAAGATGAGCCTGGATTTAAACAAGGAAGAAGATTTGTTTCTTCTTTTCGTTTTGGCATCTGCCTGGTCGCGAACAGGTCAATGGGAAAATGCGGCATTTTTTACGACCTATCTAAAAACCAGTAAAAAATATCATCGCGACCAATGGCTTGATGACCATTTTGTCAATAACGAAATAGCCGAAAAGGATAAAAATGCGGCTTGGATTGTTTCAGAATGTGGAGGAGTCGTTCCTCGGAAAAAAGTTTGCTTTCGGAAAGACATTTATGCAAGTGTCGTCGTCATTGCGAAAAATTGGAACATGATTAAGGAAAAACTTGAGCTAGCCGCGTGTTTAAATGATTTTTCATTGTTCATCGACTATCTTGCTGGTCTTGATGGCTTGGGGACTGGTCAGAAACACATGCGTATAAAGATTCCCTTAATTCTCCGAGAACTGCGTTGTCAGGGTATCTATCCAAGCATCCCTGGTGAGTTTTGTTGCGTTCCGGACGAGCGTGTAAAAGCGGCTTCGAAAGAACTGGGGATTGTGCTGCCAACGATCAATTCGATTGATAGTCTGTTTAAGGCCTCCGCTATCATTTATCAGCAGTTTGGTGAGCTTTATGATATCCCGCTCTTTGCCTATGAAGATTTGAAAGAGGTTTGCGCATTTTAAACTGATAATTAGACCTATGAGCTGGTTGTAGATTTACAAAGGAAAAAAATGCAGTTCAACGGACTTGAAAATTTACGAACCAAAAGTTTTTGATTCAAAGCAGAATGGGCATAGCTGTAACTGTACTTTTTTATTTACGGCTCTTAATGAAATAGGTCTTACAGAAAATGGGATTGAAGGAGAGGGAAAACCTTACAAACCATTTTATATAAGAATTAAGTAAATCGCTGTCAAGGTTTTTGGGTATGAAACATTTGTTGTATTCGTGCAAGCTCAAAAAAGTGATGGCAGATTACGAAAAGTAGACTGAAACTGATTTTTTTAAAAATTGAAACGACAGTAAAGTTGACAGCTAGATATTCTGGACAGATCGTTGAATCTCTTCGGAGGTTATCGCCAATAGATGATTGGAATCAAGACGGTACCGCCAACCGTCGTTTCTGACGGTTCCATGCCGGGCATCAATTCATAATAGTTGACGATATATTATTATTGATAAAGAAGGCGTATAGGCATTAGCCCGTGCCACGAATCTTTCGGTAGAGCTAAAGAAAGTCTTGTAAGAGGTAGATTTTGAAAAAGAGACCTTCACGATCTACCCGTGGTGGTAATATCAGATCTGAGAGTTATAAACTATATAATAAAAAACCAATTCAATTTTACGGAGGTTTATATGCAATTTGAAATTGTTCGTAATGATATAACAATGATGGCCGTCGATGCAATCGTATTACCTGCGAACTTAAAATTAAGAGAAGGTAGTGGCACATCAAAAGCTATTTTTGAAAAAGCAGGTAGAAAAGAATTAGAGAAAGCCTGTAAAGGGGCATTAAAAAAATATCGTCAACTCGATATGGGTGGCGCTATTCCGACGCTGGCCTATAAGCTTGAGGCTAAATTTATTATTCATTCAATTGTACCAAAATGGGTTGACGGCGAACATCATGAATATGAGCTGCTTAGTTCGGCATATCTATCAGCTTTAGGGCTGGCCGATGCGATGAGTTGCGAATCAATCGCTTTTCCACTTTTGGCCTCTGGCAATAATGGTTTTGATCTGAACATTGCTTTTGAAATTGCCAAAGAAAGCATTGAATCTTATAAACCAACAAATAAGCTTAAGCGCGTGATGCTGGTATTATACGACGCAAGAGCGATGCAGATTGCCAGAACCCAGGGATTCTTTATTGAAGAAGTGATCGATGATGTCTATATTCTGGCAATTGATGAAAACTATGTATCACCAGGACAACGCGCACTTAATGATGGGATCGATCTTGCCGGCAAGTTTTTGGATGATGGCATTAACATGGCAATAGCATATCTGGATGATCAAGAAAACAGGAAAAAAATTCTTCAAGGTGGGATTATTATCGCGCAGATGGCAATAATGGCTGTTAAAAAGAAATAGGTTGGGGCCGTATTTAAATGAACTGGCTCGGAATGGCTTGGGTGCAGATTTTAAGGCACCCGCTATCATTACGACATCCGGCAGCTACCCTTGGGATCGCTGTTTACCAGGACACTACGATGAACGGGTTTGCAGTCACTAATATTGGCCCGTCAGATTGGCAGACAAGATAACCCGACTATTCATTTACAAATATACGTAGATGGAATATAATATAAGTATATTTGTAAAGAAGGTGTGCGCCAGTTCGGTGTCAGATATTTAGCTGGTGGAAATCCAGTCTGGTAAGGTTTAGCAAACCGCCAGTACCGAGTCCTTGGTAGCCTTAAAGGCCAACAATAAGGTTTAAGCGTAGGACAGGGAGCAGGAAAGCCGTAATGCGAAAGCGTGAAGTGAAGATATTTTTAAAAAGTGCTTATTAGGCGAATGGCTTACTGAAGAGCCGTATGCCTTAATTGGGCACGTGCGGTTTCTGTGAGGGGCTTTTGAGACTCAATCCTTTCACTACAAAGAAAATAACCTTTGAAAAGGAGGGAGTCGAGATAGAGTCTACTCGACGATAAAATGAATTACCAGGAAAAAATTGAAGACCTGATAATCGCAAAGCAGGGGACCATTTTAACCGCTGATCTTGAAAAAAATAATATCCCCAGAACTTATCTGGCCGGGCTTGTTGCGGAAGGGAAGTTGGAAAAAGTGGGAAGAGGTGTTTATGTCGCAGCAGATGCGATAGAAGACGAGATGTATGTCCTGCAAAATCGCTATCCCCAATTGATCTTCTCCCATGAAACGGCACTATTTCTCCATGATCTCACGGATCGGACGCCCTTTGAATATTCAGCCACAGTGCCCAGCGGCTATAAGGTTGTCGAAAAAATATCGGAGCGGGTAAAAATTTATTATATCAAGAAAGAACTCCACCCTTTAGGAGCAATTGCCTGGTCCTCGTCTTTTGGGAATCCCATCAAAGTCTATAATATTGAACGGACAATTTGCGATTGTGTCCGCAGTCGCAATCGCATTGATGTCCAAATTTTGAATGACGCATTAAAACGTTATGTCCGGCTGAAATCCGCTGATTTCGGACGATTGATGGATTATGCCAAAACGTTTAAAGTGGATAAAGTCATCAAGCATTACCTGGAGGTGCTGTTATGAGCGGAAAAGCCATGCGACTGAAAGCCCGGATTAGAAATCTGGCAAAACAAAAGGATATGTCTGCCCAGGTTGTCTTACAGAACTACATGTTTGAACGATTTCTGGAACGGTTGTCAAAGTCGGAATATCAAGATAAGTTTATCTTAAAAGGTGGCATGCTGATTGCGGCGCTGGTTGGCATCGGAAACCGCGCAACAATGGACATGGATACGACGATTATAAACTATCCCATCAATCCCGAATCGATCAACAAGGCGATTACAGATATATGTAGGGTGGATCTTGATGATGACGTGCTATTCTCATATCAAGGCGTTGATCCTATCAGAGAAAATGATGCCTATGGCGGTTTTAGAGTCAGTCTGCAAGCCGAGTATGACACAATCAAAACGCCGATGCACATTGATATTACAACTGGGGATGCAATCACTCCCAAAGAAGTGCTGTATTTATTTAAAAAGATTTTTGAAGATGAAACCATTGGTATTTGGGCCTATAATATCGAAACGGTGTTAGCTGAGAAAATTGAGACCATTTTAAAACGGGCCGAATTGAATACCCGTCCAAGAGATTTTTATGATGTTTATATTTTGACAAAAACTCAAGTCTTTGAACCCGCGTTATTTGTTGACGCTTTGAATAAGACATCTGAGCATCGTGAAAGCCGGCATATCTTTATTGATATCGAAAAAAGGGTCGACGACATTGAGAAAAGTGAAGATTTGAAGAAACGATGGTTAAAATATACAAAAAACTATCGCTATGCTGAAGTGATCACTTACGAAGATGTGCTGAATCAATTCGTGAATTAACACAGTTATTGCCCTAAAATGGCTCGCATCTGACATTAATCGATTAACTTATAAATAAACCATCATCTCCGGGATCGGTCAAATGTATTGCAGGCTTGACGGTTGCGGGAATCTTTCACGGTAGTTGAGCGTGAGAAATCACTGAAAATAATTTAGAAAAACGGCTATAATAAAACGAGACAATTATACACAAAGGAGCTACCCCATGAAATACTACCAAGTAGCAGCAGCTATCATCACATATAAAAACGAAATCTTATGCATGCAGCGACCCGAATCAGACTGTGCAGAGCTCTCATTTAAATATGAGTTTCCCGGTGGCAAAATAGAACCAAGCGAGACCGCCGAAGTTGCCCTTGAGCGTGAATTAAAAGAAGAAATGGCATTAGCAGTGCGGGTGCTGCCAGAGAACTTTTTTATGACAGTGGAATATCAGTATCCGGAATTCTTCATTGAAATGCATAGCTATATCATTCCTGTCGATAACCAAGAATTTGAGCGCTTAGAACACCATCATCATTGTTGGCTAACGGCCGAACGGCTTAAGGAACTGGATTGGGCGCCGGCGGATATCCCGATTGTGGAAAAATTAATGGCTAACTAAAACGACATGAAGAGGTGGCATAATGGAACCAAATGAAGCAGTTCAGGCCGGTATTTATGCTGGTTTAATAGATAAAAACAGTATCTCCCTAGAACAATACCGGCCGCGACTCTTGATTAATGATGTCACCAAAGGGCAAAAGGTTTTAACCAGCTTAATTAGTGAGCTTAATCAATGCGATGAGTTTTTTTTCTCAGTGGCGTTTATTACTGAGAGTGGGGTGGTATCACTTTTAAATACCCTGATTGAATTAGAAAAGAAAAATATCCGAGGGCGGATCATTGCCTCACGATATCTGGAATTTACCCAACCGAAAGCGTTAAGACGTTTGTTGGCCTTTAAGAATATTGATTTGCGGATCGTCACCACCGGGAACCATCATACCAAAGGCTACATTTTTAGAAAGAAAGACATTTATAGCTTAATCGTCGGCAGCAGCAACATGACCCAGAATGCCTTATCTTCCAATAAAGAATGGAACTTAAAAGTCACATCGATGGAAACGGGCTCTTTGATCCATGAAACGTTAAGCGAATTTAATAGTCTCTATCAAGCGGCGGTACAGGTAAATGCCCAATGGATTGATCAGTATGAAGAAATCTATCTCCAAAATCTGGTTAAGCAACGCATCAATAATCAAGAAAAACTGCCGGTACTACTAAATGTCGCCAACAACCAATCAACCTATCAAGTTGATCAACCCAATTTAGATCGTGTCGCCCCAGCGTTTCAACTTGATCAGGTGATGCCCAACAAAATGCAGGTAAAAGCCCTGGCAGGTATTCAGCAAATTCGAAATGACGGCGAAAATAAAGCGTTGCTAATCTCGGCAACCGGTACCGGCAAAACCTATCTGGCGGCTTTTGATGTCAAAAAAGTCAGACCCCTACGACTACTTTTCTTAGCCCACCGGGAGCAGCTGTTAAACCAGGCCATGGCGAGCTTTGAGCGGGTGCTGGGGAAACAGATCAAATGTGGTAAATTAACCGGGGGGTATCAACAATACGGTTGCCAATATTTATTTTCAACAGTGCAAACCATTTCTAAAGATGGTCAGCTCTATTCGTTCAAACCCAGCGAGTTTGACTATATTATCGTTGATGAAAGTCATCGCGCCGGGGCCCACACCTATCAAAAGATTTTAAAGTATTTCAAACCGCAATTTTTACTGGGCATGACGGCAACCCCGGAAAGAACCGATGAACATAATATCTGTGCTGATTTTGATTATAATATCGCTTATGAAATCCGCCTGCAAGAGGCGATGCAAGAAGATATGCTGTGTCCCTTCCATTACTTTGGAATCTCCGAAATAATCGTTGATGGGGTATTGATTGACGACACCACTGATTTTAAATATTTAACATCTGATGTGCGGGCTAGAAATGTGATCGAACAAATTAAGCGTTATGGACATGATGGCCCGCGGGTTACGGGTCTCGTCTTTTGTTCTAGAAATGACGAAGCAACGGCTTTGTCGGCTATATTTAATCAATATGGTTATAAAACGGTGGCTTTATCCGGTAGTGACTCAGGTGAGCGTCGGGAGGAAATGATCCGGCGCCTGGAGAGCGACGGCCACGATGCCTTAGATTATATCTTTAGTGTGGATCTGTTTAATGAGGGTTTAGATGTACCCACCCTTAATCAAATCGTGATGCTGCGGCCAACCCAGTCTGCCATCATTTTTGTCCAACAATTAGGTCGAGGGCTGAGAAAAGCCGAAAACAAAGAATTTGTCGTGATTCTTGATTTTATTGGCAACTATAAAAACAATTTTATGATCCCGATGGCCTTATCCGATGATCGCAGCTTTAATAAAGATACCATCCGCCGTTACACGGTTGAGGGGACCCGGGTCATCCCCGGCGCATCGACCATCAATTTTGATGAGATTTCCCGCAGTAAAATCTACGAAGCCATTGATCAGGTTAACTTTAGAAGTGTCAAATACTTAAAAGAAAGCTATACCAACCTGAAATACCGGTTAGGCGGGATTCCCAAATTAATGGATTTTGAGTCCCACGATGCCATGGACCTAGAAGTATTGTTTACTGGTAGCGTCGGTTCTTATCACGAATTTCTAAAAAGATACGAACCAGAATATCACATTGAATACAACGAAATCCAAGAAGAAATGCTGTCATTTGTCTCAAAGAAATTTGTAGTGGGGAAAAGACCCCATGAATTATTAGTGCTTAAATATATTTTAGCGGGAAACCCTGATCCACTTCGCCAGATGGAATTTGAGCTGACTGTGGATTATGGAATTGCGGTAAAAGAAAAAACCATCACCAATGTCCGGAATATCTTAACCAATCAATTTCAAGTTGGTGCAGCCAAAAACAGTTTTGAAAATGCCGTTTTTCTCGAAGACAGGCAGCCAGCCGCAGCTTTTCTAGAACAGCTAGAAAATATTGGCTTTAAAGCTTGTTTGATGGAATTAGTCAAATATGGTTTGTTTCGTCATACCAAATATTATGGTTCCCATTATCAAAAGTCGTCATTATCCCTGTATCAAAAATATTCCTATGAGGATGTTTGCCGTTTGTTAGAATGGGAAAAAAATGAGGTTTCATTGAATATCGGTGGCTATAAATATGATGAAAAATCAGCGACCTATCCGGTCTTTATTAATTATCACAAAAGCGAAGCGATTGAATCCTCGATCAATTATGAAGATCGCTTTATTGCACCCACCAGTCTGATCGCCATTTCAAAGTCAGGCCGATCAATCGACTCGAATGACGTCCAAGTGGCTCTAAATGCGCAATACTTAGGGGTTGATATGGAATTGTTTGTGAGAAAAAATAAGGATGATAAAACCTCAAAAGAATTTTATTATCTCGGAAAAATGTTTGCCACTGGGGAAGCCCATGAAATTGTCATGGAAAAAGCCAATAAAAAGGCGGTTGAGATTCATTATCAGCTGGATGTTCCGGTTAGAGAAGATATTTACAAGTATCTTTGTGATGTGCCAGACTATGACTAGAAATAAAAGGAGAAAACCATGGGCTTAGATCTTATTCTCGAAGCAACTGAAAAGAAAAAGTTTTATGAAAACAGTGCCTACTTTAATCAAGAGACGGAAGACGAAATTCCCTTTAACGTCCGCTGCCAGACGCGTACCATCGAGTCACTTAAAAACGAAGAGGAATTAATGGGTGCCTTGGGTGATATAGAGGTCCGGGCGTTTAGAGAAATTGAGAGTTGTCGGTATATTATCGTGGATAAAGAAAGTGTGCAAGAATTAATCCGCAACCCAAATCTTTCCGAAGAGGCACAGCAAGCGCTAGAGAAAGTTTTGGAAGAGGTCGATTTCGAAAAGGAAATATTTACCGTCTACCCCTGGTGGTAAGCATAACAACAAGTTTTCAGAGATTTAGCACAAATTTAAAGGAGGCTCCGCCCATGTCCCTATTCGCCGATTACTCAGAACCAGCGCCATCTGGAAGTTTATCGGCAGCTCCGACTGGCCCAGACCACCAATCCGATCAAGCGCCTAGGTTTACAGAACAACTTTGACAGTTTTTACAAATCGGTGGTGGTGCTGGCTAATCCCAAAACGGTTTTAAATGCAAAATATGCCAAAAAAGATGTTAAAGACTGGGTGATCCGGGCCGATCAGCTGATTGCCTACATCAAAGAGCAAAATAAAAAATCGAAAGAAGCGGCCACCAGCGAAAAAGCAATGAAAGCTTGGGCCGAAAGAATTTTAGCTCTGCACCAGCCGCTTCCCAGTGACTACACCCAAAAATATGAAACCATCATCTCAAGCACATCAGCGGCCACCCCGGTCACACCCAGGCAGACCGAGGCACCAGTGATGGGAACCGAAAAACTGGCAGTGCAGGAATCAGCAGCGAAACCCTACACCGTTGGGACCTCACAAAATGCTGATCTGGTGGCCAAACTCAAAGCCTATCGTCGGGAAACCAGCCGCACCGAAAATGTACAAGCCTATGTGGTTTTCAATGATCGGCAATTGGAAGATCTGATCAACCAGAAGCCTCGAACACTGGAAGAATTGCAGCGGATATCTGGTTTTGGGCCAGTTAAAACAGAAAAGTACGGCCCCGGTATTTTGGCCGTGGTAAATCCTGCTCAACCCAGGAAGGCTCCGGCAACCAAAGGCAATCAAAACCAGCCCTGGTCACCCGCCCAACTGGTCGGCGAAAAAATAACCCATCAAAGTTTTGGATCGGGGACGGTCAAAAGCGTCAGCCGACATGAGATTATCATCAAGTTTCCAATGACCGCCCGACGTTTTGATTTTCCGGATGTCTTTGATACAACCATCTGGCTGTCAAACCCGGCGTTGCAAAAGAAAGTGGAAGAGCTTATCAAAGTAAAAAAGAAAGATGCTGAGGTACCTGCCCAGTAACTTAAAAAACGAAACATATCACAACCAAAAACGAGGTGAACCATGAAACCAATTATTGCTGCTTGTGGAAATGACTGCAGCGTCTGTCCTCGGATGCTGCCTAAAACGGCTGCCGAATTAACGGTGACGGCGGAGCTGTGGTATAAGTTCGGCTATCGTGATCAGGTGGTCACCAATGATGAGATCAGCTGTCGGGGTTGCACCCCGGACACCTGGTGTCGACATGAAATTGTTACCTGTACGGCCAGTCGAAAAATAAAAAATTGCGGTGAATGTGGCGATTATCCCTGTAACAAAATACTGGCAGCCTTTGAGAATACGAAACGCCATCGGCCGGATTGCCAAAAATGTTGTACCGAAGCGGAGTTTGCGATCTTGGAAAAGGCTTTTTTCGAAAAACAAATAAATCTGGAAAAAGTGCGGAACGATAAGGGACAGCGATGAACTGTTCAACCTGGCCAGCCTGGGAAAATTCAATTTACGCACGCAGGTCATCCCGGATCTCAATGAATGCCTTTGAAAGCAGGTCAAAATGAAAATCAATAAAATACAATTGTTCAAAATAGTCGCAGTTATTCTTTATCCGTTGTTTTTTTTACTGATGCAGGAGCTGTTTGCCAACCTTGAAAATTCACCCTATACGCTGATGTCTTTGGACGAAAATTTTTATCGGTTATTAGGGGTAAAGCTTGCGCTAACACAATTTTTCCAATGGTTCGTGTTGGGGGTGCTGCTGGCTTTTCTTAATGTGAATGATCGTCCCAGCTTTCATTTTAAAAAGGGTCTTTTTCTGATTGCCATGGCCTGGATGGTTCTGGCTTTTATAGGCTTGTATCCGAATGTTATCATTATGAGTTTCCCGCACGCAAAGTTTCTGGAATTACTGCGTAATGTGGTCCCGATTTTTTCTGGTTTCTTTCTTTTTAAAAGCTTGTTTGGCGAAGAAAAGATCACCGGTCCTGATCAGAACGAGATTGATGGTGCCGGGCATCAATTTATACAATTTCAAAACCTATGATTCATACGTTTCAGTAATAATGGTTATTTCAAGTTAAAGGAGAACTGAAAAGTGGCAAATTGGAATAAGTTAGCAAAGAATGGAAAAAAGGTAGTAAAGAATGGAAAAGTTGTGGTTGAAATGATTGCGCCGTTTGCTCCGACTATTTTGCCTTTTATGGGAAAAGTTGGCAATGAATATTTGGATAAGCAGAAAAACCGTGTTAAAATACCAGATTTTAAGGACGTTCATATTGCTGAAGCGTTAAGGGTGCTAAAAAATGAACTTAACCTAACACCTATATCAGCTATCGCAAATCCTAGTTTAGTATATGCTGATGAAAGTGAAAATGAAGTGATGTATTCTGAGCCCAGATTTGGTTCGCGGGTCAATCCAGGAACGATAGTTAAGGTTTACTATCTCACTCAAGAAGTAATTGATAAGAGTAAAAAGCTTTTAGAAAATGTAGCTCAAGAATTTAAAGTCCCGAGAGTCATAGGGCTTAATATTTATGAAGCACGAGAAGATCTAGAAAAAAAAGGTTTGAAAGTCGCAGTTAAATTAGAAAAACCAAGTCTAAAATTAGTTAGCAAAGAAGATGGACAGGTTACAAGAGTTACTTACCCTAATGATCAAAAAATTAGTTCAAAATTAAAAACTGGTGATCGTGTTTTGGTTTATTATGTTAACGTCGAAGTGATATTAAAGAGTAGATCTATAAGAGTTAAAAAAGAAAAAGACAGACACGAAATAATAAATAAAATCGGCACAGTTACCAAAGATATATCAAAAAGCATTTGCTCTGAGGCTGTAGACACACCTAAAAAAGTTGTTAAAAAAATTGGAAAACCTTTCGCAAAGAAAAAACTAAGTTCAGATAAGAATAAAAGAAATCATAAAGCAAGTCCCAGTGATAGTCAGTCTTAAAAGTTACAGTCACGGTGCCTAATAAAAAGTTGCGATTAAGTGCTATATCGGTGGTGATAGCGAGCGATCACCGCATTTGAAATTACAAATAATTAAAACCGCACGCTAAACAGGTACCATTAGAATGAACGATATGAAATGAATAATTTACCAAAGGAGCATCCCATGAAATATTACAAAGTAGCCGCTGCAATTATTAAGCATAATGATGAAATTCTCTGCATGCAGCGACCAGAAACAGCGTGTTTAGACCTCTCACTAAAATATGAGTTTCCCGGCGGGAAAATCGAAGTAGGCGAGACCGCCGAAGAAGCCCTTGAGCGTGAATTAAAAGAAGAAATGGCATTAGCGGTACGGGTGCTGCCAGAGAACTTTTTTATGACCGTGGAACATCAGTATCCGGAATTCTTTATTGAAATGCATAGCTATATCGTCCCGGTCGAAAGCAAAGCCTTTGAGCGCTTAGAACACCACCATCATTGTTGGCTACCAGTAGCCCGCCTGAACGAACTGGATTGGGCGCCGGCGGATATCCCGATTATGGAGAAATTAATGCGATCTTAGAATGACTTGAAGAGGAATCAAACAAAGCTGTCCAAGCCGGTATTTACTCCAGATTAATTGATAAAAACAGTATCTCCCTAGAACAATACCGGCCGCGACTCTTGATTAATGATGTCACCAAAGGGCAAAAGGTTTTAACCAGCTTAATTAGTGATCTTAATCAATGCGATGAGTTTTTTTCTAAGTGGCGTTTATTACTGAGAGTGGGGTGGTATCACTTTTAAATACCCTGATTGAATTAAAAAAAAGGAGTCGAATATGAAACAGCAGATCATCGCAATTGGCGAACGGCGGGTTACGGTTTTTACGGATGCGGTCAGCAAAGGCCCCATTATTTATCTGCATATGGCGGCGGACGATCTGGCCCAGCTGGCGCGGGAATGGCGAGAGGGGCCGGCAGTTCTGGTCGCCATCGACCAGGTCGACTGGAATCGCGAGTTGTCGCCCTGGCCGGGCAAACGCGCTTTTCGGGGCGGACCGGATTTCGGTGGTGGGGCCGATGCTTATTTGCGGGAACTGACCGAAACAATTGTCCCGTTGGTGGAAGCCAGCCTTGATTTTACGCCCTCCGGCCGGATTCTGGCGGGCTATTCACTGGCGGGCCTGTTTGCCCTGTATGCCATCTACCGCACGGATCTTTTTACCCGGGTTGGGTCCATTTCCGGCTCGCTATGGTACGATGGATTTTTGGAATTTATGTTGACAAACCAGCCGCTGGTGATCCCGGAACGGGTCTATTTTTCTCTGGGTGACCGGGAGAAAATCACCCGGAACCAGCGCCTGGGGGTAGTGGAGGATCACACCATCCAAGCCGAGCAGCAGCTGCGCAGGCTGGGAGCGGAGTCCATCTTTGAGCTAAATCCCGGCAACCATTTCGATGATGTCCAGGGCCGTATTGCGAAGGGACTGAAATGGCTTGTTTGAATCTTCAGTAATAATGGATATGGATACAACGATCATCAACTATCCAATTAATCCAGATTCTATTAACAAGGCTATTACAGATATTTGCAGGCTTAATCTTGATGATGAGGTTCTATTTACTTTTCAAGGCGTGGAATCAAAGAAGGGGTATTTTCATTTATTGAAGCAATAAATCGCGAACTGGAAATCGAAGGTCACGCCACCAGAGTGACTTACTTTTGTCCAAGTCCGGCGGATACCGAGGCCGAAAAGCCATTCCACGTTTTGTGGAAAAAGATGGGCATAACGATTGTACCGGTCGAAAAGGTGGCTTAGGAAAAAAAAAAAATATACCTAAGATTGGGATGTGAAAGATTGATGGTAATTAATGATTCTGAAAAGAATAATGAAATTTTTATAGAAAATGAGGACAAGGCGAATCAATATGCGGCTAAATGTTTGATCATTGTTGCAGCTATTGTTGGAAGTGTATGGATTTTAAATTCCATCAATTTTTTTATTATTTCAAAAATGCTGATGAACATAGCCATGCCGACAAGTATAACATTGTTTCTTTTGCCATCGTTGCTGGTTAAAATGATTAGCGGTCAAAAGTGGTACCTGAAATATCTGATTATGGCTTGTACCATTATGGGAATGACCAGTCTTTCGACAATGATGACGTATCATACGATCCTTGCCTGGATTTGTCCGTTATTGATTTCCTGCCATTACTATTCTAAAAAATTTACTGCGTGGACTTTGGCGGGAAGTGTTGCTTTTATGACGATGGCTATTTTTGCCGGACTTTATGTTGGTTTATGGGATTCGAATATGATGGCTGAAATGGATGGGGTGAAAGAGCGGATCATTACCGCTAGCATTTTGATTAGAACCTTTAAGTTCTATTATTTGCCGCGGGTATTTACCCTAATCGCATTCGCGCCAATTTGTTTTACCTTGATGGATCGGACTCGGGCGCTTCTGAATAAACAGAAAAAAGATAATGAAGAAAAAGAACGAATTTCAGCTGAACTGAATGTGGCCACGGAAATCCAAACATCAATGCTGCCCAGTATTTTTCCTGACTTCACGAATCGAGCAGAATTTGAAATTTATGCGACGATGAAACCCGCTAAAGAAGTTGGTGGTGACTTTTATGACTTCTTTTCCATTGATGATGATCATTTGGCGGTAGTGATTGCCGATGTCTCGGGGAAAGGTGTTCCAGCGGCGTTATTTATGGTAGTTGCTAAAACGTTGATTAAAAATCAAGCCCAGGTTGGTCGGACGCCGGTTGAAATTTTTACATTAGTGAATGCGCAGCTTTGTGAAAATAACGAAGTGGGGATGTTTGTCACCGCTTTTATTGGGGTATACGAAATTTCGACACATCATTTTGTTTGTGTGAATGCTGGACATAATCCGCCATTGTTAAAAAGAGCAGATGGCAGCTTTGAATATTTAAAATTGCATACCGGCTTTGTGCTTGGCGGAATGGAAGAGATTAAGTATAAACAACAAGAAATGCAGCTGACAAGTGGCGATGAATTATATCTCTATACCGATGGCGTCACCGAAGCAACGAATATCAATGATGAATTGTATGGTGAGGATAGATTGCTTGCTGCACTCAATAATAATATGGACTTAAATACAGATGAGTTGCTTTCAAGT
>JAQUWM010000049.1 GCA_028692885.1 Acetobacterium sp. | reverse complement strand
AAATCGTTGATCAATCGGGAATCTCTTATTCTTTAGGCTGCTCTTCCTCCTCCCCCAATTCCCGAATCACCGCCGCCAGCCGCTTGGGTAACGGCACCCCCAGCTGTCCGATGTTTTCCAGAATGCTCAGGCCTTCGTTGGAAAGATAGAAGCCGATCATTGCCACCCGCAGCGGTGTACCGGCACCGCCGAGGAGGGTTAAATCCAGCAGATGGCCGATCCCCACGACCATAAAGATGAGGATTTTTTTGAGGATGCCGCGGAAGCCCCGGGCGCTGGAAAGTTTCTTGTTCTGAAGGGCACAGAGCACCCCGGTGAAGTAGTCCATCACGACAAAGGCGATCAGACATTGTAAAAAGCCATCAAAGCCGCCCAGCATTTGACCGACCACCCCGCCAATCAGAGCAAAGGCCAGGGATATTTCATTGATTTTCATTACACTTCGCAGTGAACAAAGCCTTGCTCCAGATAGAGGATGGTGGTAAGGCCCAGACTTTCGGCGATACTGGCTACTCTGTTGATGTCAATACCCGGGGCGTACAGATCAGCGGCCTGGCCGATCCGGTGTTTTGATCTGGGAATGCCGCCCACCTCGCCGTTGCGGATTTCACAGCGGAGCCCGGAGGTAATGATCACCGGAGCATCCAGGGCATTACGCAGGGCCTCCAGCTTGAGCATCAGCCACAGATCCATCACACCCGGATAGCCGTCACAATAAGCGCCCTGGCAGTCACAGGCGAATTCGGCCCTGGTAAAGTGGGGGGTTGAGCCATCGCCATCGAGTGAGATGACGGAAAGCTGTTCCCGAAACAGCCGGTTTTCGGTGAGGGGCCCCACCAATCCATCGGCTTCCAGACCGGCATCTTTCTGAAAGGCAGCGACGGCTTTTTGGGTTTTGGGACCGTCTTTGCCATCAATTTTTAAGGGGCCATAGCCCCGGTCGTTGAGAGCGGTTTGGATTTTTTTGATAAAAGCGTTCATTTTATTTTCCTTTCTTAATTGACGTTGGCTTGCCCCTGAAGGGGCGGGCGATACGGATACCCAAAGGGCTACCTGACAATGCGTTTGGCCCTGTACTGTAACCCAATTTCGGGCCCGGCACACTAGCCTGATTCAGGGACAAACACCCGGCAATCCGATTGTTCGGCATCAGGGCGGACATGGCGTTAGCCTGTCCGAGCCTGCAGCCGACAATGGATTTGCCTGGTGTCTGGCCCGGCGTCACGAACCCCCTTCGGGCCCGGCGCCGTAATCCCCGCCTTAGCTCATTGAAAAGGCGGATTTGTCGGTGATGACCAGTTCGGCTCTAACCTTGGCGGTCAAGGCTTGGCCATCGGGAGCGAAGATCGCTTTTTCAATCATCCCGGCCATCGCGGTATTGACTTCCTCAACGGTCAGCCCGACTTTGGGATCCGTGATGGACATCGTGGTAGTTTTCAAGTCGGCCCGTTTAAAGGTCAGTTGCAGTACGGTGCTTGCTGCCATTTGTGTCCCTCCTTTCTAAGTTTTGCGGGTTGGTCGCAATGATGCTGCCAACCCCGTTGTTGTTCCCCCTGGGGACAACAACGGGCGGTTGATAATCGCCCCGAAAAATTTGAATTTAACCGACATAAACATCGTGGGAGCCTCCCTCTAGATCATGCTCAGCAGTGCCAGTTCGTGTTTGATAACTTCTTCCAGTACCGGTTCCTGCAGCCCGTCAATGATCAGAGCGGTGTCATAAATTGCCTGATCAGTGGCGGTGGAAATAATGTCGCCGTAGGTTCGGGCCGTGATTTTTTCCTTGCCATCGACAATGCCATGGTTGGATCGGATCTGAACTTTTTTGGTTAAAAAATCGCTCGTCAGTGCCATTGGTAATCCTCCTTTCCTTTATTTGATTTCATTTTAGCATCCCGGGATACTGGCTTTAAATGGCTAAGCGAGCGGGCGACGGCAGATTTCCGGCATAAAAAAAGCCGTTTTAATTTTAAATTAAACACGACTTTTTGTGATCAGGTTATTATTAAATTTTAAATCGATAGATTCCTTAATCTTTACAGATTTTGTCATTCTGCATAAGATAAACACCAAAATTTGTATGCCGTTCCAATGAATGCAGATCATTTTGGATAAAGTCCCAAGTTTCACGATAATTCCCTGATACAGCAAAATCTGAATTCGTGATAAAATCCAGAAAAGCCACTTCCCGTCCTTCGTAGCTGTCGCTAAAAACATCAGCTAAAGCTTCCTTATCTTCTCGCGGTGCATTCGGCAGATCATGGAGAACATGTTCCAGGTTGCAGGCAAAATAGAAAATCGAATAAGGGATCTTGACCTTATTTTTATCAAATGTCAATTCCTTCATTCCCAGAATACAGTTGAGTATTCTGGATTTAAGCTGATTTCGTTCGATCATTTTTTCTGGATCAATGGCATAGATACCGTTTAGTTGATATGATTTCTCATCATTGGGACTCTTAAACACCCATGCTTTGTCGATGTAACAACCATCAGTATCAACCAGATGGACAATTTCACAAATATCATTTTTATTAACCTTATAGGTACTGCTATACTGCTCAACCACTTCATTTATTCTTTTTTTGCAGTTTTTCGTACTGATGCCAGGTGCAATGGTGATATCGGATCGGACGATGGCAAATTTGATCAGGTTGTTCTGGAACAGTTTTTTGAGAATGCCACTCAGGGCATCCTCATCGGTGGTGCCTTCAACGATAAACAGAATTATTTTTTGCCTACTCATCTTTAAATAGACCGTCCGCTTTTCTAAAGGCTTTTCGCATCGCCGCCGCATCTGTTTCAAGATAGAGCTGGTCATCGTTGCCACCCATGTAAATTGTTCTTAAGTAGACGTCCCGCAGGTTGTTTGTTTTTTTGATATTCGGCAAATAAACATAGCGTTTTTCTGGATTAGACGTGGTAAAAAGAATATTATTTGCGTTAAGCACTTCCAGCGGGCGTAAATTATGAGAGGTAAAAATAAGCTGACCTTTGCCGCCCTCGCTCATTACTTTTAAAATTTCGCCCAGCAAAAACTCAAAAATACCAGAATCCAATTCATCCACAAACATACAGAAAGACGGCCGATTATAAACCGCAATTAAACTGCTGAGAATCGAAATGATCTTGACAATCCCATCCGACTCGTTTTTTAAAGAAACCTTTCTGCCATAACGCTCTGTGACGAGTTCAATCCGTATTTTTTTCTCGCCATTTTTGCTGTACTCGGATGATTTTTCCAAAACCTCCAGCTGCAGATCCGGGACAATTTTTGACAGTACCACATTTATCTGTTGGATGATTTTTTTTGTGAGCTCGTATTCTTCTTCATTGATCAGCGTATCGCCCGTTAAGGCAAGGGGGTATTCCCCATGAGCTGAGCCGGTCTTTGAGTCGATCCGAAAGCTGAAGGGGATCAGGATGTTCATCAGGATTGATCCCAGGCGATCATTTTCAATGACGCAGAGACTACGACGGCCAAATGTTTTGAGGGCCTCAATCAGCATCACTTCGGTTTCATCTTTTAAATCGTTGCTAAATTGTCGGGATATTTCCGGACTAAAGATAAACGATGTTTTTCTTTCGGCAGCCAGCGCCATGGCTATTTTAAATGCCACTGATCGGGACACGTTGCGATTTTTAAGATCCTTGAATTTTTCTTTCGGTTTGACGGTAATGGTCTCGATCCAATCGAAGCCGATGATTAATTTGCGGGTTTTCCGTTTGCCCTCAATTTCGTTCAGGTTTTTATAGGAAAGTTTTTCCTCAATAATCGCGACTTGCGCATCATCCGTTTTGCGGAGCACCAGCTGATAATAGGCCAGGTAGCGGTCGGTTTTATTTTTTTCGATATAAAAGACGCAGCTTAACGCACTTTCCTGCTCATTGCAATCCATCAGCTCGATGGTAGTCTCAGGGAGCGGTTTCCCTGATAGAATGCGTTTGAGAATCCCTGCCATATTAATCAGAGTGGTTTTTCCTGAACCATTTTGTCCATAAAGACCGAGTATTTCTGAATGACCATCAAAATACGTCTCATTCTTATAGGATGGAAAATCAGCAACCCCCGATTTCACATTTTTTATATTTTTAATCGTCATACTTTGCATACGCACGATGGTATTCATTGGATCACCTTCCACGTTTTTTTATTCATTATAACATAACGTCTATTTTATGCAATTGAAATATTAAATGGAATAAAATATGCCGATTATGGTTTTAATCTGTCAAATTGCTAGATTTTTATCATTTTAAATTCTACTTCCCGGTCAACGTCTGATACAACCGCTTCTCCTTAAAAATAAAAAGCCCACTGAGTGTGCATGTCAAAGACAGAGGCCCGTGGGATTTGTTACTTTTATAATACCGCTTCTTTGCGCACTTGTCAATGCCTTTTCAGCGTTACCAATGCTGTACCATCGTATTCAACTGACGCTGAAATTTTGTATTTCAATTGATCAAAATCTTCTTGCGGACGGGCTAAAGTTTGACGGAGCGAAAAAAAAGCCGACTTTTTAATCCTTATTAGATATTTCCTGGGCTCTTTTGATTCTTTTTCAAATAACAAAAGGACATGCATCTACAATAGTAGAAATTTTCAGGGATCTTTGGATGTTATTAACAAGCGTCATCGTCTCTAATCTACAATAGTAGAAATTTTCAGGGATCTTTGGATTATTTTGCATACTCAGTCCACTGGAAATCTACAATAGTAGAAATTTTCAGGGATCTTTGGATACTCATCGGTAATGTCTCAACCCACTTGATCTACAATAGTAGAAATTTTCAGGGATCTTTGGATTAAACTTCCCCACGACCCCAATGCAATCTACAATAGTAGAAATTTTCAGGGATCTTTGGATCCCTATTTTTTTAAAAAGGCCTTATTTTATCAATCCAATGATCGGTTTATGTTTAATATTCTAATTATCTGCCTTTGATTATCCAAAGATCCGCTAAAATACGGGTTAAAAAAATGAAGACTTGGGGTTTGCAAATTTATGTTATAATAATCATATCATATTCTTCGTTTTTTGCATAGCCGAAACGGGTAATTTCACAGCTTTCACTGAGCTGAAAAATCATCACGCTGTCGGACTGGCTGAATTTGGGTTCAAAGCGATCGTGAATCTCCACCATCACAATGTCCAGAATCCGCTTGGAATTGTTGATCTCATAAACTGAATACTGCAGCATCCGCCCAAACCGTTTCAGAAACTTGGAAAACTTGGTGCGCAGTTTATCGTCGGAAATATCATAGCTGACAATAATCATCGCGTCACCCGATCACAAAGCGTGGATAATCGGGAATCGCTTTGTCCTTCATAAAGGCCCGGTAATAGCCCTGGATGTATAAAAACAACTCCATCTTGTAGGATAAGAGCTCCTCCATCAGCAAATTGACATATTTGGGCGAGCGCTGCCAGCTTAAGTTGTAGGCACCTTTGCGGATATGGAAATCTTTCTCGTCGACCTGGCCCAGATGGTACATTTTACGGAGCTTACCGTCAACAATCGGCCGAAACGGTTCGATCATGTCACAGACCAGGGATTTGCGCATGTAATATTCGCGGTGCAGCACTCCCACATAGGTATCAAAGCCGTAGATGTCCAACAACGCCTCGATCAGATTAAAGAGCAGGGTGTAGCCGATATCCAGCAGGCAGTTGACGCTGTCGTGCTTGACCCGGGGGCGACGGGCACTCCAGTTTAAGGTATCAAAGACGTTGTGAAAATAAATCCGCGAGGCACTGCCTTCCAGCCCCAGGATGCTCTTGAGGTCATTGGCCTCGTCCAGTGCACTTAAATAGCTTTTCATCATTCGGATTTCTTCTTTTAAAGTGTCATCCTTGTGGCGAATCTCTTTGAGCAGCTGGAGCTGATTGGTCACCTTGTTCTGGATGATGGCCCGGCCGATAACCAGATCATCTACCTGATACTGTTTTCGTTTGAGGGTGGTGTTGCCATTGGTGGCACTCGATAAAAACCCATAACGCTTAAAGGACTGGTTCATCAGGACAATCGGAAATTTGAATTTATTGGCTCGCTCAATCAGCCCCGAGGTGATCGTCGCATGACCGATAATAAACAGGGCAAAAACCCGGTAGCAGCTGACCTGATAAATCACCTGATCCTCCTTGTCTTTGATCACCACATTGTCATTGCGGAAACTGAGTTTTTCGCCCTTGCTGAAAAACGCAAAGACCAGTTGTTTTGCTTTGAAATCCGGTCCGCTCATCATAATAAACTTACCCCGCAGGCACTTTCATAGATACAGTTACGGCATTTTTCAATATTTTCCGACTGGAAATCATCCAGCCGGAAATGATTCATGGCGTCAAGCACGTCCGTAAATTTTAAGAACATCTCCGGATCGTCCCCCGGCAGTTTAACCGGATAGGAGCGGTTGTCGCTTTTGCTGTGGAGTTTCAGGCTGGTGACGGTATAGCCCATTTCCAAAAGGGCAAAATACTGGCCGTAAAGCTGAAAAACATAGCCGTCATAGATGGTTTTAATGGTGTTTTTGCGTTCAATCAGTGCGCCTGTTTTAACATCAAACAGATCGATTTTGCCGAAGAGGTGGTATTTATCGCAGTAGACAGCTAGACCCTGCAGCAACTCCGCCCGCGATGAATAGCGGTCGTCTTCGATGGTTTTATGGGCATTGGTGCCCTTTACCTGGGCGGTGTTCTGATAGAGATAGACATTGGTCTGTTCATAAAGATGGTGATAATAAATACTGGCCGGACAAAAGATAAAATCATTAAGCTGGGTGATTAAAATGCCTTCTTCCATGGCCAACCCTATTGCTGATGGCTCTGGGCATAGGCCAGCCATTCTTTATTGCTGATGGCCAGTTTTGGTTTGTCCAGCTCGGCCAGCTCTTTTTCTTTGAGCTGCTCAATGATCCATAAGCCTTTGCGGGCGATGTTGTAGGCACCGTTGGCATCGGCATTTTCCGGCAGGCCGGGGCGGTTCTGGCGGCTGTCAAAAAATGCGTCGCTGCAGTTTTTAACCGGTGAAATCAGGTAATCGACGTCGCTGCCGGTGATGCTGTTGCGCATCTGCAGGGTCAGGCGCAACAGTGACAGCAGTTCCACAAAAAAGGCCTTGTCGCTCTGCGTCAGGATGGCGGCTTTCAAGTCCGATTCATGAAAATTGATGTCGTTGGCTTTAAACAGCGCCTTATAAGCGGCCGTCAGATCAATGGTCTCTGAATCCCACTGGCTGTTTTTCTGGGGATTGCGGAAGGTGTGAATCCGCTGACCATGGCTGCAGAGGATCCATCTGGTCTGACTACCCTCAGCCTTGTAGGTAAAGTTGCTGTAATCGAAAGCAAATTCAAAATGCTCTTCGGCTTGGTTATAAGCGATCCGGTCAAACTTGTCAAAAAAGGCCAGGGCTTTGTCGACGCTTTCGTAGCGCAGTTCTTTGCCGTTAAAGAGGTTGACAAAGCCGGTGGTGGGGTCCATCTTGCTGGTGTTCCAGGCTGGGATGTAAAACAGAAACCCGCTCTGTTTGCCGAGCTTCTGGAAACTTTCAAATTTACTGGTCAGCTGATATGCCTTAAGCAGCCCGCCGGGTGAATTGACCGGGACAGTTTTATCGACCAGATAGTTAAGCTTATCAATCAGCATTTTTTCAAATTTCTGATAAACCTGTTTTTCGACTTTCTGGCGGCCCCGCATAAAGCCAAAGTTTAAGTCTTCCAGCACCACGATGGCGTCGTACTTCACCATCAGCTGGGCGATTTTATGGATGACCTGGCTTAAATACCCTTCCTTCAGCTCTTTGATGTTCTCAATCGTCTGCCAGTTTTTCCGGGCTTCATCCCGGCCTTTTTCCTTTTCGCTCAGCAGATCGTGGTAATTGGTTTCGTACTGCCGGCCCTGGTGTTCGTTGACAATCTGGTTCAGGGAATATTGCTCGACGATTTTGCCCTGGGGATCGATGACGGTCAGATACAATAGGTGGCGCTCACCGCGGTCGATGCCGATGACATGGAAATTTTCAGCGGTTTTTAAACAACGGTTGACATCAGTATTGAGATAGTCCCGGCCTTCGGCTTTGAAGTTTAGGGTAATCGGCACATGGAACTGGAATTTATCGACGGTGTAGCGCTTGTCTTTGATCAGATCGTATTCAAAAACGCTTTTCTTTTTGGGGTTTAGCGGGTTTTTGTTCTTAACCATTTTGTTTTTATAGTGGGTCGGATCTTTTTTTATACCCGGACTGGCTTTGCGGTAAAAGATTTCGGCTGAACAGTTTAATTTATAAACCACATCTTTGAGATTTACTTCGTCAAACAAGGCTTTAAAATAAAGGGTGTGCAGGTTGGGGGTACCCTTGCTGTACGGCGAGAAATCCTTATTATAGATCTGAAAGAGATAAAGCTTACCGGATTCGACTAACGAATTGATATAGTTTAATGAAACTGGTTTAAAACTAACTTGATAGGCTTGAGCGTTAACATGAGCCAAAAATTCATCAAAATTATGGTAATCTTTAGAGTCTTTAAACTCAAACTCAAAATTAACGAAATATTCTACTACTCTTTGTTTGTAAAAATCAATATATTTTATTAAATCATTGCTGCTAAAATAGTCACTCGTTTTTAAATAAGTTCTAAGTTTGCGGATAGTATTAATTTCTTGCGGCAAATGTTGGTTTTTTAAGTCTTCCAAAATTAAATTCTCACCTGCATGAGCACCTTCTTTTTCTTTTCGCCCATTTTTTTTAACTGTTTTTCCGTCAATTACCATTAATCCTGGTACATCTTGTTTGGGATCAGCAACTTGTGCATATTTCATTTTATAAAAAATATCCCGATCGTTCTCAGGCGCAGGAAAGTGTTTCAATTTTGATTTGGATTTTTTATCCATTATACCGAGATAAAAATATTTATCATCTTTAAGAAGAAGGCATGATGTTGCAATTTCCCGGGACCATCCCCCCATTAGCTCAGGATTTTCAAAATTAAGTTTGATCTTTTCAGTGGAGTAGGATTTCCGGGTCATATAATTACGGACACTGTTGTACAGCGGAGTGACTTTTCTAAGCTCCTGCCAGATTTCGTTAAAGTCGCCATAAAATCGGGCATCTTTATCCGGATCGGTTCCTTTTCCATTAAACGGTTTGATAAAACTCAGGAGTGTGTTAACACTGTCTAGGTAGGTTTTGATTTTCTCCACATTATTTACATCATTCGACAGATTCTTATCTTCTGGATACCGATTTTGAACAAGAGAGATGATATTCTGATAAGCTTCATCTATGAACTGTGGCAGATTTTTACCGTTATCATCTTTCCCCAAGCAACTAAAATAGTCAGCAACAGACTGAAATTTGTCAGCATTATAAAAAGTAAGGGCTTCGTTTAAACTTTCTAAAGAAAAGCTTTCAATCCGTTTAAAATAGTTCTTTCGTTCTTCTGCATATTTTTCAGGCTTTTTTTTCTTTTTCCCGGCATAGGTGGCATCGTATTGAGCAAAAAGGCACGTCTGAATTCTACCCCAATCCCCGAACATTTTCTGTGAGATATCCGAAAGAGAACGTTCGTTGGTTATATATATGTGGCTGAGATCAAAGCTATTTAGGTTTTTAAGGAGTTCAATTAAAGATTTTCTACTATCTTCGTTGTGGTGGAGTAGGTTATCAAGGTAAGATTCATGAAAAATTCGGATCGACTCCAGAACGGCCTGATCATCTTCATAAAATTCCGGCAAAAACGAGATGCTCTCGCGGTCGCTGAGAATCTGTTTGAACAGCCGGGTCAGCTTACCCACCCGCTCATTTTTGGGGGCTTTCTGGTTATAGAGGTTGATGTATTCGTTCAGGCCTTTATATTTAACGCTGGCGTTATTGGGGTCGGTATAACCGCCGAGGATTTCATTGTACTCATCAATCCCTTTTTGGGACAGGGTCTGGCTGAAAAAGTCCAGTGTGAAAATTTCGTCAAGGTGTTTGCCCTGTAGAATGGCGGCCAGCTCCTGCTCAATAGTGCCAAATTTTTCCAATAGATCCGGTATGGCTTTGACTTTTTCAAAGGCTTTGAGGTTATCAATAAATTTGGGCAGATTCTGATGGATTATTCGATAAGCAATGGCAGTGGACTTTGATTCATTACTGTACATATTTTCACGATTATCATGAAAACCTTTAAAATATGTAGTGAATTTTCCAAAATATAGAACCATTTCTTTTTCATCAGGTGTCAGATCCAACTCAAAAAGGTCGTGTCGAATCAACTCTTTTTTAAATAAACCCTGATAATGAGGATGCTTCTTAAACTGCTGTGCAACAGTTTTACGCAGTTGAGCCTGGATTTTTGAAAATTCTTTTTGCTCAGCATCACTTTTTTTGCTTAAGTTGTATAAATGTAGAAATTCATTTAATTCATTTTCTGAAAAGCAAAAACTATCTAACACTTCTTCAATGAAAGGCTTGTGAAAACGGTCGATCAGTTTCTTCACTTTTTGATAGCTTTCGGCCCGGTGGGTATCCTCCGCCAAAAGCCCTTTTGCTTCGATGTGCGCAAGGGTTTTGCCAACGGGTTTAAGTTCAAAGCGGAGCGTTTTGGATAACGGGTATTTGCCGATAAAACCGTCCATTAATTTATCTTTCATGATTTTTCGCTTTCTGATGAGGATTCATCAAGTTATTCGCTTCAAGTCAGTACAAAAGATGATTTAAGATCATTATAGACCTGATAAAGTCTGCTGTAAAGATCTAAATGAAATTATTTTAATTGTGTATGATATTAGATATATCTTTACGCAGTTATTTTTATCAAAAACAAAAAAAACCATGCGTTGTTGACATGGTTTTAGCGATCAGCCAAACTTTTTTTGAATGTAAGAATAAATCATACACAATATCTACCATAGTAGAAATTACCGAGAAATCTGCTTTAAGCCTGATCGTTACTGTTAGGATACTGAATTAAGCGGGTTTCGTCAAGGGCCATCTTATCCGGTCGTTCTGAACTTTGCTGTGCGGCTTCAATTTTTATTGAGCAACAAAAAAATATGCGTTATAATCAAGATAACATACAGGAGGTGTACCATGACCATCATTAACGACATTGCCTATGCCGGGGAACCGGAACCGATCTTAAAAATTAGAGCGGTCAGACCCCTTGATGACTACCGCTTATTGGTGCGCTTTAGTACCGATGAAATCAAAATCTTTGATTTCAAGCCCTTATTGTATGAACCGGCGTTTCTTCCCCTCCAGGACAAAACAGTGTTTGATGCCGTCTACATCGATTATGGTGTGCCGGTCTGGCGTGATGGCGAGAACGACATCGCCCCGGAAAAACTTTATACCGACGGCGTGGCCGTAGATCAACTCCACCCGGTCTGATCACCACAAAACCCTGTTCGTGATTATGCCACGAACAGGGTTTTGTGCGCTGGCCCGAGCGGTTTATTCCCGATCGCGCTACTTAATTTCAATGTGCAATTCTTTCCCCAGACTTTTGGCCACCTTTACCAGAAAATCGAGGGTTGGATTATAGGTCCCACTTTCAAATCGGGAAATGTTTGATTTCTGGGTTCCCACCCGCAAGGCCAGTTCTTCCTGGGTCATATGCTGGGTGTTACGGGCCTCAATAAACTGTGAGATCACTTCGTAACGTGGTTTTAACTTTTCATATTCAAGTCTGAATTCTTCATCCATCATTAATTGTTCGGTGATTGTTTCAAATTTTACTCCGGGTTTACTCATCTCGACACCTGCTTTCGTAATCCGCTTTATATTTTCGCGCTCTTTCCAATTCCCGATCCGGTGTTTTATTGGTTTTTTTGATAAAACCGTTTAATAAGACATAAGTACTATCCTGAAAACTGAAATAAAAAATCCGCGAGATATCAGAGGAAAACTTAATCCTGAGTTCATAAATGCCTTTGTTTTCCTTTCCTTTTAAGGACTTAACATAGGGCTCTCGCAGAACCGGGCCGTGCTTTTTTAACAGCTCAATCTCACTGTACGCCTTTGCTCTTAACTTTGGTTGGAGTGACAGTAAAAAATCCATGATCGGGATATCGCCATTTTCTTTGATATAAAACTCAACTTCATAACCCATTTCGAATCTCCTGACCTCTTCTCATCGCAACTGTCTTTTTCTGATTAAATGTTATCATATTTGATAACATTTTGCAAGTACCTTGCAGTTGTTGGCCCTTTTTCCTTCCAAAAATCCAAACGCAGCAAAGGCTAGAGAGATTTCACTGATCAGCATCCCGGGGTACTGACTTTAAATAGCTATGCGGCGGGGTTTAACAAAATATCACCAGTGGGATTGGTCAGCTCCAACCCCTGCTGATGGAGTCGGTAAATCCAGCGGAGATCATAATTCATGGCCTCGGCGATGGCTTCAAAGGATTCATGATTGACATAACGGCGGGTCAAAATTTCCTGAATCCGCCAGTCATCCAGGGCTTCGATGGTTGCGATCATTTGGGCATTGAGTTTTTCAACCATCCGGCTGTCAGCTTCGATCTGCATTTTCAAGCTGTCAATCCGCTCCCGGGTCCGTTTCACGGTTTCCGGGGTGCGGCTGTAAATGAGCGCCAGCTGGTGCTCATACTGCTTAAGATACTGGGTGTTGCGAAATATCTGACCGGCTAATCGGATCAGTTCGTTTTTTAAGGTTTTCATGGTTTCCTCCTTTTATTTCGGGTTTGGTATTTCTCTGCCCCATTAGCAGAACTGTGCAATTGAATTGGTTCGCGGGGGCGGGCGATTACGAATCGTCCGGATGCGCCGTAACCATCAGTATCGGTTCGTTTAGGGAATGCAGTAATTTTACGCATCATTTCAGACTGAGATGCATTTTCCCCTGTCAACCTGGCGGATCATTTCGGAAGGGGTGGAAGGGGTTGACCCCCTTATTTTTTCAGTTGATGATTATTAAACTTTTTAAAAAAAATTTTCGCCATAATAGGAAAAACCCCTTCCACCCCTTCCAATGGCGCCAGTATGCCAAACAACCCCTTCCTATTTTTTCGTAAATGATACGTCTGGTGGGAATATTAGCGCTTTTTTTGCATATATTCCGTGATTTCAGGCGGCTGCTTCAAAATCCAGCAGCTCAATCCCGCTGTACATGGCTCGCCGGGTTACCGATTCTTTTACCTTTTCCAACTCCGAAAAAGATTCTTTTAACTCCATCCAAAAGCGTTTCTGACTGACCGGCCGCAGTCCTGAATCCTGGCAATAATGATGATAGGCCTGATAAAGCTCGGTGGCCGATGCCTGGCGATGGCTGTCAATGACGCAAAGCTCCTCGACAAACGACAAGACCGAGCTGCCCGCAATCCGGTAGGCATCCAGGGCCGCCTCCGCCTGGGGTGATGGACTAAAACAATAATGGTTAGCCTGTAACCGGGCCAGTCCCGCCAGCGCCCAGTTTAAGATGCCGGCCGCTTCCCCCTTTAGCTTATCCTTGAGATGGAGATCCCGTTGCTCCGGGGGTTTGGGTGGCAAAAAGGGAACGATGATCAAGCGCCGGTAAAAGGCCTCGGAGCGATCGCCCAGATTTTTAGGCAGGCTGTTGCAGGAAAACACCAGTCGGGCAGTGGCTTTAAAGGAAAAGGGATCTTTGTTTTTACGCTCGGCGGTAATGAAATCCTCGCCGGTGATGCTTTTAAAGAGGCCGTTATCCTCAATCGATTTGGACGGCAGATCGGCAAAGATATTGGCCAGCCGCCCGAACAGCTCCGCCGTCTTAAAGCGGTCGCCCAGATTCTGCCAGGGAATATTGGAGACGTTGTCGATCCCCAGCAAAACATCCTGAGCCACTGACAGCAGGGTCGATTTCCCGGCACCGCCCTCGCCCACAAACACAAAGGCCTTTTGGGCACAGGTTTCCGGGATCAGCAGATAACCAAAAATCTCCTGGATCAGCAACTGCGTCTGTTGATCCAGACAATCTGCGAGAAAGGCCATAAAAATCGGGGCGACGACTTTTTCATCGTAGCCGGCTTGTAACTGAATGGTCGATAAGATGGCGGGGTCATGGGGCAGCAACTGCCGACTGGCCCGATCGTAACGGCCGTTTTTGAGATTGATGATCTGCTTATCGCGATTCAGTCCCTCGGCGCTGCGGCTGATTTCAACGGTCCATTGGCCCAGGACATCATTGATCTGGGCCATCTGCACATGATCCGGGCGCAGATACTTGCGGACAATTTTCTGACAGTGACGGTCGTCCACCATTTTATAGACCCCATTCTGATATTGGTAGTAGGCTTCCCCGGCATAAAAAATATGCTTGTATTTGGCCAGTTCATTGGCCAGAATCCCCGGCATCAACCGATAACCATTGGGTTTTTTGAGATACCAGATTGGCAGCGGCACCTTGCCCCGCTCCCAGGGTGCCTTCGCCGGACAGCTCCCCAGCCGGGGACATGGATAGCCCCAGCTCTGAAGCGTTTCACAGTTTATCGGGCCAGACCCGGTATTTTTAAACTGGGCGATTTTTTTCGCAGTGGCGGCGGTGGTATAGCCGGGATAGCCCTGGGACAATTTCTGGATAACGGCTTCGCCACCGGTAAACCCGGCCAGCTGGATGATCATGGCATACCACAATGGTTCGCTCAGGGTTTCTGCGGTGGCCTGGGCATGGCTTAAAAAGTCACAATTTTTAAGCATCCGCTGGAGATCCACCTCATCCGCGACTGGTGAAAATCCGGGAATGCTGACTGTCGTTGCGCTGTTGCCGGATTTTGGCGGTATGACCGGGGCGGCCGCAGTCGGCGATGGAGCCGGTGATGATGTGGTGACGCTCTCGATCGCCATCGAAAGATCTGTCTGGGTGTAGCGCAGCTGGGGATCGAATTTAAGGCAGGTCACCAGCACCGGCTCTTTCTTGTTATGGAAAAATCCTGGCAGCCGCATCACCCGGCTGCGATTGCAAATCATCGGGTCGCCTTTAAAAACAGCGGCCAGGGCTTTCTGGATCGGGCTGAATTGACTAAGGGCTAGGGCTTGATCCGTTGTTGCTGTCTCCGGTGGCTGCAACAGCCAATAACCGTGTAAAGATTTTCGGGTTTGGACAATAATCGAGGGTTCCAGGGGGAAGGTCTGGAAATTGGCGTACTGGTCGGCCAACGGCAGATCGTCAGCTTCGACAAAATGCGCCGCCACCCCACCAATGGCATCGTCGCGGTGACCACCGGGATTGACGACAAAGAAGACCCCCTGGCGATCACGCTGGTTGACCAGATGCAAGGCCGCCTGAAAATCGGCCCCCGCCAGCTCGGCAGCACCGACCTGATAATTCCGCCCGCCCCCTTTACCCATCGCTGAATATTTCTAATCAAGCCCTAAAATAGCGCTAAATTTTACCCTATTTTATTGTTTTAATTTGTTTTGGTTGTTTTACAGGTGCTCGAGCAGTTTTTTTGCATCGCGGCAACCTCTAAAATCCGTCCCATACTGTATTGACCGATATACAGATTTCCTTTAGAATCTACCTTTAAGCCATCCGGATAGGCCAGTTCTCTGGAATCCGAATCGATGGTGTTAATCACAGCAAATAGCTGTCGATTGGATAAGCTCCCCTCGCCAATATCAAACTGAATCACCCGGTGGGCTTCCGATATGGTATAATCTCATTAAAAGCTTTTCATCTCAACAGGCAGTTCTTATCAACTAATGGCACCGCACTTGGGCCGGCATCGCTAGCCAGCCATCTGCACTGCGGTGAATCTGCCAACTTAATCGTAAGATGAGGCAGAATATAAAAACAAACCAAATAATAACGCTTGGAGAGGATGCAATTAATGAACAAGAATAAACCCAAGACGATTAAAATAATCGCTCCTAGTTTGCCTGATCACCTTGAGCCGGACGCTGATCTCACCACCCTGCTTCACTGGGCTCGGGAGGAAGAACTCAATATCGAAGGCCGACATTTTAAAGATTTAACGCTAAACGAAGCGGATTTTTCCCATCTTTCTTTCCGGGAATCGCTTTTTGAAAACTGTGATTTTTCTGACTGCAACTTTGAAAAAGTCGATTGCCGGGATCTCCGCTTTCAATCATGCAGTCTGTCTAACAGTAACTTTGCCGAGGGCTATTTCAACCGCTGTCAGTTTTTTGCCTGCAAGCTGCTGGGTGCTGATTTTCATCAGGCGCAGCTGGAAAACTTGATGGCATCAGATTCCAGCTTCCAATATGCCAATTTCAGCAAGGCCCGGCTTAAAAGCAACCAGTTTTCCAACTGCGATCTCAGCGAGGCCACCATCAGTGAGTGCAAACTCTCCCAAATCAAACTGGATGATGTCAATTTCAGTCGGACCAACTTTTTCAAGACTCCCCTCAAGGGTCTGGATTTCACCACCTGTCAACTGGATGGCCTGATTGTCGCTATTGACGCTTTAAACGGCGCTGCCGTCACCGTCTATCAAGCCGCCGAACTGGCTAAATTATTGGGGTTGATTGTGCGCTGATCGCTCGATAAAGAAAGGTCTCTTATGGATACCATCCCTGCTAAAAATATGCTGACCCGAACCAAAAATAATTTCTGGTTCGGCACCGACTACAATATGAATATCTATCGGGGCTGCTCCCATGGCTGTATCTACTGTGACAGCCGCAGCGACTGCTATGGAATTGAAGACTTTGACCAGGTCCGGGCCAAAGAAAATGCCCTGGCCATTCTGGCGGATAACCTGCGCCGCAAAACCTTAAAGGGCGTGGTGGGCACCGGCGCGATGAGCGATCCCTATAATCCCCAGGAGCAGAAACACCAGCTCACCCGTCAGGCCCTGGAACTGTTTAAAAGCTATGGTTATGGGGTTGCCATCGCCACCAAAAGCCCCCTTGTTACCCGGGATAAAGATCTGCTCGCAGCGATTCAAAAGCGGTCGCCGGTAATTGTCAAAATCACCATTACCTGTGCCGACGATGATCTGGCCAAAATCATCGAACCCCGGGTGGCTCCGAGCTCAGCGCGCTTTGCCGCGATCAAAGAGCTGGCTGAGTGCGGTATCTTTGCTGGTGTTCTGCTGATGCCGATTCTCCCTTTTATTAATGATCCCCCGGCAAACATCAAGGGCATTGTCGCCAGAGCTGCCGAACAGGGCGCCCAATTTATTTATCCCGCCTTTGGGGTCACCCTCCGGGATTCTCAACGCCTTTATTTTTACGACCAATTGGATACCCATTTTCCCGACATCAAAAAAGAATATCTCCGCAGCTGCGGTAATTCCTACAGCTGCGCCAGCCCCCAGGCCAGAAGTCTCTGGACCACCTTTACCCGAGAATGCCAGCGCCAGGGCCTGCTTTACAAAATGGCCGATATCGTCTCGCGGTACAAACTGGAACACGGCAGCCAGCAATTGTCATTTTTGTTATAAAACTTGCTTTTATTAATGGCTACACACAACGATAATGCTAACCCCAGACCAACACAACACTGAAGGATCAAACCGCTTAAGCCTTACCCAACACGGTAGGCTGCTCCCCCTAAAAGCCCTTTTCCAACCAGCAGGCAATCACTGTCTGCTTATTATATCATTCTTTATGCAATATATACTTGACATTTTATCTTATATACTGTACCATATGAAATGTGAGGAGGGATCAGATGAAAAATATAAAATTAAAGGTGGCTCGGGCTGAGAAAGATCTTTCTCAGGAAGAACTGGCCAAACGAATCGGCGTCACCCGGCAGACCATCGGCATGATTGAAGCTGGTAAATTCAACCCTTCTTTGCAATTGTGTATTGCCATCTGTAAGGCGCTGGGAAAAACGTTGAACGATTTATTCTGGGAGGAAAATGACAATGAAAAAAATTAAAAAAGTAGTTGATGAGCGCCAG